>PATE01000069.1 GCA_002712305.1 Gemmatimonadota bacterium | reverse complement strand
TTTCAGGATCTTGCGTTGGCCCTGGGGCTCGACGACCTGCCGGAGGATCCACGGTTCTCAACCAATGATGCCCTGCTGGCGCATCGAGAAGAGCTGAACCAGATCGTCGCCGCTCGTTTCGCCGAGCAGACGACGTCGGCGTGGATGGCACAGCTGGAACCTCAGGGAATTCTGTGCGCGGAAGTGAAGACCTTCGAGCAGGCTGCCGAGGATGAGCAGGTCCACGCCAACAACATGGTCATCGATCTGCAACACCCGCGGGCAGGAACGCTGAAAGTGCAGGGCACACCCATTCGCATGAGTGAAACGCCAAGCCACATCGACAGAGCCCCACCGGATCTCGGTGCCGATGGCCGGCAGATCCTGGCCGAACTGGAATACGATCCTGGCGAGATTGATGTGTTTGCCANCGATGGGGTTTTCGACGAGGAGTAGGCGGATGACGCCGGGCCCGCGTTGGCAGCAGGAGACGCCGGGTCGGCGNCGCTGGTCTGAGCTACAGCAGGACCACGTGCGGTCTAAGGCGTCCAGCCGGGTGCGATCTCCGCATACTCGCGCGCCTGAGANGCGATATCGACACCGACCGCCTCAGACCAGGCGGTCAACAGCTGCCGATACACCGGGCCCGGTGCTCCGTCTCCGACGGGCCGGAAGTCGAAGCGGGTCACGGGGANCATGCAGATCGTCGTGCTCGTGAACCACGCCTCATCGGCGGCACGCACATCATAGGGCGAGATGTCCGCCTCGACGACGGGCATCCCCTGGCTCTGTGCCAGTTCCATACAGGCCTGACGAGACACCCCCCGCAGTATGTCGTGCGGTTTCGGCGTCAGGATCTGACCATCACGCACCATGAAGAAGTTGTTCCCCGTGCCCTCCGTGATGAAGCCCCGCTCGTCGGTGAGCAGNGCCATGGCACCTTCTTCGAGGTTCGCCGCATGCAGGTCGGCAAGTTTGTAATAGATGCGGCTGCGGTTCTTGGCCTTGGGGTCGATGTATCGTGCCGGCACCGACTGCTGTGGTGTGATGACAAAATGAGCACCCCCGGCGTAACGATCCGCCATGCCTCCCGTGTGCCGGATCAATGGCAACACATTGATGGAGACAATCGGGTCGGTACCCTCCTTGATGATCGTGTCGTAGAGTCCGAGCCCACCCCGCGTCACATTGTGCATAATCTGGAAGTCATACCCTTCCAGGGCGGGTAGATTCCGCTCGATCGTCTCGTGCGTGGCCGCTTCCATCTCATCGATCGTGAGGCCACAATCGATCTGTACGTAGTCGATGGAGGCGTAGAGGCGCTCGAGATGATCGCGCAGGCGATACGGCTGCTGCTGAAAGGAGCGGGTCATTTCGAAGACCATGTCTCCAAACATCAACGCACAGTCAAAGATGGAGATACGGGCTTCGATTTCAGGGATGAAATCGCCACTGAAGTAAACCACGCGATTCGTCATCGTTCGTCCTATATGTGTGCCATGAGAAGACGCTGTGCGTGAAGGATGCTAATAGGTCACTACCAGTTCCACATCTGTCAGGACCAGATCGGATGCCACCTGAGGATGCCGTTTGATGAGCACGACTTTGACCTCGTGTTCACCTGCGGGGACATCCTTCGCATCGAGGTCGAAGCGAACCCAAACATCTGGACCGAAGGATCCGACGGCCGATGCGCCCAGCTGATGGGGATCGACGGCGACACAGTAGGCGATGTCGGCATCGGTCATCTCTTTGCCGTTGAATAGAATCTTCAGTTCGTCTCCCCGAACCCACTCGCTGAGACGCAGTCGCAACTGCACGGCGGTGGGGGTGTCCAACTCGAAGTCATCTGCCGTGACCAGATGGATCGTCGGACCGTCCTGCGTCATCGTGGACTTGAGAGGGACGGGCACTTCGCCGAGTATGCGATCACGCCGATACGCGCCTCGCCAATCGCCCTCGTTCAGGATGTAGCGATTGGTGGCAGCGTAGATCTTGTCTGTCTTGCGGAGCGTCTCGACGGATCCGACCTGNGTCATCGGTTCGCGGCGCGTGTCGCGTCCGGCATGCCAGTTGAACAGATACATGCCCCTGGCACCAGCGCGGTAGTGCTTGCTGGATATCCCGCGCACACTCATGAAGTCGCGGGTCTTGGCATCTTCGGGACCCGACGGAACACCGGGCAGGCCCCCNTCGAAACCTGGATACACCACCACGTCGGTGCCCTGACACATCTCGACCAACTCTGCCACCTCGGCATCCGGATCGGTTCCTGCATTTCCAGCGGGGATCAGAATGTCGGCGAGCCCTTCCTCGATCCACGTGGGGATGTCGTAACCGATGCGGCGACACATCTCGAGGGACCCGGCGATGCGGACCGCCATGTAGAAGGGCCGTCCACGTTCCTCGGCCAGGCGTTGTGTCAGTTGGCGGGCGGCGCGCTGTACATCGGTGATCACATACCGAAGTCGATAGGCTTCATCTTCCGGCAGATGAAATGCATGACGCTGCCAATCGAGTTCCACGCCGTCCCAGCCGTATCGTTCACACACTTCGCGAACGTGCGTGAAACGATTCTCGCGCACTTCGGGGATGGACATGTTCCACGATGCCGCATACCACTCTGACGTCTGGTCACCCAACATCCNCTCGGGGTGCTCACGACGAAGTCGTGTCATCTCCGTATGGTGCAGTCTGCCAATGTCTGCAGGTTGGGTCCCACCGAAGTGGTTGTCATTCATCCGCACCGAACCGTAGACATGCAGTCCGAGTTCGTGCCCGCGTTCGATGATGGCTTGTTGCGGATCCTCGCCACGTTCGAGCATCTGTCGAATGTTCTCGGTGAAGTTGTAGTTGTAGGCATTCTCGTATACGCGACCGTGTTCGTCACCGAGCAGCTCGAGATTCTCACTCTCCCAACGGGCCGCATGTTCTCCGATGCACCAGAACAGGGCGTCGGTCTGGGTGTCCTCGAGAGGGGCATAGACCGCTTGGAGGAGATTCTCCATCGATTGCGGTACCTCCGAATACCCGTGAGGGGCACCGTCCCAGTTGTAGATGATCCTGTAGTCTTGGGGTGACGGCATTTGGTCTGCCTTTGGCAAGGTGATCAGGACCGCCGGATTCAGCGTCGCACGTGAGAGTCTATGAGCGATCCAGTTTGTAGATGCTCGGACAACCGGTCGCGGATGGTCGTGGCGGCGTCGTCCTTGCGGATGTAATCATCTGCACGCAAGGAAATGGCTTTCGTTACGACCTTCGGGTCGGCATCGCCCGTGAGCATGACCACTGGCAGCGCTGCATGNCGCTTGCTCTGGCGAATCTGTGCCAGCACATCCAGACCGGTGACGCAGGGCATGTTGATGTCGAGAATCAGCAAATCTGGCGTTTCCTTTTCGAGCGTTGAAAGCGCCTCTGTCCCGTCCTTCGCCTCGATTACTTCGCATTTGAGACTGCGCAGGATGGCGCCAACCTTGTGACGGGCGACGGCCGAATCATCCACGAGCATCACACGAGGCGGGCCGCGTGTCGATGATTTCTGACTTGCCGACGACCCTGACCTCTGCTCCGCAGTGTGCACAGACTTTCGCACTCTCGCCAATCGGGAATGGCTCTCCGCATTCCTGGCACACGTAGCGCGATTCCAGATGATCGCCGTCGTCGAGGGTTTTGTCTGTCATGTCGACTGAAGGCTCGCCGTTCGGTCTGTATCAAAGCAACAGGTGCAGCACAAGTCGTGCAACAAAGAGCTGTAGTATTTCAGGGTGTCAAAGGCCACAGGAAGGTCCGTTCAGTCGTGGGCGGGCCTTACCTCGATGCGGATGGACGCTTCCGTCACCGTCTCGACCAAACGCCAACTGAGACGCGTGGGCGTGGAACTCTCCTGGATGACGAGATGGTCGAACTCGAGCGAGCCCTCTTCGCACCGGACCCTCACGTCAATCCCAGAATCTCCGTCGTGAAGGCGCAGTACGCCGTCCGGTCGCTGGGACCACTCGCCGTAGGTGATCAGCGCCGTCTCGAATCGTTCCGGACTCGAGAATCGCACGGCGTCGATGACGGTAACGACGCCGTCACCGGTGCGACAGTGGGTGAAGTTTCTCGTCAACGATTCCAGAGACGGTACTCGATACGCCCCGGAGAGATCCATCAGCACGTGATCTTCCTCATCCGAGAAATCCGTCTGCAGGACACGGCTCACGACATCGGTGCCGATACCCTTGGTGTATTCGGACTTCGAGGGTGGCTGTAACTGGCCCGCAACGACCGGCACGGGGTGTCCAAAACTGTTGAGCAGATCCCCCTCGTAACGGGCCGAGGAGAAGGTGCGCTCCGTATAGATCTCAGCCCCCGGATCGGTGAGCAACTCGCGGTCGCCGATCAGAACCGTAAACGTGCCAAGATCGTTGTGGTTGTGATTGACGCCGTTGTCGCCGCCTTTGAAGGTCGAGGCGAACCGGATGGGAGAATCGGCCGCAGGACGACAGATCAGGAATTGCTCGTCCGCCCACCAATCGCGAAGCCTGGCCCCTTCCGGGACCGCATAAGCGTTGCAGGTATCGACCTGGTGGAACAGCACCAACAGGGCCGTCGGCGAGGTTCGAAAGGGATTTCCCGTGAGGATATCGATCGGCGTCTGCTGCGATCGTTCGACCTTCGAGCCGTCCTGTCGGTTGTTAGACCAGTGCACGAGCCAGGCCGGTAAATCGACATCGCGTCGGCAGTCGGCAAAGCTGGGGAAGACGCCGTCCTGAATCTCCATGTGCCGGCCGAAGTGCGACATGCGTTCTACCAGCGGCTGCTGCAGCCAGTCTACCTCGCCGGCTGTGACGGTGCGCACGATCTCAGCCAGGGTAACGTAGCAACCGAAACCATAGGCCCAGTAGCTGACACCCTCCGTATAGAATCCGGACTCGGTGAATCCATCCTCTGAGTAGCGAATCAGCGTTTCAGCCGTGGCCACGTACCAGGCGCGATCCAGTGGATCCTCGAGCAAGGCCAGCGCGCAGGCGACGGTGTGCAGGAGACAGACAGAATTCCAGTTGTGAGTAACCGTCACCCACCAATACACATCCTTGCCGCTTTCAATGCGCTGACGAAAGGGATCGAGGGTCCGACGTCGGACCTCACGCCGGATGCCCTCCCGAGTGTCGGGCTGCAGGCGGTCGCCGAGCAGATAGTCGGCGGCCACGAGCAGACTCGCCATGTGGGTCGACGCCAGATCGTTGAAGATCGTGCGCCCCTCGAAGGTGTCTCTGTCACTGTCGTTGTTGGGATGGATCCAGCTGTGCAGACCCAACGTATGCTGAATGTCCTGCTCGATGCGCTCCATGAACCGATCGTCCGGCTCGAGGCACTCCGCGATCGGCAGCAGGGCCATGCGCAGCCGACTTCCCGGGGCGACGGCATTCATCGATGCCGGGCTGCCGTGGTCGAGGCATTCGAGATAGATCTCGTCAGTCACGACGGGCAGTGGATCCAGATGGGCGGCCTCGTACGCATCTGCGAGAATCCGACGGCCCACTTCATCGTCTCGCAGCCGATCCCAGGCGGGTCGATCCGACCCGGGCAGGCCCAGATGGAAGTTCTCGCTCAAGCCGCGGACCATCATTTCCGCAAAGGTCTGCACGCGATCTTCGGAGGGTGCGAAATTCTCGCCATCCGGCAGATTGATATTGAAATCGCCCTGTCCCATGGATGGCTACTCGATGATGATCTCGTCGACGAAGAGCCAAGCTGGATTGCCGGCGCCGGAGCGACCCTTTGGGATGGTTCGTGGGGGAATGGTGACCTTCACAAAGCGTGCTGTGCTCGGCTTAAAGGCCACGACGTGCGTGACGATGGCGGACTCCTCATCGGAAAAGGAAACGGACCCGAGCGCCGTATACGTGGTTCCATCTTTCGACCCTGCAACACGAACTTCAGCAGCCTGGTGTACCCAATTCGACCGGTTGTTCAGTGAGTGGACCACGATACGGGAGACGTCGGTCGCGGCGCCCAGATCGACCACCGCTTCGAGGCCCGTGCCCTCGGCGCCGACCCATTGACCATCGCCATAGGACTCAGACCCGGTGACCCCATTCACCAAGGTCGCATCTCCACTGACGGCCGGATACTTGGGACTCGCCGTCACGGTCAGCTCCACGGGGCGGCCGAGGCCCTTGTGCAGGTAGAAGCGTCTCTCGGTCATGTCCGAGACGGCGACACTGTGTCGATAGGCGACGGCTCTCACCGTGGCAATGTGCCGAAGGTGAATCGGGCCGTCATACTTCAATTCGTGCTGATCCGGTTCGGACATCTCGCCCGCCCGCCCCGGCGGATCTACTCGGTAGTAGATCGCCAGATCCGGACGCTGCGTGGCCAACTCGACAACGAGTTCGTCCGTCGACGGGTGTTGTGGATCAAAGGTCACGTCGAAGTAACGGCCATCCCGAATCGTCGTTACACCAACCCGCAGAGGGCGATAATTGACCAACCGCTCGCCGTCCAGCCTGCTCCATGTCGTGAACAGATGACCGATCATCTTCGGGTGTTCGAGACCGTAAGAGTATTTCACCAGCGCCCGCACACCGCTGGGTTTTCGCCAGCTGCTCGGCAAGACGCGGAAACCCTTTTCAATGAACATGGGAATCGACGAGTACGCAGGGCGTGGTTCGTAGTGCCAGTCACAGATCACGATGTCTCTCGGGATCATGTCCACGGCAGGAGCGGTGCCATTGAGGGAGGACTCGTATTCACCGAAGCTGTGTACCTCACCGTCGATGAAGCGGTCGCCCCACATGAACATCTCGAGGCCCTTCTCTTTGACGAAGTGCGCGTGGTATTCATTCACCGCCTGGGCGAAGAGTCGCGCTGGATCCTTTCCCTTCGTATTCGGTGACTCCTCAGCACCGAGCAGGAAGATCTCATCCATGCCCACGTGGATCCCATCGGCGTCGAAGGCATCGACGATTTCGTCGACCATGGGAAAGACGATTTCGTTGACCCGCGGATTCGTCAGATCCCATTCGCGGCAATACAGGCCCTCGTTGCCAGGGAAGGCACCCGGCGTGAGATCCAACTCGGGGTACACGGTCAAAAGGGAGAACGTGGTACCCGCCCAGGACTGGTGGCCCAGCATCTGAAACTGCGGAATCAGGCGAATCCCATGCTTGCGGCAGATCTCGGCGAAGCGCCGGGCCCCGTCGCGGCTGATGATCGGCCCACCCTGACGCAGCTCTGGATGGGACTCAAACTCGAATCCGTAGTCTACCTCAAGGAAGATGAGGTTGATTCCCTGGTCAGCGAGATCCGGGATCCTGTTGCCAAGTTCCGCGAGCAGTGAGTCTGAGGTCCACGACAGCAGGTGAATTCCGACGACTTTTTCTGGCTTCTTCCTGCCCATCGCGTCGGCACGTTCACCGCTCAGCAGAACGGTGACGCACAGAGCCAGCAAGGTGACGAGCCCCATTCGCGGTCTCAATCGATCAGAGGAACGTGCGATTGCGCGGAGGTGGGATGTCCCGCGTCCGTTGGATGAATCTTCAGGATCGAAGGTAAGTGGCCTGCGATTCGCCTTCCAGAGCGCCGAAGGCGCCGCGCGTTTCGACGCTGCTCTGAACCGAGCCTGAGCTCACTTGAGCAGGGCCAGGGTCTGGGGCTGACTCTGGGTTCCCAGCCCGTCGCTTGACACTGTCCCACCTCGACCGTCGTTTTTGGTGCCGGAAACCAGGACACTGATGCCCCCAAAACGGAATCGTTTGCGCGAGTTGCTCGCCAGCTACGTGTTGCCCCACAAGGGCCTCGTTGCTTCGCTGGCGACCCTGCTGTTCTCCAGCATCGGGCTGCAGATTCTCAATCCGCAGATCATGCGAGGGTTCATCGACGCGGCGCGGTCCGAAACCTCCCTCGACCTTGTTGTGCAAGCTGGATTCCTGTTTCTCGGCGTCGCCGTCGGTCAGCAGGTGCTGGCCATCGCCGCCCGCTATGTGAGCGAGAGGCTCGCCTGGGTGGCGACCAATGCCCTGCGCGAGGATCTGGCCTTGCACTGTCTGCGGCTGGACATGGCGTTCCACAACAAACGCACGCCGGGGGAGATGATCGAGCGCGTCGACGGCGATGTGGGCCACCTGGCGAACTTTTTCTCTCAGTTCACGGTGCGCATCATCGGCAATCTGATTCTGCTGACGGGGGTCCTCGTCGTTCTGTCGCTCGAAGACTGGCGTCTGGGAGCGGCACTTGCCGTCTATGCCTTGCTCACGGTCTTCGGGCTGGCCATGATGCGCAATACGGCCGTCCCCGCCTGGGAGGAGGCTCGGGAGGCCAGTGCGGGGCTCTTTGGCTTCCTGGAAGAGCACCTGTCCGGCACTGAGGACATCCGTGCCAACGGGGGGCAGGCTCACTCCATGAATTTGCTTTATGGACACGCCGGTCGACGGTTGCGCACCGAGCGAGTGGCGGCTCTGCGGAACGTGCGGCTCTGGGGCACAACGGGCGGTCTGCATGTGCTGGGGCACATCATCGGTCTTGCCGGGGGATACATCCTCTATCAATCGGGTGAGATGACGGTGGGCACCGTCTTCATGGTGATCTGGTATACGGACATTCTCTTTCGTCCTCTCGAACAGATTACGCGCGAACTGGAGGACTTCCAACGGGCAAGCGCCAGTATCGCTCGTGTCGATCATCTGCGGCAGACACCGAGTACGATCGATCTTGTTGAAACGCACCCGGCACAGAGCGAGGAGACACCAACGATTGCTAACGGGCTTCCGTTGGCCGTCGACTTCGATGAAGTGAGTTTTGGCTACGATCCCGAGGATCTGATTCTCAAGCAGATCTCTCTCCACATTCAACCCAATCGCGTCGTCGGGCTGCTCGGTCGTACGGGCAGTGGTAAAACGACAATCTCTCGACTCCTGTTTCGGCTCTACGATGTTCAGCAAGGGACCATCCGCGTCGGTGGTGTCGATGTGCGCGACGTGCCACCCCAGGAGCTGCGTCAACGGGTCGGCATCGTCACGCAGAGTGTGCAGTTGTTCCGCGGCACTGTCCGGGACAATCTGACATTCTTCGACCCTTCCGTGCCTGACGACCATATCCTCGATGTGATCGACAAGATGGGACTGTCCGAGTGGTTCGCAACCCTGTCGGATGGTCTCGACACGATGCTGAAAAGCGGTGGAGGCGGTCTGTCCGCAGGTGAGGCGCAGCTGCTTGTGTTCACGCGCGTGTTTCTGAAAGACCCGGGACTGGTCATTCTCGATGAGGCCTCTTCACGTCTGGATCCGGCGACGGAAGCACGGATCGAGGTGGCTGTCGATCACCTGCTCGAACGGCGGACGGGGATCATCATCGCTCATCGTCTGGCCACAGTACAACGAGCCGATGACATCNTNATCCTCGATGACNGCNGGATCGTTGAATCCGGCGAGCGCCAAGTGCTGGCCGCCGATCCCGANTCGCGTTTCAGTAGTTTGCTGAAGACCGGATTGTCAAAGGTGCNCACGTGACTAACGGGCGTGGGGTGTACGAGACGATTCGCTACGTGTCGTGGTGGTGGCTGGCGAATATGGCAGGCATNACCCTGATCTTCCTGTCCTTTCAGATTCCCGGCCTGATCAATCGAGAATTCTTCAACTACATCACNGGAGACGCTCAGGCTCGCATCGGGCTNGCCGCGATGGTCGTCCTNCTCGTGGCAGGNGGATTCGGCCGACTCTTCGGTATTCTGGCCACCGTGTGGACCAATGTCCCACTGCAGTATCGCATTGCGGCCCTACTGCAAAAGAANATGCTTGGGCGGATCTTCAAGCTGCCCGGTGCGCGTGCCCTTGAGAGTTCGGCGGGGGAGACAATCAGCCGCTTCCGGGGCGACGTAGATGAGGTTCGCTGGTTTCCACTGCGCCTCAATGACTGGATCGCATCGATNGTCAACGGCGTGATCTCTATCGCCGTCATGATGTGGATCAATCCCTACATCACNATGGTCAGTCTCGTCCCCATCATCGCCGTGATGGGGATCGTCTACGTCATGCGCATGAGGATCGCCGCCTATCGAAAGGCGGCACGAGAGACGGCCGGTCATGTGACGGGATTTATTGGCGAACTGTTCGGTGCGGTTCAGGCGGTCAAAGTGTCCACATCGGAACTGTCGATGATCGATCACTTTTCCGAACTGAATCGCNGTCGGTCGAGGGCTGCGCTGCGCGATCGTNTATTTGACCAGTGTATGGATTCGGTGTTCCGCAACGCCGTCAGCATCGGCACCGCCGTCATCATGATNCTTGCCGCNCAATCGATGCGGGCCGGGGAGTTTACNCTCGGCGATTTTGCCCTGTTCGTGTACTACTTGCCNGGTCTGGCCGAAATGACGTGGATGTTCGGCTCCACGACGGCGCGTTTTCGTCAGCTGGGTGTCTCTTTCGAGCGCATGCAGCGTGTCATGCAAGGCGCCGACGAGGAAGAACTCGTCGCCCACGGTCCGATCTATGTCGACGACGATGTTCCTGACGTGGAACGACCACAGCGAACGCAGGCCGATCAGCTCGATCATCTGTCGGTTCGAGGCCTCTCCTATCAACATCCCGACTCGGACAATGGTGTCGCCGACGTGGATCTGGACATGGCCCGTGGCTCCTTCACCGTGATCACGGGTCGGATCGGATCGGGGAAAACGACGCTGCTACGGGCACTTCTCGGACTGCTGCCCAAGGACGCCGGAGAGATCACNTGGAATGGGCAGATCGTTGAAGATCCTGCCAACTTCTTCGTGCCTCCCCGGTCATCCTATACGCCACAGGTNCCGTGGCTGTACAGCGCACCACTGACCGACAATCTGCTCATGGGTCAAACGGATCTTGACGACGAGAAGCTGAGTGTCGCAATCCACGCAGCGGTCCTGGAGGACGACCTGAAGGAGTTCGACAAGGGCATCGACACCGTTGTCGGACCCAAGGGTGTCAGACTCTCAGGGGGGCAGATGCAGCGCGTNGCTGCGGCTCGCATGTTTGTTCGGGACACGGAGCTGTTCGTGTTCGACGACCTGTCCAGTGCCCTCGATGTAGAAACCGAGAGCCGTCTCTGGGCACGCATGTTCGAGCGACGAGCAACCGGTCGTGAGACGACCTGCCTCGTCGTGTCCCATCGTCGTCCGGCGCTGCGGCACGCCGATCGGATCATCGTGTTGAAAGATGGCCACATCGAGGCGGTGGGTGAACTCGACGAACTGCTCAGGACCAACGAAGAGATGCGACGACTCTGGCGCGGCGGCGGAACCGACGAAGAGCCTGAAGGCTGAGGCAACCTGAGAGCTAGAACTCACCGCACATGAGTTCGGGTGTCTCCAAGCTCGAGGCGACTACCACTCGAAGACGATGCTGAGAAAAGGCTCCGACTTCGTGTCGATCATCTGATACATGGCGGGGGCTTGGTCGAAGGACACACGGTGTGTGATCAGGGGTGACAGGGTCAGCTTGCCTTTCGCCATCAGCTGCAGCGTCGCCTCCATACGTGGACGCGTAATCCCACTGATGTAATGGGTCGTCAACTCGGCTTTGTGCAGATCCGCCATACTCGCCCACGTCTCTTCGGGAGAAAAACCCGAGTAGACGATCTGTCCCTCTTCTCTCTGCAGCAGGGGCAGATACGCGGCCTGTACGTCGTGGCGCTGCACCGTATCGATGATCACGGGAACGTGATGCTGACCGGTGATCGCGCGAATCTGCTCAACCATTTCAGGCGATTCGGCCAGCGCGTGGTCTGCGCTGAAGGCGGCCGCTGCATCGAGTCGCTGTTGTCGATGCCCAACGAGAATCGTACGCCCACCTCGAACGCGAGCGGCCTGCGCGCCGAACTGACCGATGGGGCCATCGCCGATCACGACGACCCAGTCCCCTGGTTCCATGTAGGGCCGGTAAGCGGCATTGTATCCCACCTGAATGACGACCGTCGCGGCTGCATCGATCGGATCTACACCCTCCGGCAGTCGGAAGAGGTGCTCGGTCTTCGAATTGGCCACCCCCACGTGCGAACCCCAGAAGGGGACGGGTGAGCTCGACCAGCTTCCCATGGTCGCCATCACCGCATCGCCTTCATTCCAGCCATCCACACCGTCGCCGACAGCGCTGATGGTGCCGACCCGCTGATATCCGGGCACTGCTGGGAACGGCGTCGGCGCCCAGGTGAAGAGATTGTGCAGCGCCCACCCCTCTGTCCCCGAACTGATACTCGAGAATGACGTCTGGATCTGCACCTCGTCCGCAGCCGGCGCAGGCATCTCGATGTCCTGAATTCCGACTTCATCGATGGCAGAGAAAACGACGGCTCGTGTCTTCATGGTAGGGTCGCCCACGCCGGTGGTGTACCGGAGATGTCGAGCAGGGGAATGGCGAACAGGACCATGATGACAGACAACATCACGACGGAGATGAAGTTCATTCGCAGCCCGGCTCGCGACATCTGGGGAATCGTCACCTGCCCGCTGCCGAAAATGACCGCGTTCGGTCCCGTTCCCGAGGGCAGCATGAAGGCACAGGAGCAGGCGAAGGTGGCGGGGATCATCAGCAGGAAGGGATGGGTGTGTCCTGCGGTGGCCATCGTCGCGAGCACGGGCAAGAAGATGCTCGCTGTTGCCGTATTGGAGTTGATCTCGGTGATGAAGGTCATGAACAGAACGACGAGCAGAACGATCACCGGCAGCGGCAGAGCGGCGATGGGGGCCAAGGCATCTCCAAGCCATGTGGCCAGGCCCGTCGTGGCAAACCCTTTGGCGATCGCATACCCCCGCCTACGATCATGGCCACACCCCAGGGAACGGTCTGAGCCTGCTGCCAGTCGAGAAGTCGTTCTCCCTTGTTGCCGGAGGGTAGAACGAAGAGGGCCAGCGCCGCGGCGACAGCGACGGTCGCATCGTGAACCAGGTGCTCCACACCGAGCGAGGCTGCCCAGACATCGCGAAAGATCCAGCCCAGGCCTGTCAGAAGGAAGATACCCAGCACACGTCGTTCGCCGGGCTGCATCGGTCCGAGCAATTCCAGCTCGGAGGTAATCACCTCACGACTGCCGAAAAAGCTTCCTGTGACACCAAAGGAGCGCGTGAGGAAGAGCCAGGTCACGGGCAACATGCACATGACGAAGGGGATGCCGATCTCCATCCAGTCGATGAAGGTCACGTCGGGCGCCTGGGGATACATGGTTTTCACCATTCCGACAAAAACCATGTTGGGCGGCGTGCCCACCAACGACCCGGTGCCACCGATGCTGGCGCTGTAGGCGATGGCCAGCATGAGAGCCACGCCAAAGCTTCCGCCCTTGCCATCGTCACGCGAAGCGACGGCCATACCGATGGGCAGCATCAACAAGGTGACCGCCACATTCGCGATCCACATGGACAGCAGTGACGTGGCGAGCATGAAGGACAGGACGATGCGCCGTCGGCTCGTACCGATTCGGTGGATCAGACTCAACGCGATGCGTCGATGGAGTTGATGCACCTCGAAAGCGCGGGCGATGAAAAAGCCCGCCAGGAACATGAGCACATAGTTGTGCCCGTAGTTCGCGGCCGTCGCTTTCGCATCGAGAATGCCAAGAAGGGGAAATAGTGCGGTCGGTACAAATGCCGTCGCCGCAATGGGGACCGCCTCCGTCATCCACCAGATCGCCATCAATACGGTCACCGCCGCCGCTCGCTGCGCCATGGGACTCATTACCCTCTGGTGTGGGCAGCAGCAATACGACGATGAAAGCGAGCAAACCACCGATGAGGCCACCCGACTGGCGTGTCATCGGCGGCCTCGGAGAGGCCGTCGGCAGATCATTCCAACACCTGCGTGAAGCCGAGCATAGGGCGATGCCCGCTGATATCCTGGGGTACGATGAAAGGGGGATAGGTACCCGGTGCGCCGATCACGACCGTTCGTCCCACCAGAGTGCGCTTGAGTCGCAACTCGAATTGATCCGGCTTCGGAATGGTCCAGCCCTCGATTTCAACGGGTCCCTTGGAATCTCTCACGACGAAGGGCAATTCCGCGGGAATCATGCTCTCGAAATGCAGTCGCTCATCTACATGCTCGAATCGCAAGAGGATGCGGCGTGCCGATGCTTTTCTCGCCTCCACGCAGTCGGGATGGCGGAACTTCACATCGCGCCCGAATACACCCCCCAGAGCGGCGGCAGCGGCTCGTTGGCCGATGGTGATGTTGCCGAGGGAATTGGTGTGGATGGAGTCGGAGAGATTCAGATCGACTGTTGGGATGAGGAATACATGGCGCATGGTCCTGGCCAGTCGCCTCTGAATCTCACGCATGCCGTCCCAACCCGCGTCGCCCTCGGCTGTCGGTTCACTCACGACTCGATTGAGCTGCACGGTGATCACCGGAAGATCTCGACGGGAGAAGCTCCCACGCAGGTCGGTGACGAATCTCTTGAAGTTGTGGGCATAGACACGACGCTCGGGTCCACCCACATCAGACTCACCCTGATACCAGACCACGCCTCGTACACCTGCTTCCGCGTCTCTTACAAAGGCGAGCATGTTGTCGAAGAGGATGCCGCCTCCGGGGTTCGCCTTGTCGCCTCTCGTCCACGCCGATAGGGGTGATCCTCCGAGGGCGGCGGGAATCAGACCGATGGGCACACCCAGTTCAGCTCGCAGCGTCTTGGCGAACACGAGCCACGGACTATGTGACGGATTGGAACCGAGTCGGTTCGGCAGGTACTTCGTATCCGTCGAGTCGTTGAGAGGGTGCGAGGCGAGGGCCCACTCCCCACGGGCGCGAAACACATGAACTCCAAGCTCGGGAGCATCCGGCGTCGGGGACTTACCATGGCCTTCCGAGTTGCTTTGTCCGGCGATGACCCAGATGTCGCCCACACCCAGATGATGGACCATGTCGCCGCGCTGACCCCATTCCACCGGTCCATCACTCAGTTGCAGCACGGTCTCGAGTCGGTACAGACCTCCAGCAGGAACGGCGTCGAGCGTCACCTTCCATGTGCCCGACTTGCTGGTGCGCGCACGAACCCACTGCAGATCCCGGGCGACAGGTTCGCCATCGGCTTCACGAACCAGGCGCACGACGACGACGGCCTTCTTGTAGCCCTTCTCGCGTGTCACCCATCGCCCTGACAGCGAGATCGACGCCGTGTCCTGATCAGATCGTTGGAAGATCTGCCAATTCTGGGCGCCGCTCTCGAT
This sequence comes from Gemmatimonadota bacterium, assembly GCA_002712305.1. Classification (GTDB taxonomy): domain Bacteria; phylum Latescibacterota; class UBA2968; order UBA8231; family UBA8231; genus UBA12574. The sequence continues at coordinate 21,702 of PATE01000069.1, read as the reverse complement.
GAGTACACCGAGTTCGTCCTTCTTGTTCATTGAATCTCCAGCTGTCTCGATGAGGGTTGGATCGTTGTTGCCATCGTCGCATCGGTGGCCAACGGTCGGCGCCTCGCACAGCTGGGTCAAGCGTCGTCACGACATAGAACTGCTGCAGAGAGTTCGCTCAAGGTAGAGGCGAGACGCTGCAGAGCGGCCTACGAGAGCGACACCGGTCAGTCCAACGACGTGATCGTCGAGGCCCCACTGGTGGAGACCCTGCCTGGACCGGGTGTTCCATGGAAAGACAGCCGAGATGCCCCGGAAGCGGTTACCTCAAGTGTTTTCTGGACCCGCAGTGTCGCACTGCTGGCTCCACTGAGGTGTACATCAGCGGTGGCCACGGGAAAATCCTTGAGTCCAGCACTGCTGGCACCACTTGCATCGAGCTCGAGGCGGCTGGCTGAACCCTCGATCAGCAATTGGCTGGCGCCAGAAACATCGATCTCCAACTCCGTTACGTGGACGGTCTCGCTGATTCGGCTTGCACCGCTGCAGTCCAATTCGAGATCGTGGTCCAACTCGAAGCCAAGGACCTCAACTCGAGAGACGCCATTCACGTCGAGGTAGTCGAGATCCGGCACAACCACCGACGCTTCGAGGGTGATGTTGTTGTAGCTGCCGTCCTTCAATCCGAACTGCAGTTTCGACTCGGTGCGCTCCACCGCAGGTGTTCGACCATGTTGTCATCCACACGCACGCTTACGGAGAAACTATCGCCTTGTGTGATCGCCACATTGAAGGTGTGGGAGACCTCGATTTCACTGAAGTTATTTACGTCGACCACATGTGTCACAATCGCGCCAGACCCCTCGATGGCATCACTGGCGGGACCTATGTGAACCGACCCGTCGGTCACTCCGAGGACACTGCCATCGTCGTCGGTGTCACAGCCGGCCAGCATGATGCTGAAGGCGATCAAGGCGACAGTTCTCATGGGCTTCATACTGGGCTCTTCGGATGTGTCTCAGAGAATCGGTGACACCCACTGGTGATCGAAGGCTCTCTCATCTGACCCCGACGCTTCAGAAGGGGTTCCCATTGTCCGCGCCACACGATTCTTCTCATATTCGGGCAACATCAACCGAACCGGCCCCCCTGGAGAACACAGCATGCCCGCCTCGTTACGCATCAAAGACGTTGAGCGCATTACTCTGCGCGTTCCCTTTACCGAGACCGCTGCAAAATGGAATGCCCTTCTCGTTTGGCAATGGCAGATCGTCGAGATCATCCGTGTTACGACCGACGACGGGACCGTTGGCTACGGGGAAACCTTGCCCCACTACACGTGGGGACGTGTCAGTGACGAGGCACTCGCACGTGTGAAGGGAAAGAATCCGGCGGAGCTGTTGGGCGATACGAGTTTCGGCGCCGGGTTGGAGATGGCGATCTACGACGTGGTGGGGAAGGCGCTCGGCGTGCCCGTCTACCATCTGCTCAATCTGCCTAAAGTCCGCGACTGGTGTCCCATCGCCTGGTGGAACACGAAAATGAGTCCCGAGGATCTGGCCTCCGAAGCACAGGAAGCTGTCGCGGCGGGGTACATCTTCCACAAGTTTAAGACGCGACCCTGGTTTGACGTGTATGAGCAGGTTGAGGCGATCAGCGCCGTCACCCCCGAACACTATCGACTCGATCTCGACTGGAATGGCATGCTCATGAACGTGGGCACGGCAACACCGGTCATGCAGCGTCTTGACCACTACGAGCGCGTTTCCATCTACGAGGGACCGATCAATCAATCCGATGTGGAGGGGATGCGTGAACTTCGACGCAACGTGCAGAAACCAATCGCCATCCATTTCGGTGCGCCGCCTTTCCCCACGGCCATGAAAGAGGCCGTGTGCGACGGCTTCGTCATCGGTGGTGGCGTATCGACGGTCCTGCAGCAGGGTCAATTGTCGGGTGCCTTCGAGCATCCCTTCTGGTTGCAGATGGTGGGTGTGGGTCTGGTGACGGCCCTGTCGGCACATCTGGGGGCTGTGTTGCCTTTCGCCCAGTGGCCCACGATCACGTGCATGAACAACTACACCGACGACTTGCTCACCAAACCCCTGACGATTCGGGGCGGCTATTTACAGGTGCCTGAAGGTCCCGGACTCGGCGTCGAGGTGAACGAAGAGGCCCTGGTCAAATACAAGATGGAGCCGCCCTACGAGCTACCTCATCCTCGTCACATCCTCTCCGTCGTCTGGCCGGGCGGGCGTGTCGTCCATTTCGCCAACATGCGTGATCACGTATGGCCACATTTCCGTCAGCGTGGCAACGATCCGGCCCAGGAGCCGGGCGCAACGCTGGAAATCTGGGACGATGATGGGTCGAAGGAGTGGTCAGATCTCTACGAACGGTTGCAGCAGGGGCCCATGCGGGAACAGCGAACCTGATCTGACTCAGCTCTGAACCTGCGTCCGAACCGCCCCACAGACGGCGTCGGCACAGGCTTGCTTGCCCTCATCGCTGAGGTGTAGCTGATCGGCACTGAGGAAACGTTCAATATCTGAACTGACGATCGCATGCAACTCGTTGACGGGGATGGCGAGATCCTTCATCACTGCCCGCGCCGCGTCGTTGTAGGCATCGATCTCGTCGTTGCGCCACGACCATTGATCGTTGACGAAGGGTCGCTCTGGATGCACCGGTGTCGTGCTGGCGAACACGACCTTTGCCCCTGTGGCGAGCAACTGGCGACCGATGAAGCCCAGGTTTGACGCATACACGTCGAGGGGCATCTGAACAGGCGCACGATTCGGATTGTGGCCGATGTCGCGCAGTCCATTGTTCCAGTGGACGACGTCGGAATTTTCGAACTGTCCAAGCCAGCCGCCCAGTGAGGTCAGCGTGAACAGGAAATACTGGCTGTTGCCCGGAGCCCCCCAGACCTCGTGCCCTTCAGGGGACAACGCATCGATCACAATGGGTTCGTAGCTGTTGCGGATCGAATCGCCGATCAGCGTCACACGTGCCATCAGATGGCTTCTACGTTGAGAGATTCGCCCGCTTGAGTGCGCCGCAGATCACCGGCGGCACCATCGATGAATGGATCTGGATAGGCAGCCTGCATCCACGGATTTCTCCGCAGTTCAACGTGTCCCGCTTCTTAGGCCACGTGCAGGTCCTGTTCACTGATCAGCAGATTGTCTTCGATCAGCAGATTCTGATTCTGGACGCCGATCCGCAGTGGTCTACAGACCGGTCGCTCGCTGGCGATCAACACGCCGCCGTCGTCGATGTCCGTCGCCGCAGGGCGGTCGTGGGTAGTATGGGGATCGTAGATAGTGTTGTTGGCGATACGACTATCCACGTGACGACTGAGCAGGATCCCCGCAGGCCCGGGCCTCGTGATCTGGTTGTTGCACACCGTATACCTCACACAGCGAGGTGTGTCTTCGGGAGTCCATGAGAGGCCCAACCACATGCCGGAGTCACAGTCGACGATGATGTTGTCTTCAATGCGCACATCCTGTGAGCCCTGCCAGAAGAAGATGGCGCCTCTCGCTCCGCCATTTCGCCCCTGGATTCCTGCGAACACATTGTCGTGGACCTGCCAGTTGCGTGCCGACATGACATCGAGAGCGGCAATGTAGTTGCCGTCGAAATTCTCCGGGTTCTCCTGCTCGGAGGGTTCGTCATCGATGCGTTCGGACGATCGTTGTAGAACAGGCAATATCGCACGATGCAGTCGTCGACGAACTGTACAGGGTGGTCCGGCTTTCCTCGCTTGCTCGGGCGCATGGGCAGGTCGTCTGCCCCCTCTACTTGCGGACCGCAGACTCCCTTGAGGCCGCGCTGCCAGATGTTGCGGGCAACACAGTTGTGAATGCAGTTCTGAATCGTCAGATCAGCTACAGTGACCCGATGGCATTCGGTGAAGCCCATCAGCTCTCCGTGATCGCTTTGCGCACCGTCGAGCACGACGGCGTCGCGATCTCCTGACGCGGATCGAATACAGACATCGTCGGTACGCATCGTGAAAACCGTCGGCATCATGTAGTGACCGTCGGCGATCTCGATGGTGCCGCCATGTTGCACGGTCTGTGCCGCAGCGAACAACTCCTCTACTGTGGCGACGTGAATGATGTCGCCTGTCGCAGGAGGCAGGGGGGCGTAGCTGGGTGCCAGGGCAAGCGGGTCGATGTCATGAGGCGCGAGCCGGCTCGGAGGTGTCTGTCACGGAGATCCGAGGGCGGGCTGAAACATCTCGAGCACGTAGTCATCCGGGTCGTACAGATAGATGACTCTTCCCCCCTTGTTCGGACCCGCCGTGATCTGGACGGGGGCCGAGCGAAAGCGCACACCTTCGGCGGACAGCGCCTTGTAGGCCGCGGCGAGATCATCAACGAGGAGACACAAGTGGGTCACGCCAGGTTGGTTGGTCGACGTTGAGGCAGGTTGTGCCGTGTGATTCAGATACTGAACGACTTCGAGCGAGTTGGGGCTGTCGGGGCGAACACGGAAGGAGGCGACACTCAGCTTCACCTCTTCGTAGCCGGTTTGCTCGGCGACATAACCCTCCTCGACACAGGGTCGACGCGCGACCAGTTGCATCCCCAGAAGGTCGCGGTAGAAGAGAATCGATCGTTCAATGTCGCTCACCGTGATCCCTACGTGATGTACATCCTTGAAGGACCATGTTTTCATCCGGCGTTCTCCAGCACTTGAGGATTGACGGGGCTGGCAGGTCTGTGGCCGTTCAACACATCGAGAATCCCTTCGGCCGCCTCTGTGGCGACACGGACCAGAGCCTGATCTGAGAGACCCGCGACATGAGGCGTGAGCAGCACGCGAGGGGCCGAGAGAAAGGGATGGTCGGGCGTCGGTGGCTCATCGGCATACACATCGAGACCAGCACCTGCCAAAGCCCCTTGGTCGAGAGCAAGGGCCAAGGCAGGCTCATCGATGACACCCCCGCGCGACGTGTTGATGAGGAAAGCACCCGGTTTCATCTGCGCCAGCGTTGACGCATTGATGAAACGACGGGTCTCCTCCGTGAGTGGCACGTGCAGCGAGACCACATCGGCGCGCGACATGAGTTCACCCAGCGAATCGACGTGGGCTGCCAGGTCCGATTCGTCCACATAGGGGTCGTAGGCGATGACCTCCATGCCCAGTCCCACGGTGGCTCGACGAGCGACTCGTTTGCCAATCCGACCGAGGCCGATGATGCCGAGAACGCGACCCGTCAGTTCCGTGCTGGCAAACTCAAGCCGATCCAGGAACTGTCCCGCTCGCAGGGCCTTCTCTGCACGCAGGAGTTGATTGGCCAACCCGAGGGTCAGAGCCAGGGCATGCTGAGCGACGGCATCTGCGTTCGCTTCCGGCGTCCACAGCACAGGAATGGCACGAGCCGTGGCTGCCTCCACGTCGATGTTGTCGATGCCCACGCCATGTTTGGCGACGACCTGCAGATTGGCGACGGCATCCATGCGGTCGGCGGTCACCGGATAGGTTCGCACCATGATGGCTGTTGCTTCCTCGGGGATCTCTCCGGCTATGCCCCCATCCAGCCAGGGTGCAATACAGTGGCAGTACGGCGCAAGGATCTCCAGACCTAGAGGATTGATCGGTTCAGAGATGAAGACGACGGGTTTGCTCAACGAATGACCTCAATCCGGTGGCAGGTGATGGCGTTTCACGATACCCGTGGAAGCGAAGCCGATCAAGGGCTTGCAGAACCGAGACACCTGCCATCATCGGGACGCTTGATCCACGGCGAGAGCTGTCTATATCCTTGTGCTCGGCATCAGCGAGTGCCACCGGTCCGCGGAAAGGGTCTAAGCCCATCGTCGCAGTCATCACGTCAAGCGATCCTTCTTTCGGCCCGGCACATGCGGACAATCGGGCGATCCATGAGAGGAGGTCGCCATGTCGACCCAAGCCCCCCGCGCCAACCGCTCTTTGCCGCAGAATCCGGATCTCCGCCACCTGAAGAAGCAGGCAGCCGAACTGCTTTCCACCGGATCGGCCACGTCCGTTGCTGATTCCCAGTATCAACTTGCCCTCGAATACGGTTTCACCAGTTGGCCCAAACTCAAGGCCCACGTGGAGTCTGCCGAGGCGCCATCGGTCAGCGCGGTGGAGGCGGCCATCCAGCAACAAGATCTGAACACGCTCCGAACGTTGATCGACCAGGATCCCGATCTGCTGCAGCAGGAGGGTTACTGGTCCAATTCACGCCGGCACAATCAGCACCGGCCACTGGATTTCGCCGCGGCCCGTGGCAAACTCGACGTAGTACGTCTGCTGCTGGAGGCGGGAGCTTCCTCGAACTCACGGGTGGTTCCGAAGTGGCGGAGTTGGCCAGCTATCTCGACGATCGCGGCGCCGACGATCGATGACGTAGACCTACCTGAAGGCTCGGGACCAGAGATGCATCAAGGGCGATCTGCGGCATCGTCATGCGGGGTATCTGCTAGGAGCCGAACAGACCGTGGCGTCACAGGTCGAGGCACTGTTTTCCCGATAGCCCGAAAATCGTCGATCAGATCAGTTTACCACGTTCTGTGGGGTACCTGCCGCGAAGGCGCGGACATTGTCGACGACCGTGTCGAGCAATCGCGTTCGCGCCGCACCGGTGGCCCATGCGATATGGGGTGTGATGAAGCAGTTTTTCGCCCCATACAGCGGATGATTCGCCTTGGGTGGTTCGATGGCCAGCACATCGAGACCTGCACCCGCGATCCGCCCGTCGTTCAACGCGCTCAGCAGGGCTCCTTCGTCGATGAGTGGACCTCGACTCGTATTCACGAGGAAAGCCGTCGACTTCATCAGCGACAAGCGCTGGGCACTGACGATTCCCTCTGTCTGCGGGGTCAGCGGGCAGTGCAGGGAGATGATGTCGCTGAGTGAAAACAATTCGTCCAGGTCTACGTTGCGAATGCCGGTCGCGTCAGGGGCTCGCCCATCACGGGTCGCGGTGACGACGCTCATACCAAAGGCGAGCGCCAGTTCGCTGACACGACGACCGATGCGACCAAATCCGATGATACCCAGGACGAGATTCTCCAACTCCACCTGCGACGTATCCCAGTAGCAGAAATCGCGATTCGCAGCCCAGCGCCCTTCACTCACCGTCGTCGCATGGTGACCCACATTCTGTGTGAGGTGGAGGATGTGAGCGAACACCATCTGCGCCACGGACGAAGTGCCATAGGTGGGGACGTTGACGACGGGGATATCACGGGACCGCGCTGCCTCGACATCGACGATGTTGAAGCCTGTGGCCAGGACACCGATGTAGCGCAGGTCAGGTAACTGTGCAATCTGCTCGGCGCCGACAGGACACTTGTTGGTCAGCAATACTTCGGCGCCCGCGGCGCGTTCGATCACCTGATCCGCGGTGGAGTGTTCGTGTACGGTCAGGTCGCCGAGGTCGGCGAGGCCATCCCAACTGAGATCGCCGGGGTTCAATGCATAACCGTCGAGGACGACGATCTTCATAATGACTTAATCCGGATTCGGGTGCTGGACGATTTCTTTCCGGACCGAAGTTGGGCTTGCGCCGGAGCGCCGGCAAGCGCGAGGGCATCACGGCCACTTCGAGATTGACCGGCACGCAGGATCTACATCATGGCCACGATCAGCCGCTGGCCACCTCGGTGAAACGCGTGCCAAGGTATTCGAGGCGCGACAGGTCGGCATCAGGTGGCACATTGTCGGAGACGCCGAGGATCCATCGATGCCCATCGCCGATCTGTTCGCACATGTCATCTACATACGTGTGGAAATCCACCGTTGACATGGAGGCTTCAAGGAGAGCCACCGATGGAACACCACCCCAGATGGTGACGTTGGGGCCGAAGGCCGTGCGCAGCCCGTGCTGATCGAGACTCGTCATCGGTGAGGGGCAGACCGATTCCACGACGTCTACGCCGCAGTCGCCGAAGACATGGCCGATGCGATCATTCTCGCCATCACAATGGGTGAGCAACAGCTTTCTTGCAGCGTGCAAGCGGTCCGCCGCCCGCCGCAGCCAAGGGGCGATCTCCTGCTCAAGGAAGGGTGGCCACGTGAGATCACGATCGTAGTTGGCCGCCCAAAACACGACTTCGGCCTCGTTCTCGACGACGGCATCGAGGCAGGCCTCGTACAACGGCTCAAGACGAGCGGCAAAGGCTCGTAACGCCTCGAGTTCATCGGTGTAGAGGTAGAAGAACTGATCCATCGCCATCAGATCATGCAGGACTAGATGCATGGGCGATGCCGCGATCGGGCCCGAGGCAACGGCGACACCGCTTTCGCCGATCCGCTGGTGAAATTGTGTGTAGGCCTGCGGTGTCGGAATGACCCGGCAGTGTTCGAAGACCTCTGCCACAATCGGAAGATCGGCGACCGACTCGATCGGATATCGTCGTACGAAGGGAAGCGATATCCCTTCCGCTATCATTTGAGCCGACAGTTCCAGATGGGTTGTCACATCCCCAGATGGCGCGTGCACGACCGTGTGCACTTGCTCGGGACCGACATCTGCTTCGACAGCCAGCCCCTCGACCTCGATGCGATAGGGGTAGTCGGGTGATTGTCGAGGCCGAACCCCCGAAGCACGACGTCCTGGCTGGGTCGAGACCGTGTGTAGCCGCCGCGCACGGCATGGCACCCCCCCCCCCGACTAGAGATCAGCCCCCGGAGACGGCCTGGGGAAGCGAATCGACGAAGGTTCTGATTTCATCACGTACACGGCGGTAGTGTTCCAGGCCTTCGGCCTCGCTGCTGGCCGTCGCCGCCAATCGCGGCGGATCGTCGAAGGGCCGATGGACGACACGTGTCGTGCCTGGAAAGACCGGGCAACTCTCGGCGGCCCGATCACAGACGGTGACGACCACGTCTATATCGACATGGGCCAACTCGTCCACATGCTGAGACTCCTGGCCCGAAATGTCGACGCCCTGCTCTGCCATCACCGATACGGCATGCGGGTTGAGACCGTGGGTTTCAATGCCCGCCGAGTAGGCCTCCACGACGCCCGGCTTCAAGTGGTGTGCCCAACCCTCGGCCATCTGACTGCGACAGGAGTTTCCGGTGCAAAGGAACAGGACGCGTAGTGGATTCATCCTGCACCGACCGCCGCGATTCGCTCGGCGCGACGGGGGGCCACAGTCTGGGCATCGAGGCAGATCTCACCACAGTCGCACAACTCCTGCAGTCGCTGCAGATCTGTGGTAGCCTGCTCACTGTCACGGGCCTCTCCCTTCACATACGTGCGAAGTCGCCTCATGAAAGGTGCCTTGGACCGACTCAAGGAATAGTGGATCCATGTGCCGCGACGCTCGTCATCTACGAGACCGGCTCGGCGAAGCACTGCAAGGTGTCGTGACACTTTTCCCTGAGGCATGCCGAGGACATCGACGATCTCACAGACGCACAACTGACCCTCACCGAGAAGGATGAGGATTCGCAGGCGCGTTTCGTCGGCACAGGCTTTGAAGATTTCTACATCGTTGTCCATCACGATCTCTCCGGGACCATATCAGAGGGCATGTCGAGTCCAAACCAGCGTTGACGAAACCAGAGCGCCACGTTGACGTAGACCGATGAGGACGGGCACCTCGACGAGGGGGCCAATCACGGCGGCCAGAGCCGCACCCGAACCGATGCCGAATACGGCGACGGCGACGGCGAGTTCAAAGTTATTGCTCGCCGCTGTGAACGACAGGGTCGCACTCTGACCGTAGTTGGCACCCACCTTCTTGCCCATCCAGAAGGACACGAGAAACATGACGACGAAGTAGATCAGCAGTGGCACAGCGATTCGCAGTACATCCAGAGGCAGAGCGACGATCCGTTCGCCTTGAAAGCTGAACATGACCACGATGGTGAACAGCAGTGCCACGAGCGTGAGAGGACTGATTCGTGGAATGAAGACCGACTCGTACCACTCTCGTCCATGCGACCGCAGCAGGACCGCGCGTGTCAGCATGCCGCCGAAGAAGGGAATCCCCAGATAGATGAGGACACTTTCTGCGATCTGCCCCATGGAGATGTCGACGATGATCCCCTGCAATCCGAAGAAGGGCGGCAGAATCGTCAGGAAGATCCACGCATACACCGAATAGAACAGGATCTGAAACAGCGAGTTGAAAGCCACCAGCGCCGCCGCGTATTCGGTATCCCCACGGGCCAGTTCATTCCAGACGATGACCATGGCGATGCAGCGTGCCAGACCGATCATGATCAGTCCCACCATGTACTGGGGTTGATCGCGCAGGAAGATCAGTGCCAACACGAACATCAGCACAGGTCCGATCAGCCAGTTCTGCACCAGCGACAGGCCCAAGACGCGTGTATTGGCAAAGACCCGCAGCAACTGTTCGTAGCGGACTTTTGCCAGCGGGGGGGGGGGACACCGCCAAGGACAGGAGCAGGATTCGTACCACCACCATCCCCGTGGCGTATCCGTTCGGCAACTGGCCATTTTCGCCAATTGAGGCTCATTTCTTCGGCCGAACGGGACTTGGGTGTCCTGCTTCGTGGGGTTGGGCCGCCTCACTGAGGCAAACAGAGGGCAGGCCACCAGACCAGGTCCTGGTCGGTATTCAAGAGGCGCCTCGATGGTGGCCAGGTCGGCATGACCGTTGCTAAGGCCCTGGCATGGCCGCTAAATCGACCCAACACTTCATATCCCGGCTCTGGAGACCGCTGTTGGCATTCGGTGCGTTCACCGGTGCGTGGGGACTGGTGGGGGCGGTTCTGTTGACCAACTGATCTCCATGGGTGCGCGGACTCGCACGGCGCCGCATCTTTATAGGCGCGTCGCTTCGTGTCCGGGTCCTGGGCGATGCCATCATCTGTCCATCTGTTGGGTCGTCGAGGAGTGCTTCATGGAGTCAGAGGTTATCAGCAGCTGCAATCTTTGCGGCACAGATCCGGTTGCTACGATCGATACAGAGCATCATCTGTGTCAGTGCACCGAGTGCGGTTTCATCTTCGACTCGCCGCGGCCCACGTTCGCTGAGATCCAGCGTTTCTACTCTGAAGAAGATCAATACGATGCGTGGCTGGCCCAGGAGGCGAGTCGCGATACCCTCTGGCGGCGGCGACTGAAGCGCGTCCTGAAATACCGACAAGCGGGAGATCTCCTCGATGTGGGTACCGGTATCGGTCAGTTCCTCTCCCATGCACAGAGGCACTTTCGTGTAGAGGGGACGGAGGTTTCGGACAATGCCATCTCCATCGCCAAGTCGAGATACGGTTTCGATATCCACCAGGGACAGATCGAGGAGATTCAGTTCGACAAACAGTTCGACGTGGTCACGGCGTTCCACGTGCTGGAGCATGTGCCCGACCCGTCGGCCTTTATCGCTCGCTGCAGGGATCTGCTCAAGCCAGGTGGGATTCTGATCATCGCCATTCCCAACGAGATCCATTCGAAGGTTCGGCAGGGCGTCAGGGCCGTGCTCAAGGTGGCTGGCATTGGCAAGTTCAAGAACTACGGTAAGCACACCCTCCCAAAGATCTCATTGGAGGGAACCCTGACCGAAATCCACCTGTCTCACTTTACACAGAAGACGGCTGCCTACCTGATGAAGTCGCAGTCGCTGGAGATCGTGGATATGGCGCTGGATCCATACTACGTCAGCGGTGGCATCGGGGCCGTCGTCCACAAGGTGATTTACGCAACGGCACGACTCTTTCACATGGTGTTCAGGCACAATCTCTACGACACCATGTGGCTCGCGCTGCAAAAGCCTTCTGTTGCCGATTCGCAAAAGCCCGGGTAGATTGACTGGTAGACCCACACCGGAGTCCCGATGAAACACCGCCATCCCATCCTGTCCTCGACTGCGAGCCTGCTCCTGCTGGTTCAGTTGGTCGTGTTCGGCGCGCTGCCCTGTCCCGCAGGTGCATGTGCCGGGTCGACGCCGATGGAAGGCTCTCAGATCCTGCCGGCCTGTTGCTGTGGTCCGAGCTGTTCCGGTGAGTGGACGACAACAGATCCCGTCGAGGCGATCACGCCACCGGCGGAAGGGTCCGTCGAATCGTTGCAGTTGTGGACGACGCAGATCGCCACCGCAAGTCCTGTCACCGACGCCTACAAGACGGGCAACGCTGACGTGGCGGTTCGTTTCGCCCACGCCCCACCGCTCTTTCTGCTCCACGCCTCACTTCTCATCTGATTCACCCCTCTGATCCTGTTGGGCCAGTCCCGGGTTTCCCGTGTCTGTGCCGACGGCCGTTCTCCGGTCCATACCGACCGGGCGGCTGGTCGCGTCGTGGCTGACCCCGATGCAAGCCGATCACCTGTCTCAGATTCTTCAGTTTCGCCTGTAGAGCCCGAACTCTGCACGACGGAAGGCTGAATCTGAGTCACGTTGCTGAACTCAGCAGTGCGAGGTAGAAACAGATGCGAACGACTCCACTCCCGTGCCGGCTGATCCTGGTACTTGGCCTTCTGCTGCAGAGTGCTGCAGCGCAGACCGCGCAACTTGAGGTGCTTATCGCCGAGGCCCTGTCACGGCATCCGCGGCTTGAGGCCCTGTCCGCATTGGCGACCGCGCAGAGGCACGCTGAACGACCGGCGGCAGCACTGCCCGATCCACATCTCCGCTTCGATCTGCTCAATGTACCGCTCGGTAAGTGGGACACGGACAGTTCTCCCATGAGCGGTCGACAGTTGGGTCTTTCGCAGAGCCTGCCCTGGCCCGGTCGCCGTGAAGCCGAGCGCCAACTGGCGTCTACACGAACACAGATCGCCGAGGCTCGGACCGAAGACGAGGCGGCTCGCCTCGTCGAGGCGGTGAAGCAAGCGTATCTCGAACTCGTCTTCGTCGATCAGGCCTTGGCCATCACCGCACGAAACCAGGACCTGATTCGTGACTACGTGCGCATGGCGCAGACGAAATACGCCGTGGGCACAGGACGGCAGCAAGACATTCTCAAGGCACAGCTCTTACTGTCGAGCCTCGGTGACCGACTCCTGTCGCTTCACGCCAGGAGGGATGTGGCGGAGGCCCGCCTCAATGCTCTGAGATCTCGCGCGATCGGAACGCCGATCGCCAGCGCAAGCATGACGCCGGCGACACATCTCGACTACGGTTTGGCCGACTTGACGCAGATGGCCATCGCCTCCCGCCCGGCCCTGGCAGAACTGCGATGGGAGCGCGAGCACTGGAAAGCGGCAGAACACCTGGCAAAACTGGCGGCCAGACCCGACTTTGATTTCAGCGTGGCGTATCGGCAGCGCAGTTTCGAAGAGGATGCCGTCGCCGGTCGAGACTTCCTCTCCGCCGGGGTCGCCGTGCGTTTGCCTCTGTGGCGCGCCGAACGGGAGCACGAGCAGGCCGCCGAGGCGCAACAGCGACAGCGGGCTGCGTCGGCCGAGGTCGAGGCGTTGCGTCTGCAGATCGAACTGGGCCTACAGGAACTGCTGGTGAAGGCCCGGCTCCACCGGGACCAGATGGAGTTGCTGCGCCAGGCGATCCTTCCGCAAGCCGAGCAGGCCCTGACCGCCGCCATCGCCGGATATCGGGTCGACCACGTCGACTTCGGTACCCTCCTCGACAGCCAGGTCGCGGTTCAGCAATACGAGATCCAAATGCATCATCATCATATCGACTACGAAAAGACGCTGGCCAGTCTCGAAGCCCTCGTCGGTGTGCGCTTGTTCTGATGGCACACAACGATGAACCCGGAGCGGATGCCGCGCGCAGGTCGGAAGCGCCCAAGAGCGACGGACGACAGACCGAAAGAGAGTCACAGATGACACGCAAGATCCTGCGTTTGCTCGTTCCCCTTGCCGTGGGGCTGGCCATCGGCAATTGGTGGGGGGCAGGTGCCTCTGACACAGACTATCCTGAGCACGAACAACAGACGGTGATTCATCGCTGTCCCATGCATCCCACCGTCGTTTCCGAGGGGCCAGGCAGCTGTCCGATCTGTTCCATGGATCTGGTGGCCGACGAGATCGAAAGGAAGACGACGTCGACGGGTGAACGACAACTGGGGACCGTGGCAATCGACGCCACCACGATACAGAACATGGGTGTGCGCACAGCCATTGTCGATCGCCGTTCCCTGGTGCGTTCGGTGCGTGCCGTGGGGCGCGTCGACTATGATGAAACCCGGATGAGCGATGTAAACACGAAGGTGCCCGGTTGGGTGGAGAAGCTGCACGTCGATTTTACGGGGCAGCGGGTGGAGCTCGGTCAGCCCCTGCTCGAGATTTACAGTCCCGAACTGGTCAATGCGCAGGAAGAGCACCTGATCGCTCTCGAATACGTGCAGCGTTTGCAGCGGCAACGCGTCGCCGAGGATGTGTTGCAGGGGGCGCGTGATCTGGTCGAGGCGTCGGCGCAGCGGCTGCGTTTTCTCGACGTCACCGAAGAGCGCATTGCACGACTCGAGGCCGGCGGAACGGTCTCACGAACGGTGACCGTGGAGTCACCTCAGCAGGGCGTCGTCGTGCACAAGGCGGTGTTCGAAGGGGCCTACATCCGCCCCGGAGAACATCTCTATCGCATCGCGGATCTGTCGCAGGTATGGGTCATAGCCAATCTGTTCGAGCGGGATCTGCCGTGGGTGCAACAGGGACAGGGCGCAACCGTGTCGTTGGCGCATCTGCCGGACCAAACGCTGCACGGTACTGTCGAACACATCTTCCCCTTTCTTGATGCCGACACGCGTTCGGTTCGTGCACGGCTGGCTTTCGACAACGCGGCGCGTCTGCTGAAGCCGGAGATGTTCGCAGATGTGCTCATCGACGCCCCCGCCGTTGCCGATGTGGTGGCAGCGCCGGTACAGGCGATCCTGCACACGGGGGCACGCCGTCTGGCGATCGTTCATCTCGGTGACGGGCGGTTCCAGCCGCGCGCCGTAGAGGTCGGCATCGAGGCCGATGGCTGGTATGAGATCCGTAGCGGATTGCGGGAAGGCGACGAAATCGTCACCTCCGCCCAGTTCCTCATCGACTCGGAGAGTCACCTGAAGACGGCGGTAAGCAACATGCGTGACCGAGCGCAAGGCGATCACGACAGCCATCTGGGTGGATAGGGAGACGCGGATGTTGCATCGCATCATCGAAGTCTGCATCAACAATCGTTTCCTGACGATGCTGGCGACGGTCTTCATCGTGGGCGCTGGGCTGTGGGCCGTGCGCAAAACGCCGCTGGACGCGATTCCAGATCTGTCCGACGTGCAGGTCATCATCCTCACCGACTATCCCGGTCAAGCCCCGCAGGTGGTGGAGGACCAGGTGACCTATCCGTTGAGTACGGCCATGCTGTCTGTCCCTCACGCCAGCGTCGTGCGGGGTTACTCCTTCTTCGGCCTGTCCTTCGTCTACGTCCTGTTCGAAGACGGCACCGACATCTACTGGGCACGCAGCCGCGTGCTCGAATATCTCAATGTCGTTGCCGATCGACTGCCGGCGGCCGTACAGCCACGTCTGGGACCGGATGCCACCGGCGTGGGCTGGGTCTATCAGTATGTCCTGGAGGATACCAGTGGAACCCATGATCTGGCACAGCTGCGTTCGCTCCAGGACTGGTATCTGCGATATGAGCTGACGAGTGTGCCAGGTGTCGCCGAGGTGGCCAGTATTGGTGGCTTCGTCAAGCAGTATCAGGTCACTGTCGATCCGAATCGCCTGCTCGCCTACGGTGTTCCGCTACAACGAGTCCGTACCGCCATTCAGCGATCGAACAATGATGTTGGCGGTCGCCTGGTCGAGCTGTCGGAGCGTGAATTCATGGTCCGCGGGCCCGGCTACATCGGTTCCACCCAGGACATCGAGGCCATCGCCGTCGGCGTCGACACGCAAGGTACACCGGTACGCGTCGGTGATGTGGCCACGGTGCAGGTAGGACCCGAGTTGCGACGCGGCCTGGCCGAATGGAATGGAGAAGGGGAGACGGTGGGTGGCATCGTCGTCATGCGATACGGCGAGAATGCATTGGGTGTCATCGAACGTGTCACCAAGCGACTCGAAGAGCTGAAGGACGGGCTCCCTCAGGGTGTCGCCGTGCACACCGCCTACGATCGATCGGGTCTGATTCTCCGAGCCGTCGACAATCTGCAGGTGAAACTGATCGAGGAATGCGCCATCGTCGCTCTCGTATGTCTCCTGTTCCTGTTGCATGTACGATCAGCCTTCGTCGCCATCGTGACCCTGCCCCTCGGCATTCTCATCTCTTTCGTGGTCATGCACTTCCAGGGGATCAATGCCAACATCATGTCTCTGGGAGGCATCGCCATCGCCATCGGCGTGATGGTGGATGCTGCTGTGGTGATGGTGGAAAACACGCACAAGCACATCGAGCGAGATGGGGGAAAGAAGGAACACTGGGCGATCGTCCTCGATGCGGCCAAGGAAGTGGGTCCGTCGCTCTTCTACTCTCTGCTGATCGTCACGCTCTCCTTTCTACCCGTATTCACCTTGCAAGCGCAGGAAGGACGTCTGTTCAAGCCTCTGGCCTTCACCAAGACCTGGGCCATGGCAGCGGCTGCGCTGTTGGCGATCACGATCGTACCCGTATTGATGGGGTATCTGGTACGGGGGCGAATCCTGCCAGAAACCCGCAATCCAATCAATCG
Organism: Gemmatimonadota bacterium; assembly: GCA_002712305.1. Classification (GTDB taxonomy): domain Bacteria; phylum Latescibacterota; class UBA2968; order UBA8231; family UBA8231; genus UBA12574. The sequence continues at coordinate 5,148 of PATE01000069.1, read as the reverse complement.
ATTCCTGCTGTGGTGTTATCGACCGGTCATCACGTGGGTGTTGCGCAACAAAGCGGTTGTGACGGGGGCGAGCCTGCTGATTCTGGGGGCGACCGTGATGCCCTATCAGTCCTGGGTTCTGGACCGCGTCGATGGGGATTGGCGGCGGACGCTGGAACGCTTTGAGATCCTGTTTCCCTTCGAGCGAATCGGTTCCGAGTTCATGCCGCCGCTGTACGAGGGAGATCTGCTCTACATGCCCACCACCCTCCCCGGTGTGTCGATCACCAAAGCGCGGGAACTGCTGCAGCAGACGGATCGCATCATTCGCACGTTCCCGGAGGTGGACGAGGTCTTCGGCAAGATCGGTCGAGCAGAGACGGCGACCGATCCAGCACCGTTGTCGATGATCGAGACGACGATTACGCTGAAACCCGAGTCACAGTGGCGTGACGGCATGACACCTGAGCGCCTGATCGAGGAACTCGACGCCGCCGTCAAGTTTCCAGGTCTGACCAACGCCTGGACCATGCCGATCAAGGCACGGCTCGACATGCTGTCGACGGGCATCAAGACGCCCGTGGGCATCAAGATCGCCGGCGAAGACCTGACTGTTCTGCAGCAGATCGGTGAGCAGATTGAGGACGTCATCCGACGACAGGCGGGTACGCTGAGCGTGTACGCCGAGCGCGTCGTGGGTGGCAACTACCTCGACTTCGACATCGATCGCGAGGCGGTTGCGCGCTACGGACTGACCGTCGGCGACGTGCAGGACGTGATCATGTCCGCCCTGGGTGGCATGAACATCACCTCTACCGTCGAGGGCAGGGAACGTTATCCAATCAACCTGCGATATGGGCGAGAGCTGCGTGATAACTTGCCCGCTCTCAAGCGTGTCCTCATCTCAACACCGACAGGCACACAGATCCCCATCGGACAGATCGCCGACTTGCGCCTGCGCAAAGGACCCCCAGCCATCAAGAGCGAGAATGCTCGACTCAATGCATGGGTCTACGTCGACATTCGTGGGATCGACGTAGGCACCTATGTGGAGGCAGCTCGTAAGGCTGTGGCCCACGAGGTCGAGCTGCCAGCTGGTTATAGTCTGACGTGGAGTGGGCAATATGAATACATGCAGCGGGCTCAGCAGCGGCTGCGCCTTGTCGTGCCTGTGACGTTGGCCGTCATCTTCCTGCTGCTGTATCTCAACTTCAGATCCGTCACTGAGTCCCTCATCATCATGCTGAGTCTGCCCTTTGCCCTAGTGGGTGGGATCTGGCTGCTGGCAGCACTCGACTACAACATGAGTATTGCTGTCGGTGTGGGGTTCATCGCGCTGGCAGGGGTTGCCGCCGAGACGGGTGTCATCATGCTGCTCTATCTGGATCAGGCCTGGAATGAGGCACGCTCGAAATGCAGCGCCGAGGGGCGATCCTTGCGTCGTGCAGATCTCTACGCGGCGGTCGGTGCTGGTGCGGTGGACCGCGTCCGACCCAAGGTGATGACGGTGACAGCGACCATGGCCGGCCTGCTGCCCATCATGTGGGGCACAGGAACCGGGTCAGAAGTGATGCACCGAATCGCCGCGCCCATGGTGGGTGGACTCGTGTCTTCGACGCTGCTGACCTTGCTCGTGATTCCCGCGATCTACACCGTGTGGCAGGGCTGGGTACATCGTCACGACTTCGGGTCCTGACCTACTCGCTTTCGTCAGAAGCCACCTGATGGGCATCGATGTGATACTTGGACAGCAATCGGTGCAGCGACCGCCGATCGATCCCACTGTGGTCGGTTGAACGTGAGATGTTGCCACCAAAGGTCTTCAGGACCTCTACGATGTAACGCTTTTCGAAGTCCTCAATCAGATGCTCCTTGGCATCCTTGAAGGGCAGATCAAGGTAGAATTCCGGATGGTCACTCGAGTGGGTTCCTTCCGACGTCTTCACTCTCGGTGGCAGATCTCCAGGTTGTACCACGTTGTCGGTGGCCAATACCAGGGCACGTTCGATCACATTATGTAGTTCCCTCACATTGCCTCGCCACTCGTATCCCATCAATAGATCCATCGCCTCGGGCGAGATCTCAGCCACGTCCATCCCATTCTTCTTGGCATAGACCTGTAGGTAGTGATCTGCGAGAAGGGCGATATCGTCGCGTCGTTCGCGCAAGGGCGGCAGATGGATTGGGAAGGTGTTGATGCGATAGAACAGGTCTTCGCGAAAATCCACTGCTGTCGTAGCCGAAGATTCGTGCGGTAGCGGATTGAAGGACTCGATTTTGCCGCCCTCATCGATGGTAATGATGCCGTCGATGACATTGTCCACCACCGACTGATAACGCACTCTTCCATCGGTCGCAGATGGAGGATGCGAGTCGGCCAGTTCGCGGCGTAACGCACGAACCTCTTCGAGCAATTCGTGGCGTTCAGGGTATTCGGTGGCCAAGTCAGTACCTCGTGGAGGCTGAAGGGTTGCTATCTTTGTGGTTCATCACCCCGTCACGTTACTCCATTGTCGCATCGTGAAACAACAGACCGATCCGCCACCAGAATATAACCTCCCAGAGAATCGAGACCTGCCCGCAGAGTTCGCCGAACGTTTATGTCGTCTGCTTGACAATGACCCTGTGGCAACGTCGGCCTGTATCGCCGGGTTTTCCGGCGGCGGTCCGACCTGTTTCCGGCTGAACGCGCTGACGGCGACCTGGGAACAGGTGAGCGCAGAATTGGCAGCCCAGGGGATCGACGCAACGCCTCTCGACCGGCTGGACGGCGTCTTCACCGTACCAACAGCGTCACATCGAGTACTTACCGACACGGCTGCCGCCAGAGACGGCCGGATCTATCTGATGACACCCTCCAGCGTACTTCCCGGGCTCTGTCTCGAGCCACAACCGGGGGAGGAGGTCCTCGACCTGGCTGCGGCACCGGGCGGAAAGACAATCCATCTCGCCGAGCTGATGGGGAACACGGGGCGTATCGCCGCCGTCGAATCCGTGAAGGGGCGCTTTCATCATCTCCGGCGAAATCTGGAGCGCTGCGGCGCTCAGATCGTCGACACGTACCATACCGACGGACGCGGTGTCTGGCGCAAAGTGCCAGAACGCTTTGATCGGGTGCTCCTCGACGCGCCGTGTTCTGCTGAGGGGCGCATTGTCGCCTCAGAGCCCGACACGTGGAAATACTGGAGTCTTCGCAAGGTGAAGGAGATGGCCCGCAAACAGCGTCGTCTGGCTGAATCCGCCATCCATTGCCTGAAACCGGGAGGGGTTCTCGTCTACTGCACGTGCACTCTTGCACCCGAAGAGAACGAGGCGATCATGTCGCGCCTGCTCGAACGATTCCACGGAGCCGTGGAAATGGAGCCACTGCCGCTCGGCGATCGGTACGGCCAGCCCGGGCGTACCAGCTGGGCGAACAAGACCTTTCATCCGTCTCTTGCCAAGACTCGTCGAATCCTTCCCCAGCCACCCTGGGAAGGGTTCTTCCTCGCCCGCGTTCGCAAGACCGCATCCACGATCCCCACCTGATGACAAGACGCATGCATCCACTCGGATCGGTGTTTCTGATGTTGCTGCTCACGAGCTGTGGCGATGGCCGGAATCCGACCAACGCGCTCTTTGATCAGCAGAATCGGCACACGCTGCTGTTGATTGAAGAGGCGCCGACCGGATTCGAAGATGCGGTGGGAATCGACTCCGCACTGTGGCGGCCGACGGCGGTTTTCCCGGCGCCGGGCCAGACGCTGGAGATCGTCGGCGACTACGAGATCTCGTTTCGCAACGACGGCGATGTTCCGCTGGACCTGAGAGATGATCTGCGCTTTTTCGACGACGGTGATTTTCTCGTAGACAACCACATCCCCTTTGCCTTGCCTCTGAGACTCCCCCCTCAGTCGACGACCTGGCAGCGGGGGAGCTTCGTCTTGCGCGGCGGGGAGGATGCGGGACGTTACGGACTGCGAACGCTGCGCGTCGCCATTCGCCTCTCCCGCGTAGAGGGCGACTCCACGTCAGGTGGGTGATGCAGCCGTCGTCGGTTGTTCGTCCAGCGCAATGTCGACCATGATCTCATTGGCCAGACCTTCCAGGCTCTCTTGTAGCTGCTGTGTCGAAACGCCGACAGGGAGACGTATCCGCAGGTTGGCCGTAAAGAGTCGACCACCCGACATGGGGGCCTCCGATGTGCCTGTGCGTATCTCTTCGATATTGACGCGCTGATCGACGAGGGCTTGAGAAAGCTCACGCACGATCCCAGGTCGATCACTGCCGACCAGTTCGATCGTCACATCGACGGTGCTGTTCGGATCTGAATCAGCGCTGCTTTCCACCACCACCTGCAGTCCGTCCGCCGACAACTCGTCGAGGGCGCGCTGAAGAGCTGCTGCCTGCTCCTGTGGAACTTCGGCTCGCAGGATCCCCGCAAACTTGCCCGCCAGACGAGCCATCTGACTCTCCTGCCAGCTGCCACCGTGGTCTGCCACCACACGAGACAGAGTGCCTACCAAACCGGGACGATCATCGCCGATGATCGTCAACACGAGAGATGTCTGCATGACTCTACCTACCTTCCACGCCACCGGCCGGAGAGCGGCCGTCCCTGGACGACAACTAAAAAGAAAAAGGCGACGATCAACTGACCGTCGCCCTTTCAATATATGGTGCACCCAGGAGGATTCGAACCCCCAACCTCCTGATCCGTAGAATACCGTAGCCAAGAAGATTCATTAAACAAATAAAAACAATAACTTATATAGACCGAAACACCCGAATGAGCTTCTGGTGTTTTGCCAGGCTACGGCAGCATTTTTCATCTGCCAAGCCCCTATTCGGGATAATTCTCACAAATTGACCCCTTATCCTCTCTTCCCACTCAACATCTGATTGCACCGATTCCACAGCCGAGTCGAGACGATCGGTGGATGAGTAGCCTTGGTTTCGACCCCATTGTGGACGATCCGACCGATGTAGGTCTTGTTGTTGAGGATATTCTTGATGGTCATCCGGGAAATGGTTTGGATCTACGAGTCAGAATCTGCTGACGATTTAGTGTATGGGCCACTTTTCCCAACGACCGATGTTGGGAATACAGCTTGAAGATCTTCGATACCACCACAGCCTCTGACTTCACTACCCCAAGTGCCTTATCCTCGTTTCTCTCATAGCCGTATA
>PATE01000068.1 GCA_002712305.1 Gemmatimonadota bacterium | reverse complement strand
CGACCCGTGCAAGGTGTTCTGCGTCACGAGGGCCTCTGGACGCCTCAACGGCCTCACGCAGATCGACGAGCCGATAGAGTTCCCCCGGCAGTCCCACGCCAGCCCCCGCTTCGACGGCCTGAATCAGTTGGTCAGCCTGGCTCAGAACGCCGCGAGGTCCGACCCAGGCCGGTCGATCATCACGAGACCTATAAAACCGCACCAGCATGGACTGCCGGTAACGATCTCGTGGCGTGTCGCGATGATCGGGGCCGGACCTTCCGTGCAAGAGATGTCGAATGTGAATGGAGACCTGTCCCATCGGATCGGGTACCGGCCGCTTGATGCTGACACAGGAACTGATCAGCAAACAGCCCATCAGAGACAGCCCCTGCCACGACATCGATCGTTTCATGCCATCCAGGAGAAGACAAAGAGGGCCACGCCAAAATAGATGAGCAGGGATACCACATCATTGAGGGTGGTGATCAGAGGCCCTGAAGCGGTGGCAGGATCGATTCGCAGGGACCGACTCGAGATCCATGGGTCCACACCCAGGCGACGGCGAACACGAGCAACCCCAGCAGACAGGCCATTCCCATCGCCACGCGCAGCTCACGCCAAAGCGCCTGCATCACTTCCCCCGGCCGCAGTCGACCGGTGGCCAGAGACCTGACCGTCACTGTGGAGGTCTGAATGCCTGAATTACCCCCCATCGCCATGATGGCGGGAACGAACAGGACCAGTGAACTCATGGCCGTCAGCAGACGATCGAAGTGCTCGAGCACACCACCCGACAGGAGGGTGCCCACAAGGCACAGGAGCAACCAGGGCAGACGCCTGCGCATCACGCCGAACACCGAGCGCTCCTCCATCTCGGCAGAACTGGTGGCCGCCAACCTCACCATGTCTTCCGTCGCTTCGTCCCGGATCACGTCGACGATGTCGTCCACCGTCACCTGCCCAGTCAGCCCCCCCTCATCGACGACGGGCATCACGACCAGATTGTAGTCGGCGAAGAGATCTGCAATCTCCTCCTGGTCCATTTGCGGGAGAACTCGCATCACCTCCTGATCAGCAATGCTCCCCATCGTCACCTCCGTCGAGGCCAGAAGCATCGATCGCAGGGAGGCAACACCGATGAGGCGCTGGTCGGCGTCGACCACAAATACCGCCAGCAGATCCTCGTTGTCTAGGGCCGTGGATCTCAGGTGCTGCGTCGCCTCTGCGATGGTGACCTGCTCGCTCACAGCGATCAGGCCAGAGGTCATGATGCCGCCGCCCGTGTCCTGAGGATGAGACATGAGCGGGCGCACCTCGTCCGCCTCACCCTCCTCCATCAGACCCAGGACACGTTCGCTCGTGTCGTGGGGCAGTTTGGCCAGAACATCAGCGGCGGCGTCGGGTTCCATCTCATCGACGATGTCGCTGAGCGGCTCGTCGCGCAGTGCGTCTGCGACTCTTATTACCGATGCCCGATCAAGTTCACCCAGCAATTCGACGGTGCGCCGCTGGTCGTCGGCATCGAGAACGCGGAATACCTGGGCCAGATCAGACGGATGCTGATCATTCAGGATGAGGCACAACGTCTCCTCATCGTCGCCATGCAGGGCTTCGCGTGTCGTCTCGATCAGGATACGGCGACGGTCATCCCGCACGTGCAGATCAACCACATCGGCCGCTTCTGCATTGTGCACACGTTTGGACATGGAGGTCCTCGTAGACAGAACAGACGGGAGGGCAACAATATACGGGCCGGTTGCATCCCAGGTGGTGGCCGCCTACTGTCCTACCCCGTGTTCTGGTTAATCCTGGCGTCCTTCCTCTCTTTCGGCTTCGGCCAGTTGTTCAAGTGGTCACAACGCCGTCGCTGTCATGCGCCGACGGTGGTGACGACCAACTATGTCGTTCTGGCCGCCACCCTGGGTCTCGCCCTTCACGTGCAAGGCGTCTTGGAGGTGACCGCACCGGCCCTGCTGGTTGGCGGGTGCATGGGCGTCAGTTTCATCGTCTCCATGTGGACGATGACGCGAGCGCTGGAGCGGGCACCGGTCAGTATCGTGTTGACCGCTTTCCGCCTGGCCATCCTCTGTCCCGTGGTGGCCTCCGTTTTCTTGTGGGGCGAAACGATCTCTGTCTGGCAGGCATGCGGCATCCTGCTGGCTCTGGCGGGCGTGGGCCTCACGACGCAGACCTCGATTCCGCATCGATATGCGGGCATGTGGGCCTTGCTCGCAGCGGCGGCGATCGTCTTCCTCACCCAGGGGCTGAGCCAGGTCTGTCTTCGTTGGGTACATTATGCCGGTCTCGACTCACAGCGATTGATCGTTCTGATGCTTTGTGCGGCAACAGCCGGTGGTCTCGGAGGCGGGATCGTCCTGCTGACCCGATACCGTCCGCAGGCACGTGACTTGTGGATGGGCAGTGCCATCGGCATCTACAATCTTGTGGCACTGGCCGTTTTGCTGACTGCACTGAGCCAGTTGGAGGGCACCCGATTCTTCCCGGCCCATGGGTGTCTGGTGGTGATCCTCGATGGGCTGTGCGCCCACTTCATCTGGCGTGAACCTCTTAGCCGATTGGCGGCACTCGGCGTCGGGGTCAGCGCGGTATCGATTCTCATGGTCCTATGAAATGGCTCTGACGAAGGAACTGGTCGGCTGATGTTTCGTCTTACACTTCGAACTGACCTGCTACCCAGGGAACCATCATGAGCGGAAGACTGCAGGGGCGCACGGCGCTGGTCACGGGTGGCGCCCGAGGGATCGGTGCGGCGATCTGCACCTGTTTTTCCGCCGAAGGAGCCAAGGTGGCCGTCGCCGACATCGATACGGAGGGCGCCGCCGCCATGGCGGCGACGCTGAGTTCGGGCAGTTTCTCTCTGCCCCTCGACGTAGCCAATGTTGCTGCCTGCCGAGCAGGTGTAACAAAGGTGATCGAAGAATTCGGCCACCTAGATATCCTCGTCAACAATGCAGGTTACCTCGTCTTCACGACGGCTCAGGATTGTGATGAAGAGACGTGGGATCGACTCCTGGCGATCAACCTACGCGGGCCCTTTTTCTGTGCGCAGTCCGTGATGCCCCACATGCAGGATCGGGGAAAGGGAGTCATCATCAACATGTCCTCACTGGCAGCCAAGAACGGCGGCATTGCCGCCGGCCCCCCCTATTCGGCAGCCAAGGCAGGTGTGTCCAACCTGACCGTGCACCTGGCCAGGATCCTTGCCCCCCATGGTGTGAGAGTGAATGCCATCGCCCCTGGCGTCATCGACACGCAGATGACGCGCGGCCTGTCCCCCGATCACGCGGCTCTGGCCCAACAGATTCCTTTGGGCTCCAAGGGCCATCCCGAAGATGTCGCCCGCTGTGCGCTGTTTCTTGCCAGCGATGACGCTACTCACATCACCGGAGAGATCGTCGACGTCAATGGCGGTCTCCACATGGACTAGGCACACCCTATGAAGGGAATCATCCTCGCCGGCGGGACGGGGTCACGTCTCTATCCGTTGACTCGCATCGTCTGCAAACAACTGCTGCCCATCTACGACAAACCCATGATCTGTTATCCCCTGTCGACGTTGATGCTGGGCGGCATGAAAGAGATCTGCATCATCTCGACACCTCGTGATCTACCGATCATCGAGGATTTCCTCGGAGATGGATCCGATCTCGGCGTCGAGTTCACCTATGTCGTACAGGAGAAGCCGGAGGGAATCGCCCAGGCCTTCCTTCTGACCGAGCAGTTCCTTGCCGGCGAGCCGGCCTGCCTGATTCTCGGCGACAACATCTTCTATGGAGATTACTTCCAGGGAGGCCGAGATGGATCGGATCGTGGCTTCGCGGGCGATGTGTCCGCCTTCCAGGCGGGAGGTCGCATCTTCGCATACTACGTCAGCAATCCTCAGGACTTCGGCGTCCTCGAACTGGATGCGGAGGGCGGCGTTATCGCCATCGAAGAAAAGCCGCCACAACCCAAGTCGAACTACGCCGTACCTGGCCTGTATCTGTACGGGGCAGACGTGGCCGATGTGTGCCGGGCGCTGCGCCCTTCGGGACGTGGGGAGTTGGAGATCACCGACGTGAATCGCACGTATCTGGAACGCGGAGATCTCGAGGTCACTCGACTGGGTCGCGGAATCGCCTGGCTCGATACGGGCACACCGTCGAGCCTGCAGGAGGCGAGCAATTTCATCGAAGCAATCGAACAGCGGCAGGGGTTGAAGATCGCATGCCTCGAAGAGATCGCCTTCGAACAGGGTTTCATCGATGCCGATGGCTTCCAGCGACTCATCGCTCGCCTGCCGAACTGTGACTATCGGGAATACTTGGAGAGGTTGCGAGATCAGGCAGAGGCAGCCTGACCCAAACACGTGCAGAGTTGTATCAGCGCGCCTGGGCAAGCTCCGTCAGCAGACGTGCGTATCCCTGCTCGCCCTCTTCCTCCCAGGAACGCAGCAACGCAGACCCTACGATGCCCACGTCGGCTTCGCTGTCGTGGAGCAACCGGAGGTCCTCTCCCTTGCTCAGTCCGAAACCCAGGGCCAGAGGCAGTTGCGTCGCACTTCGACACCGTGAGAGCAGATCGAAGACGCCTCCTTCTTCTTCCATCTGGGTCCGTGACCCGGTGACTCCCTTGCGCGCAACGGCGTAGACGAATCCTCGTGCGTGTTCACCGATCTGCCGAAGCCGATCTGTGTGATTCGTGGGGGTCATCAACAGGATCGAAGTCAACCCATGCTGTTGGCTCAACGGAAACAGGTCGTCATACTCCTCGAAGGGTAGATCGGGAAGAATGAACCCTGCACCACCCACGTTCTGCAGGCGTTCGCAAAAGGCTTCATGCCCCATCTGAAAGATGGGATTGTAGTAACCCATCATCAGTCGAGGACAAGGACACAACTGGCCCGCCTCTTCGAAGAAGGCGAAGTAGTCGTCCATCTGTAGCCCAGCTTCCAGGGCCTTCTGGTTCGCACGGGCGAAGGTGGGGCCATCGGCGACGGGCTCTGAAAAGGGCATCTGCAGTTCCACCAGGTCGACATCGGCGTCGGCCATCGCGGCGAGCATCGCACGATTCGCTTCCAAAGACGGAAACCCCACGATGACGTGGGTCATGAGCAACACGCGACGATCGCCAGCGAGGCGAGAGCGGATGTAGGCCTCCAGATCCATGTTATGCCCCCTGCCCGCGGCGGCGCAGGAACTGTTGCCAGTTGTCGTCGCCCAGGGCGTCTGCAATCGTGAAGATATCTTTGTCTCCACGCCCCGAGAGATTGATCAGGATTCGCTGATCTTTTTTCATCGTGGGAGCCTCGCGAATCGCACCCGCTACGGCGTGTGTGCTCTCGAGAGCCCCGATGATCCCCTCCGTCTCCATCAGCAGGCGCAGGGCAGCGATCGCCTCGTCATCGGTAACGGCTTCGAATCGCACTCGCCCTGTGTCGCCGAGGTGTGCGAGAATCGGACTCACACCGATATAGTCGAGGCCTGCCGAGACCGAGTGGGTATGGCGCATCTGCCCTTCCTCGTCCTGCAGGAAATAGGTCTTGTATCCCTGGGCGATGCCGGGTCGGGCATCGTCGCCGACCAGACGGGCCGCATGTCGACCACTGTCGATCCCCTCACCGCCCGCCTCTACGCCGACCAGTTCGACCTCGTCATCGAGAAATCCGAGAAACATGCCCGTCGCGTTCGAACCACCCCCTACACACGCGTACACACATTCTGGCAGCCCCGGCCCCTCTGCCATCTGGGCGCGGGCCTCTTCTCCGATGAGTCTCTGAAACCAGGCGACCATCTGCGGGAAAGGATGGGGGCCGCAAGCGGTACCGAGTGCGTAGTGGGTGTCCTCCATGGAGAAGGCCCAATCGCGGAGGCATTCGTTGATGGCGTCTTTCAGCGTTGCTGAACCGTCTTCCACCGAAACCACCCGCGCCCCGAGCTGCTCCATCCAGAAGACATTCGGACGCTGCCGTTCCACGTCGACAGCCCCCATGTAGATCGTGCACTCCAGACCGAATCTCGCGGCCATCGTCGCCGTGGCCACGCCGTGTTGGCCGGCACCGGTTTCAGCGATGACCCGCTTCTTCCCCATGCGGCGCATGAGCAGTCCCTGGCCGATGACATTGTTGATCTTGTGGGCACCGGTCTGGTTGAGATCTTCGCGTTTCAGGTAGATCTGAGCGCCCCCAAGACGCTCGCTGAGCCGCTCAAGATGTGTGACGGGCGTGGGACGGCTGGAATAGGTGCTCATCACGCTGACGAACTCTGCCCACAACGCCGGATCGCGACGCGCCTGGTCGAAGACGGCGGTCAATTCCTGCATCGTCGTGTACAGGATCTCCGGCACGAAACAGCCGCCATACGGGCCGTAGTAACCGAGGCGGGCATCGGGATCGTAGTCGGTGGGAAATAGAAGCCGCTCCCAGCCGGCAGGGCTGAGAACGGCGTTGGGGGTAGGGCTCATGATCTGACCGTGTCAGCCGATGAGTTGTGCGCGTTTCAGTGCCTCGAGCATGGCCGAATTGGCGCTACCGGCCTCCTCCTGCTCTCGCTGCTGCCGGTCGGTGAATTCCTTGAGATTGGCCTCACCCTCCATCTGCTCTGCGCGGCGAATCGAAAGGCGCAGCCGCTTGCGACGGTTGTCGAGCTCGACGACGGCAACCTTCACCTCGTCGCCGACGGAGACCACGTCTCGTGGATGATTCACGCGCTTATCAGCCATTTCAGACACGTGGACGAGCCCACGTACCCCCTCGGCAAGCTCGACGAAGGCACCATACGATTCGAGAGATTCAATCTTGCCGTTCACCACGCTGCCCTGCGGGAACTGGGCCCGAACTTCACCCCAGGGATCCGCCTCCAGAGCCTTCAGGCTCAGCGAGATCCGCTCTTTACGACGGCTGCCCAGACTCTTGACCTCAAGAACCTTCACCTTCACTTCCTGTCCGGACTCGACGACCTCTTGTGGATGGCCGACACGTTCATGCTTGAATTCCGAGACGTGTACCAAGCCCTCCACGCCATGACCCAGGTCGACGAAGGCACCGAACGACTCCAGGCGTGTCACGGTTCCGGTGAGCACCTCGTCGACGGCGATCTGTGCCCGAACCGTAGTGGCATGTTTCTCCTGCTCTACTTCCAGCAGTGCTCGACGAGACAGGACGATGCTACGACCGCGATCTCTGAATCGAATGATCTTGAATTGCATCGTCTTGTCACGGTATTCCTCCGGATTCTGCACGAAGGACGTGTCGATCTGGGAAATCGGGCAGAAGGCACGTGTACCTGCCAATTCAACGCCCAGCCCCCACTTGTTGACCGCCATGACTCGGCCTTCGACGGGAGTGCCCGACTTGAAGGCCTTGTAGAGCATATCGGCCTCGCGATCCTCGCCTTTGAGGAAGCGGGACAGACGGACCTCGTCAGCGGCGCTGACAACGAAAGCCTCGAGGGGGTCGCCCACGGCGAAGGCAAACTCGCCATCTTCCCCCTTCAATTCGCTCGTCGACAGAATCCCTTCCGAACGCCCGCCAAAATCGACGAAGCTGTTTTCGTCTCCTACCCGCACCAACACGCCACTGACCCGCTCACCGGCCTTGATCTGTGCGCCCGGGGTGACATTCTCGCCTTCGAGCAGCTTTCCCATGTCTACCTGCGCAGCAGGCTCTTCTGCCTGTTCAGCTGATTCCTCGACCTGAGCGGCTGGTGCATCAACCTGCGTAGTAGACGTCGCGTCGGTCGTTGGCTGGGTCGGGACAGCAGCTTCTGCCGCTGTTGAGGCAGGCTGAGAGGCATCAACTGCATCGACGACGGGGCTCGACTCGGGTGAGGTCTGCCCGTCCGAACTGGCAGGCTGAGCTTCGGGGGTCTGAGCGGGTTCCGGACTCGCAACGACTGGAGAGGTGCTTTCCGTGGCCACCGATGGCACCGACGTCGAGGCATTGGACTCTGTAGTTGAGTCAACCGACGCAGACGGGGCGTTCGAAGCTGCTGATACAGCCTCTTCTGAGGCTGCGGGTGCCGCTTCAGCGCCCGCCTCAGCATCTGGCTTGACTGACGATGTCACGGCAGCCTCGGGTTGAGGCTGCGCAGTGTCCATCGCCTGCTGCGCGTCGTCGGTCGGGTTCTCCGCGTTGTCCTGCATCTGTTTCTAGTCGCTCCTGCGGTGGCAACACGATCGGAGTCGGTGCGATCCGAATCGTGTGAGGTCGAAATCGTAGGGTGGATGGACGGTTGTCAGGGCAGCAACAGGACCTTCCCCGTCGTCTGGCGAGACTGCAGTGCAGTATGGGCCGCGTCAGCCTCGGCAAGCGAATACCGTGCGCCGACGCGAACCGAAAGCTCACCAGAGGCGACCCAGTTGAGCACCTCTGAAGCACGGTCGAGGAGTGCTTGCCGGGTGAGGATATAGTGGGCCATGGTCGGCCGAGTCAGGAACAGCGACCCTTCCGCGCTCAGGATCTGCGGATTCACGGGAGGGACAGGGCCACTAGACTGCCCAAACAAGACCATCGTGCCCAAGGGCTTCAACAGGCGGAGGCCTGCGTCGAAGGTTGTAAGGCCGACCGAGTCGTAGACCACTTCGACGCCGGCATCATCGGTGAGGCGGCGGGTCTCGGCTTCGAAGTCCGTCTCGGTGTATCGAATGACTTCATCGGCACCTGCTTCACGGGCAAGTGCTTCTTTCTCGGCCGTGGACACGGTGCCGATCACGCGGGCACCCCGCTTCTTGGCCATCTGCACCAGCAGAAGCCCGACCCCACCGGCGGCGGCGTGAACGAGGGCCGTATCGTCGGCTCCCAGACAATAGGAACCATGCACCAGGTAGTGGGCCGTCATCCCTTGCAGCAGAACTGCCGCTGCATCTTCGCTGGAGCATCCCTCTGGGAGTGGGATCAGCCGGTCCGCAGGCACTGCGATCTGTTCGGCGTAGGAACCCATGGCGCCGGCAAAACCAACACGATCGCCTTCTTTGACGTCCGTGACGCCATCACCGAGTCCGATGACGACGCCGGCCCCCTCGACGCCTGGAATGCACGGCAGATCTACCGGATACAGACCTTCGCGATGATAGGTGTCGATGTAGTTGAGACCACCTGCGTCCAGGCGCAGCAGAACCTCGCCAGCAGAGGGTGTGGGCTCGGAGACATCCTCGTAGGACAAGACCTCGGGGCCGCCGTGGGCGTTGAAAAGGGTTGCCTTCATCGTGCTCAGTTCAGTGACCTGTGTTGGAGGGGCTGAATCAGATTCTATAATAGAGCGTCTAACTTAACCGTATATCCCCCTGTTGAGCAAGCGTCAGGCACGGTAGAGACCCCACTGCCCTCCTCAGAGGCCCGGGCGTAGCTTGACGCCCCGAAAGACCCCCCGTAAGGTAGCCCGACGCCATTTCCTGCCGTCGATTGCATGCCCTTGGTGCCTGGCAACAGCCGTCTATCCCGAAGGTCAAGTTCCATGCCTCCNAAAAAGCCTCTCAACGTCATTCTTCTCGGCATCGACAGCCTGCGTGCTGATCACATGAGCAGCTATGGCTACCATCGCCTGACAACGCCTCATCTGGACCGTCTCGCCTCTCAGGGCGTGCTGTTCGAACAGAGCTACTCCGCCCACGTACCGACCACGTCGGCCTACGCATCGATGCTGACGGGTCTGGACTGCTTCTCGACGACGGTGGTGGCCCTACGGCACAAGGGAGGCCTACCNGAGCATATTCAGACACTGCCCGAAATCCTGCGAGGTCAGGGATACAACACCAGTTGTGTCGGATTTACAGGAAATGCGAGTTCGCGAGGCTTTGACCAATACTTCGACTACCCCTCCTGGGGCAGTTGGGCCGAGGGACGCTCACCCAAAGCGGAACGACTCAATGACGTGGCCCTCCCTGAGCTCGAGCGTCTGGCTGGCGAGAAAGAGCCTTTCTTCCTCTTTCTGCGCCACATGGATCCCCATGCTCCCTATCTGCCACCAGGCCCCTTCGAACGAATGTTCTACAGTGGCGACGAATTCGACCCGANAAATCGGTCGATGGACCCGGTTTGGGNATTCAAGCCGTTCTGTGACTTCTTCGCCGACTGGATGCCGCCGNNACTCACCGATGCGGACTACGTCACGGCCCAGTATGATGGCGCCGTCGCCTACATGGACGCCGCGATTCAGCGAATCCTCACCCGCGTAGATGAATTGGGCATAGCAGACAACACACTCATCGTCGTCAATGGCGACCATGGCGAGACCCTCTACGACCATGAGTGCTGGTTCGATCACCACGGCATGTACGACAATGTCCTGCACGTGCCCCTGATTCTGCGACTCCCAGGCAAACTGCCCGCCGGTCACCGTGTGTCTGGATACAGTCTTCATCAGGACCTGGTACCCACGATCCTCGATCTGGCTGGATTGAAGCGAAAGACGAAGATCGCCTTCGATGGTCAGTCGCTGTTGCCCATGGTCGACAACACCCGGTCCAGCAACTATTCCGATTTCTATATCACAGAGTGCACGTGGATGCGGAAACATGGCTGGCGTACACCCGAGTGGAAGTTGATCGTCGCGCTGGAACCCGACTTTCACTTCAAACCCGAGGTGGAGCTCTACAACCTGATCGAGGACCCGGAAGAGAATCGGAACCTCGCGGCGCAGGAACCCAGCCTCGTGGCAACCCTCCGGCAGCGACTGGAAACGCACGTGCAGCGTCGCGAGCAGGAGACGGGTCGGACAAATCCGATGCTCACGAATCTGAACTGGCACGGCTCGAAGCACGAGGGGCCCTTCGAGAGCTCTCAGCAAGCCTACGACACACTGCACATCGGCTCAGTGGGTGCGGCGGACAAGCTGCAGGCAGGCAACAAAGGGGGCTCGAAAAAGAGCGCGAGGAAAAAGCCCGTAAAGAAGCNGGCTAAACGCAAGCGCTGAGCCTCACCGCCCTCAACTGCGGATCTGTTCAAATCCCCAGTCGAGCCAACTCGTGAGAGCGGCCACGTCGGCCGTTTCGATGGTCGAGCCACCCCAGATCCGCAGCCCCGGTGGTGCGTCGCGATAGGCCCCGATGTCGTAGGCCACCTGCTCGGCTTCCATCAGTTTGACCAGATCCTTCGCCTTGCTGGCCTGGCCGGCATCGCTGAGCGATTCGTACCACTCATCGACGATGCGAAAGCAGATCGATGTCGACGATCGAGTCGCCTGCTGCAGGGCGAGAAAGTCGATCCACGAACGCTGAGCAACCCATTTCTCAAAGACGTTCAGATTGTCGCTCGAGCGTTTGGTCAGCTCGGATAGGCCACCGATCTGCTCCGCCCAGCGCAGCCCGTCGAGGGCATCCTCGACACACAACATCGATGGCGTGTTGATGGTGCTGCCCTCAAACAGGCCCTGCGTCAGCTTTCCACCCTTCGTCATACGAAACAGCTTCGGCAGCGGCCATTTCGGCGTGTACGTCTCGAGTCTCTCCANAGCGCGTGGGCCAAGAACGAGCATGCCGTGGGCGGCCTCTCCCCCCATCACCTTCTGCCAGGACCAGGTCGTCACGTCCAGCTTGTCCCATGGCAGATCCATCGCGAATGCGGCGGAGGTGGCATCACAGATGGTGATCCCTTTGCGATCGGGGTTGATGATGTCGCCATCGGGAACCCGCACACCGGAAGTGGTGCCATTCCACGTGAACACGAGATCGCGTGTGCCATCGAGGCCGGTCAGATCCGGCAGATCACCGTAGTCAGCGGTCAGGGCTCTTACATCATCCAGCGGCAGCTGCTTGGTGGCATCCGTCACCCATCCGAGCCCAAAACTCTCCCAGGCGGCGATGTCGACACCTCGTGCGCCGAGCATCGACCACATAGCCATCTCCATTGCCCCCGTGTCGGAGGCGGGCACCACNGCGATCTGGTAGTCGTCGGGAATCCTCAGAAGGTCGCGTGTCCGNNTGATGACCTCCTGCAGCTTCGCCTTGCCTGCCGGAGCCCGGTGAGACCGCCCAAGCAGGGCATCGGACAGTGCCGGTAGGCTCCACCCGGGCCGCTTGGCACACGGGCCGGATGAGAAGCAGGGGTTTGCGGGTCTGCTCGTTGGCCGATCGTGCATCANCGAGGCAGGTGATCCTCCAGATCGAACACGGGCTCCATGAAGGCCCACCATTCGCCTTCACCAGCCTCGTGGACAGGTTCCTGGAACGTGCGCATCAACTCGTCCCATTCGGCTGCCCTTGGATTGGCCTCTACGTAGCGGGCAAAGTCGCGCGCGGGATCGAAGTCATCTGTCGTTTCCATATACATGAAGAGCCTGCGGCCGAGCAGGAAGATCCTCATCTCTTCGACGCCGACCGTGCGCAGGCCATCCAANGCCTCGATCCAGGGCTCGCGATGATAAGCCTTGTAGGTTTCGATCCCGTCGGCGCTGTCCTTCAACTGCAGCGTCAGTCCGTACGCTTTCATGATCCCCGTCCTCTGTTGATTCAGCTGTGGTGTTCCTCGGCGAGTTGTGAATCCGGCTCTTGTCTGTATGCCTGCGCCAGCAACGTGATCGGATGCACCACGACCCCTTCGACGCCGGACCGCCGCAGACCGTGCTGCAGTTGGACTGCACAACCGGGGTTGCCCGTGGCGATGACGCTCGCGCCGGTCTGTTCGACATGACCCATCTTGCGATCCAACAGTCGCATGGACATGTCAGGCTGGGTGATGTTGTAGACGCCGGCGCTGCCGCAGCACCAGTCCGCTTCGGTCAGTTCGACGACCTCGAGCCCTGGAATCGAGGCAAGGACCTGACGAGGCGCCGAGGACACCCCCTGCCCATGGCGCAGGTGACAGGATTCGTGATAGGTAAGGGCTCCCTCCACCGGGATGGGAACTGTGGGAATGCGCAGACCAATCTCGACCAGAAACTCGTGGATATCTCTCACCTTCGCCGACCATGTTCGAGCGCGATCGGCATAGGACTCGTCCTGGGCAAGAAGACGATCGTAGTGACGCATGTGCGACCCACAGCCGCCGGCGTTGACGATGATGGCGTCGAGCGTATCGGGATCAAAGGCGTCGATGTTGACGCGTGCCAGATGGCGGGCAAGGTCGAGTTCGCCGTTGTGGCCGTGCAGTGAGCCACAACACTGCTGGTCGGTTGGCAGAACGACCTCGCAGCCGTGGGCCTGCAATACCTCAATCGTATCGGCGTTCACCTCAGCGAAGGCCACATCCTGCACGCAGCCTGACAGCAAAGCCACCCGATGGCGTGGGAGCGTCGGTTGGTTGTGCNAACGAGAGGCATGCTCGGCGGCGGTCGAGCGACGACTGACCTTGGGAGTCAGGGGTTCCAGTTCGCGCAAAGACTTGGGCAGCAGACGCAGAAGACCACTGGATCGCACCAGCCATTGGAGCCCCGATCGCTGGTACAGCCCTAACAAGCGCCCCAGAACGTGCAGCCGCCGGCGCGAAACAAAGAGCCATCGCAGCGCGAAGGAACGGATGCCCTGTCGGCGAGGCGACGCAAGAACCCCCACCCGCTCAATTTCGGCGCGCGCATGCTCGAACAGGTCGGCGTAGTCCACGCCGGCCGGGCAGGCCGTCTGGCAGGCCAGACAACCGAGGCAGAAGTACATCTCCTGGGCAAAGTCGACGGTCACGGGGAGCTGATCGTCGGCGACGGCGCGCATGAGAGCGATTCGCCCGCGTGGTGACGATCGCTCTTCGAGGGTTTCCACGTACGTCGGGCACGTGGGCAGGCACATACCGCAATGCATGCATTGCTGCACGATGGAATAGTCGAGGCCTTGAAGAAGGTTGACCTCGCCGTCGAGGTGGGACGCCTGCGTCGATTCCGAGGGCGCCGTCAATCGAAGATCTTCCCGGGATTGAGGATCCCATCTGGATCGAAGACCCCTTTCAAGGATCTCATCACATCGAGAGGCACATCCCCCAGGGCTCCAGGCAGGAATGGTTTCTTCGCCAGCCCTACGCCATGCTCGCCGGTGATCGTGCCTCCCAATTCGACAGCCGTCTCGAAGACCTGCTTCAGAGCCGCTTCCACTCGATGCATTTGCTGTTCATCACGCTCGTCGGTGAGGAAGGTGGGGTGGAGATTCCCGTCTCCCATATGGCCGAAAGTACCCACTTCCACATCGTGCTCCTCAGCGATCGATTCGATGGCGGCGACCATCGCCGCCAGTTGGCTGCGCGGCACGGTGACATCCTCCAGGATGACCGTCGGCGCCCGACGCGCCAGCGCGCTGAAGGCGGTTCGGCGAGCGCTGGCCAGTTGCGCTGCCTCGTCGTCGGATCCAGCCCGTCGGACATCTCGGGCACAGTGCGCTCTGGCGATCTTCTCGATCTCATCCGCCGCTTCGGCCACCTGAGCCGGGTGACCATCCACCTCCATCAGCGTCAGCGCTTCCACGTCGGTGGGTAGGCCGATGTGAGCGTAGTCCTCCACACAGGTGACGGTCGTGCGATCGAGAAACTCCAGCGTACACGGAATAATCCTGGCTTCGATGATGGCGGAGATCGTGCGTGCTGCGTCCGTCATCCGATCGAACAACCCAAGCATGGTTGCCTTGGTTTCTGGCGGCGGGATCAGCTTGAGCGTGATCTTCGTGATCACCCCCAGCGTACCTTCTGATCCGATGAAGAGATCGCGCAGAGAGAACCCTGCAACGTCCTTCACACACTTTGTTCCCGTCTTCAGGATGCGACCATCCACAAGGGCCACATCCAGGGCCATGACGTAGTCCCGCGTGACGCCATACTTGAGTCCTCGCAGACCACCGGAGTTATTCGCCACGTTCCCACCGATCGTCGAAATCTTAATCGATCCGGGATCTGGCGGGTAGAAAAGTCCCGCCGACATCGCTGAGTCGGCGATGGTCTGTGTCAGAACGCCGGGCTCTACCGTCATCGTGAGGTTTGCGGTATCGACCTCGAGGATTCGATTGAGCTTGACGAGGCAGAGCACGATACAACCTGGCGACGGCACCGATCCACCAGCAAGGCCCGTTCCCGATCCCCGTGTCACGACGGGTGTGCAAGTTTCAGAGGCGATGCGCAGCACGTCGGCAACCTGTTCCACCGCGTCGACCAGTACGACGCAGGCCGGCAACTGGTGCAGAATGGCGGTGCCGTCGAAGGCGTAGACACTCAACTCCTCCTGAGACGTGCGCACACGCTCCTGGCCGAGAATCTGCGTCAGCCTCTCGATGGCCTGCACGGAGTCTTGCCGGGTTGAAGGCATCGTTCAGTGACTGACCCAGCGTGCGTCGTCCAGATGCTCTACCCGATTCACATAATGCACGACCGTTCCCTCGTTGCTGAGACCCAGTCGAGAGATACCGGTATTCGCCAACTGGTAGTGGGCACTGGCCGCCGGCAAACCGTCCATCAGCGCCTTCAGCAGATGCGAGAGAAAATCTCCATGGCTGACCACACCCACCCGTTCGACATCGACACTGGAGCTGGCCATGGCACGAAGCTGGGCGGCCACACCGATGGCTCTCCCCTGGCCGGCGGCCGGCATCTCCTTTCCCTGATTCCACCATCCTTCATCATCAATGTCACCCTCGGCGAAACGGGCACCCGGCAGTTGACGTTCAAGCTCGGCTGGCGTGACGCCCGAGTGTCCCTCGACGACGCCGGTCACAGGATCTGCCAGAAACAGCCCCCCCACCTCGTGCACATCGATCCAGACATCCGCAGAGAAATCGCCCCGTGAGCAGGTCGGGGCTGAGGTCTGCAGAGATCGTTTCATGGCACTGGTGAAGAGCCGATCCAGCGGCTTGCCCTGGTCCCGTTCGTGTGGATACAGATGACGTCGATCGATCAGGTAGTGAGACAGTTGCTCAGCTTGCTGGCGCCCCAATGGGGTGAGGTCAGGATCGGCCACACGCTTGGACAGATCAGTGAGAATGTTGTTGGCGGATTCACCGTGGCGAATGAGGAATAGGTCCATGATGTTCTTGACACTCCAAAGGGGTCAGGGTAGGTTCGCCGCCCGCATTTACAGACGGGATGACTCGCGATCTCCAACGGAGAAAAGCCGATATCGGCCACCCGTCGTCCCCACTCCAGCCACACAGATCACGGTCAAGCGATGAATATAACCGTACGGCACGGTGAGGTACAAAAAGCACGCGATGAGGCGATTGTCGTCAACCTGTTCGAAGACGCCAAGAGTCTCGGCGGCGCGACGGCGGCTGTCGACAAGGCCGCGGGAGGACTGATTCGTCGGGTCTGCGATGCGGGTGACTTCACAGGTACCCTCGGACAGACGATCGTGCTCTATCCGGAGGATCGGCGCAAGGTCGCCGCCCAACGTCTCATCGTCGTCGGCCTGGGACGTCGTGATGCCTTCGATCTGGAGGGTGCCCGTCGGGCGTCGTCGGCGGTCGCGCGTCGCCTGCAGGCACTGGGGATCGAACAAGCCACAACTATCGTTCACGGCGCCGGCGCCCTGGACGCTGAGGACGCTGCACAGGCACTGACAGAGGCGGCGATTCTGGCCACATATCGTTTTGACTCGTATCTGTCGAAGGCGCCCAAGGGCTCGTCGAAGCTGAAGAAGCTGACGATTCTGGAGGCAGATGCGAAGAGACTTGCCGCCGTGCGTCGAGGCGCCAAGGCAGGTCAGCAGATTGCCGAGGGCACCTGTGTGGCGAGAGACCTCTGTAATCACCCGGGAAACACGGCGACGCCGACCTATCTTGCTCAACAAGCCAAGCGAATCGGGCGTCGGCACGGTCTGAAATGTCAGGTGCTCGAAGAACCGGCGATTCGAAAACTGGGCATGGGTGCGCTGCTAGGCGTATCGGCGGGCAGCGCCCAGCCTCCCCGATTTAACGTTCTGGAACACCATCGACCCGCGGGAAAAAAGGAGGCAAGCAGCAAACCTCTGGGT
>PATE01000067.1 GCA_002712305.1 Gemmatimonadota bacterium | reverse complement strand
GGGCGTAGCCACAGTTTCCCCAACTCATGGCGGCGAAGAACGAGCGGGGCTCGTCGAACCGCAGGTAGCTGTTGGCAACCGAGTTGATGTTACCGATGTCGGTCGAGACCATGGACCGGGCCGGCATGGCCTTCTCGAGCTCGCGAAGGACCTGGCGGGGGGGCAACCAGTTGCCCTCCTCGTCGATGGCCTCCTTGATCATGTCGATGCTGAAGTCGTCGGTCTCGTGCGTCCAGTCGTCCAGCTCGGCTTCCCAGTCAGCCTTCTCGTCGGCCATGAGCTGGGCCCGCTCGACCGTCGTAGCGTCGCAGGCCAGGGTTCGATCAGCCAGTCGGTGGGTGAGAGCAACGGCAGCCGCACCGGCGTCGCCGCAGATCCCGACAGAGATCTTCTTGACCAGACCGAGCATCTTGTGGTCGGCATCGACCTGGATGATCTTGGCGTCCTTGGGCCAATAGTCCATGTCGTGCTGGGGCAGGGTGCCGAACGGGCCGAGGCGGGTTCCCAGCGCCAGGACGACGTCGGCCTGGGCGATCAACTTCATGGCAGCCTTGGAGCCCTGGTAGCCCAGCGGGCCGCACCACTGCGGATGGCTGGCCGGGAACGAGTCGTTGTGCAGGTAACTGTTCACCACCGGGCAGCCCAGGCGCTCTGCCAGAGCAACGGCCTCGGCCATGGCGTCGCCCATGACCACGCCGCCGCCCGACACCATCACCGGGAACTTCGCAGCAGCGAGCATGTCGGCTGCAGCGTTCAGGCTGTCGTCGCCTCCGGGGCCACGATCGAGCACCATTGGCTTAGCGATCTCCACGTCGATGTCGCCGTAGAAGCGGTCGCGGGGGATGTTCAGCTGGGTGGGACCGATCTCAGACATGGCCCGGTCGAAGCAGCGGGCGGTGATCTCGGCCATACGATTCTCATTGGCAATGTGACCCTGGTACTTGACGAACTCCTGGAACATCGGGAGTTGGTTGGCCTCCTGGAAGCCTCCTAGGCCCTGGCCCATGGTCCCGGTCTCCGGGGTGATCATGACCACCGGGCTGTGGGCCCAAAAGGCCGCAGCGATGGCCGTCACGCAATTGGAGACGCCGGGGCCATTTTGGCCGATGACCACCCCGTGGCGACCGCTGACCCGGGCATAGCCGTCGGCCATGTGGGCAGCACCCTGCTCGTGTACGACAGGCACCAGACGGATGCCGGCCGGAGCGAAGATGTCCATGGCGTCCATGAACGCCGAGCCCATGATTCCGAACGTGGTGGTGACGTCATTGGCCACCATCGTCTCGACGAAGGCCTCGCTGGGGGTCATGCGGGTCATCGGTGCACTCCTACCGGGTGTGGGTTCGATCAGGCACGCCACCGGGAGCAACTCTCGAGCGCGTGGAAGTGAGAGCCTATAACGGATCCGTGAGACTGTCTAGAGCCGTCGCGACTGGGCGTCCCGGATGATCCGAGCTCTCGGCCATTCGGGCCTCAGTCGGTCAGGTGGCTGCCCAGTCCCAGGAGCAGTTCCAGGCAGACCTCGAGGTCGGACACCTCGACGAACTCGTCGGGTCGATGGGCCACAGCGATGTCACCGGGTCCCCACACCACCGAGGGGATCCCGGCCGCCTGGTAGAGACCGGCCTCGGTCCCGTAGGCCACCACCCCGACCGGTGGATCACCACCCAGCAGGGACCGCATGAGGTCCAGGGCCGGGGACGACTCCTCCCATTCAAGGCCGTCGATCTCACACACCGCCTCGGTCTCGATGGCGGCTTCAGGGTGCACGGCGCGCATCTCGGCCAATAGCCCCGACTCAAGTGCAGCTATCCGGTCCTTCACGAACCGGGCATCGCTGCCCTGCACGGGGCGCATCTCCCAGTCGAACGAACAGCCCCCGGCCACTGTGCAGCGAGCCAGCCCACCGTTGATGACGCCGACGTTCGTGGTGGTGTGCATCGGCTCGAACCGACTGCCGGCCGGCGCCCGCTCGACCAGTTCTTCCTCGAGGCCCAGCAGACCGGCGATCCAACGGGTGGCGTGGTGCACGGCACTGACCGCCTCGGCCGGGCGGGAACTGTGTCCGTTCATTCCGGTGACCGTGGTGGTGTACTCATAACAGCCCTTGTGGGCCCCGACCACTTTCAGGCCGGTCGGCTCGCCGACGATGGCCACGGCGGGCCGGGGCGCGTCGGCCAACGAATCGATGAGGATCGGAGCGCCGTGGAAGCCGTCCTCCTCGTCGAAGGTGAGGGCCACGTGGACGGGCCGAACCAGATCGAGCGCCGCCCATCGGGGGACCAGGGCCAGCACGCAGGCCAAGAATCCCTTCATGTCGGCCGTGCCCCGCCCGTAGATGCGGTCGCCACGNCGGGTGGCNGNGAANGGCGGCGAGGNCCAGTCNNCNGGGTCNACGGGNACCACNTCACTGTGNCCNGCCAACATGATCCCGCCGTCGACGANNGGNCCGATGGTGGCGAAGAGGTTGGCCTTCGTCCNGGTCTCNTCATGNGAGAGCAGNATCTCNGAGCAGTNCGGCCNNAGNAGGTCCTCNANGTGGGCNATCAGGTCGACGTTCGGGGTNAGGGCNACCGACGGGAAGGCGATCAGGNCGTCNAGGATGGCCAGCATCNGNTCGACNNGTNACCCGATCGGTGNTCGGCGCNGNCACNNTCACCCCTTCACGTGGATGCCGCGNGACACGTCGGCCANNGGNTCGCCNGGACCGTNNNCNNCNACCACGAAGCTCTCGGTGATCTCCAGGCCCCANGTGTCCATCCAGAGGCCGGGCATGAAGTGGAAGGTCATNCCNGGCTCCAGCACCGACTCGTCGGTATCTCGCAGTGAGATGGTCCGCTCCCCCCAGTCCGGCGGGTAGCTGATACCAATGGGGTAACCACAGCGGCCCTCTTTGTGGAAGCCAGCGTCTTCCATCACCGAGAAAAAGGCTCGGGCCATGTCGCACGCCCGGCTACCGGCCCGGGCCGCGCCCAACCCTGCGTCGAGGCCGTCAAGCACGGCCTTTTCGGCCCGGCGCATCTCGTCGGGCGGGGAGCCTAGGAACGACGTCCGGCACAGCGGTAATTGGTAGCGACGGTGAGCACCAGCGATCTCGAAAAATGACCCCTCGCCGCTCTTTAACGGCTTGTCATCCCAGGTCAAGTGGGGGGCCGAGGCTTCGGCTCCAGTTGGCATCATGGGTACGAAGGCCGGGTAGTCGCCTCCGAACTCCTCGGTGCCCGATACGCCGGTGGCGTAGATCTCGGCCACGAGGTCGCACTTTCGCATGCCCGGTTCGATGATGTCGCGGATCCGGGCGTGCATGCGTTCCACGATCCGGGCGCCCCGCCGCATGTACACGAGTTCCTGGTCGGACTTGACCCCGCGCTGCCAGTTGACGAGCGCCGTGGCGTCCACAACATCGGCATCGGGCAACCTGGCACACAGGTTCTGGTGAGCGGCCGCCGAGTAGTAGTAGTTGTCGAGTTCAACGCCGACCCGGGCCGAACCATGACCCATCCCGTCCAAGAGGTCAGCTAACTGGCCGAAAGCGTGCTTCTCGGTCGACATGACATGGTCGTCGGAGTAGTCAAGTATCCGGGACTCATCCATGTAGACGGTGAGGCGGGCGCCGTTGGCGTCCATACGTCGTCCCCACCACCACGGCTCGCCGTCGTGAGTGACCACCACGGCCTGCGGGGTATAGAACGACCACCCGTCGTAGCCGGTCAGCCACGACATGTTTGACGGGTCGGCGGCCACAAGAACCTCGATGCCGCGAGCCTCCATAGCTCTACGCACCTTCGCCAGGCGCTGTGCGTACTCCTCACGGCTAAATGGAAGCTCAACATCTGGCATGGTTTCCCTCTCCTCTCGGGTGTCGGCCCGGCTCGGTCATTGGGCTGAGGTTCGCGAAGGCTAGATCGGACGCGTGCCCACCGAGGGTGGGTCACCCGGTGGCAGAACGAGAACAACCATGGCCGTCCAGAGGCTGCGGCTAATCGGGGCGAAAGCCAACGGTGCCACCAGCGAAGTAGCGACCGTGGGTACCAGGACCTCGAGGACCTCCGGGTCGGGCCATGCCACGACGAACGCAACGACCAACACGATCAGGATCGCCACAGTGGACAGGACGGTGTTAACAGCCACCGCGCCGATCCAGTGACCGTGAGTGCGCTCAAAGACGAGCCCACAACTGGGGCACGCCTTACGGATCCGCAACCAGCCCCGACGGGACGGACGGCGGAATAAGCCCCGTCCCCCACAGCCCGGGCAGGCTGCCACGATCCCCCTGAACAGAACCCGCATCCGACCTGCTCCGTCCATTATCCGAACATACTGGCGACCCGACCTCACCCACCGGTGTGGAACACCGGAGGCTGGACTACCGTCCGCGGCCGTGCCGATACTCACCGACGAGCAGGTCTCCCGGTACCGGAGCGACGGCTGGCTCGCCCCGATCGACGTACTTACGACCGCCGAGGCCTCTGCTGCCCTAGCCGCCCTCGAAGAGGCCGAGGCCCGATACCCCGAGGACCTGCATGGTGACCACCGCAACAACGCTCACCTAGTCCTGCCGTTCTTGGCCGACCTGGCCCTCCATCCGACAATCCTGGGCTGCGCTGCATCACTCGTGGACCGGCCCGCCGCCCTGCTCAATTCAGTGCTGTTCATCAAGGACCCGGATGCCACGGCCTACGTAAGTTGGCACCAGGACTCCACCTACATGGGGATCGAGGGGGCCGACATGGTCACCGCCTGGCTGGCTCTGACTCCCAGCACGTCGGAAAACGGCTGCGTGGCCATGGCCCCGGCCACCCATCTAGACGGCATCCGCCCCCACGAGGACCGGTACGGGCCGGACAACATCCTCACCCGAGGTCAGCACGTGAGCGGGTTCGACCCCGACACGGCTGTCGACGTGGTGCTCCAGCCCGGCCAGATGTCGCTCCACCATCCGCACCTGATCCACGGGTCACGGCCCAACGGATCCGATACCCGACGGGTGGGCGTGGCCTTCCAGTCCTACATCGGCGTCGACGCCCGCCCGGAACGAGGTAAGCACCACGTGCTGGTCGTCGGCAACGACCCCGTGGACCCGGCGTTCCTCGTCGTGCCCCGACCAGAAACCGAGATGACTGACGACGGCCGAGCAGTCCGGGCGTCGGCCAACGCCGCCCTGTCCGATGTGTTGTACCACGGCGCTACCGAGCGACGCTCCTACTGACGCCGTTCCTCCCGGTCAGCCCACCAGCACCTCGGCCTGCCACATGAATTCGAACACGTGACACCCACCCCGGCGATGACAAGGGCAGGGTGAAACTCAAGGTTCAGTTTCGGTATGGATGCTCAATACCAAGCGTCATCTTCGGAACCCTTGCGTTCGGCCATGAACGCCTGCAACTCGGAATCCGTGCCCGGATCGATCTCCGGCGGCTCGTAGTTGGCCAGCATGCGCTTCCAGAGGACGTTGGCCCGCTGCTGCATGTCCCGCCCCCCATCCTCGGCCCACTGCTCGAAGGAGTTGGTGTCGAGGAGCACCGAGTTGTAGTTGGCCTCCTCGAAGTGGGCCAGGGTGTGGGCAGTCCCCAGATGGGCCGTTCCCGGCCCAGCCTCCCGATAACCCTCGACGGCCAACGAGTCGTCGTCGACCACTAGACCCCCCATGCGTCGGATGAGCATCCCCAGGTGGTCGGCATCCATCACGAACTTCTCGTAACCGGTGACCAGCCCGCCCTCCAGCCAGCCAGCGGCCTGGTGCACGAAGTTGGCCCCAGCGTAGATGGACGCCCCCATGGCGTCGGCCGACTCCATCATCGCCTGGGCGTCGGCCACCTTGGACGCCGTGTAGTGGCCACCGCAACGCAGCGGCAGTCCCAGCCGGCGCGACAGTTGGCCCATGGCGTAGGTAGCCAGTACCGCCTCGGGCGTCCCGAACGTCGGTGCTCCGCTGCGCAGGTCCATGGTGGTCAAAAAGCTGCCGTACACCACCGGCGAACCGGGGCGCACCAGTTGGGCCAGAGCGATGCCGACCATGGTCTCAGCGTGAGCCTGGGCGATGAGCGCCGGCTGGGTGACCGGACCCATGGCGCCCCCGATGATGAACGGTGAAATCACGTTGGCCTGGTTGGCCCGGGCATAGGTCTTGAGCGCCCCGGTCATCACGTTGTCGAACACCAGCGGCGAATTGACATTGATGTTCCCCTGGACAGCGCAGTCCCGTTCGAGGCGGTCGGCTCCGAAGGCGATGCGGGCCATGGCGACAGAGTCCTCGGCCCGCTCCGGCGCCGTCACCGCACCCATGAACGGCTTGGTCGACCACCGCAGGTGGGCGTACACCATGTCCAGGTGCCGCTTATTGACAGGCACGTCCACCGGCTCGCACACCGTGCCACCTGAGTGCTGCAGCCACGGCGACACATAGGCCAGCTTCACTAGGTTCTCGAAGTCGGCCAGCGTGGCGTAGCGCCGGCCGTCGTCGAGGTCCGACACGAACGGTGATCCGTAAGCCGGCGAGAAGACGACGTGGTCGCCACCGACGGTGACCGTATGGCGTTCATCGCGCCCGTGCATGGCGAACTCGGCCGGCGCCGTGGTGCACAGGCTCCGGGCCAGGCCTGGATCGAACCGCACCCGCTCCCCCTCGACGCGGGCACCCACCGCCCGGAACAGTTCGACAGCCTCCTCGTCCCCCCGGATTTCGATGCCGATCTCATCAAGGATCCAGTCGGCGTGGGCCTCGAGGCGGTCCAGCGACCCCTCATCGAGCAGGTCGTAGGTGGGGATACGCCGGCGAGGTTGCAGCACCTCGGCGACCGGTCCAGTCGCCCGTGCAGCAGTGCGCGCACCCCGGCCTCCTCGACGGCGCTCACCAATCATCGACAGCCCCACATCTCAGACGACCCCACTTCAGACGATCGCTTCAGACAGTTTCGGCAAGGTAGCCGCTTCGGAGACTCCGGGTTCACGATCGGAGCCGGTCGTCAGATACCACCGGTCGACGTACCGTCACCCTCGCCCCGGATCTACTCCCGAGGCCTCCTGCTGGGTGAAGAACGACGCTCCCATCGGCGGTTCAGGCAGATCCATCTCGAAGTCCCCGGTCCGGACCCGACCGGGGTCCGAACCCCGTACGAACAATCCCTGATGGGCCGTGGGCACCGGACTGGGGCCATACGGCACGGCATCGCCCGCCCCGTAGACACAGATGAACAGGGTCCGGGACCGATCCGACCGGTTGGGGGCCGAGGCGTGGGCCAACCGGGTGTGCATCAGACACACCGAACCCGCCGGGCCTGTGCACGATACGGCAGCATCACGCATCGCAGCGACGGCGTCTGGACAGATGGAGCCCGTGAAAATCCCGTCGTGCCACAGCGAGTGAATCGGGCCGTTGTGCGAACCAGGAACTACTTCCAAGGGGCCGTTCTCCACTGTCACCTCATCGACCATCAGCAGGGCGGTCATCAGGTCAGCGTTGGAGTGCGGGGTGAACGGGAAGTCCTGGTGCCACTGCACCTCGGTGGCCGCCCCCGGGAGCTTGGTGTTGACCTTGGTGTGGTGGAGCCGGACGTCGGGACCGATCAAGTCAGCCACCATGTCGACCATGGCGCTGTTGGCCATGACCTCGCGGTGGGCGGCTGANACCTCCGTGGGCGCCGAGACCCGCCGCAACGCCGGCCGGTCCTNNGAATGACCCGGCTGCACGTCGAACCGGGGGCGCCCGTCGATCGTCTCCCCGTAGGGCCCGTTGTGGGCCCGACTCTCCTCAACCCAGCGGTCCATGTCGGCGCGCAGTGCTGCCAGTTGATCCGGCGTGACTGCGTTGGGAACCGTCAAGACTCCATCGCGCCGGAACGTCCCGACCTGTTCGTCGGTCAGCACNGGTATCGACTCACCGGTCGCCGGCCACGCCGTAGCTGGGCGCCACCCCCGGATCTATGGCCCGGTCCAAGTAGGGCTGCATCTGGGGTTCGTAATCGGTCCACAGACGGCGCAGCACGACCACTGGGTCGTCTTCGTTCCAATCGCAACGCAGGTCGACCAGTGCGAAGGGTTGCTCGTGGTGGACGAGGAGGGCTGCCGAGCGCACCGGACCCTCCTCTCCACCAGCGGCTAGCCCGGCCTCCAGGCCAAGTAGCAGGCGGTCGGCCAGGTGGGCGCCAGGGTCGGCCTCGAAGCCGGCCACCATGGCGGCCGGAACCTCCGGTGTCGACAGCAGATTGCCCGCTGCGATGCAGTGGTCACCCTCCACGACGCGGTTGGTGCCCAAGATGTGGGCCCCGGTGAAGTGNCCGGTCCGACCGGCCATGTCGACCACCGCCAGTTGTCGGTATTCGGCGTTGGCTCGACCGTCCATGACGGTGGCCACCGCCTCGGCGGCCGTTTTACCGGACTGTAGGCACTCGAACACACGGGTGGCCAGAGTCGGGTCGGTGATGTTCTGGGTAGCCACGGCGCCCACGCCGGCTCTGGCATGGGGGCAACGCGACCCCACACAGATGGACGAGGTAGTGATAGCCACCCCGGCCATACCGGTCCTGGCACAGTGTCCGGTGATGGAGAAGGTCATGGTGGGCTCCCGGGTCGGGGGTCAGTCGGTGGACGTCAAGCGGTCGGCCAGATAGCCCATGAAGTGGTGGAGTTCATGCTCGAGCCAACTCAGCGGACCGGGTGTGGCCAGNGGCGAGCGGGATCCGACGTGGATGCCCTCCACCACCTTGCGGTCTTCCTCGCAGACCGCGGTGAAGAAGTCGACCATCTCGGTGATCCACGCTTCGGGTTCGACCAGCGAGGCGTGCACTTCGGGCGCTAGGGCAATCCCAAACCGCAGCTCGACCTGACCGGTTCCCCGGGGTCGTAGCGATAGGTACCAGAGGTGGTCGGGGGCGAGGATGTACATGTGGGCGGGGAACACCGTCGGCATGAACGTGGTGCTCCGCCACGCCCCCTCCAGTCGGTCGTTGTCCGGATGGGCGCGCCCATACATGGCGTTCTCGTCCTTCTCGAACATCTGGTACGTGAACGCTCCGTGGCTCTCGTCGGGGAACACCACCGAGTCCATAGGCATCCAGGTTCCGAGCGTGACCCGGTGGGTGACAGGCAGGTGGTAGCCCTCCATGAAGTTCTCGGTGAGGAACTTCCAGTTGCCGTCCCACACCTCGTCCACCCGGTGGATCGGCACGTAGTCGGCTACCCCGTAGGGCGCCACGAAGCCTTCGATGGGAGCCAGCAGACTGGCCACCGACGGAGCGTCGTCGTCCAGAGTGCAGTAGATCCACCCCTCCCAGAGTTCGGTGCGGATCTCGGGCAGACAGATGTCCACCCGGTCGAATCCGTCGGTGCGCTCCATGTGGTTTGTCCCCACTAGTTGCCCACCTAGGTCGTATGTCCACGAATGGTACGGGCAGGTAATCCGGCGGGAATTCCCGTCGCCGGCCACCAAGGTCATCATCCGGTGCCGGCACACGTTGGAAAACGTCCGGACCTGACCATCACCGTCGCGGACGCAGAACACCGGCTGGTCGGNGATCGACCAGACCAGGTGGTCGCCCACCTCGGGGATCTCGGCGGCCAGCCCGGGCGACACCCAGTCCCGCCCGAAGGCCCGCTCTTGTTCGAGGGCCAACACCGCGTCGGAGTGGTACATGGCCGGTGGCATGTTGGTAGCCGCCGACAGCGGCCCGTCGGCCACGGTGCGTAGACCAGACAACAGGGCGCCGGTCTCAGGCTGGGGGGTCGTCACGTGGAGATCCATTCGGTCAGGCAGGTCAATCGAATCGGTCAGTCGGGGATCACCGCGGTGACCTCGATCTCCACCACCCACTCGGGGCGAGCCAAGGCGGACACGATGATTCCCGTCGAGCACGGGTGGACGCCCTGGAGCCACCTTCCCATCTCCTGATAGACGGCCTCCCGGTATCGGATGTCAGTCAGGTAGACGACGATCCGGCAGATGTGGGACATCTCCGAGCCAGCCTCGGCCAGCAGCATGGCGATGTTCTCCATGGTCTTGGCCGTCTGGGCTCCGGCGTCGCCAGTGTGCAACGACTCCCGGGTGTCGAGGTCCTGGGCGACCTGGCCCCGCAGGAAGACCATGGTGCCGCGGGCCACCACNCCCTGGCTGAGGTCGTTATCGAGGTTCTGCTCGGGGTACGTCTCCTTCGTGTTGAAGGGGCGGATGCGCTGATGGGTCATGGCGTCGGACGCTTTCTCATAACTGACGGCGTGGATGGCGGCGTTCGGGTGGAGCAGATCATGCCCCAGCGGTGGCCTGGGCCGTAGCCCCCGCCCCCTCCTCGAAGGGAGTGGATCCCCCGCGGCCGCCCTTGGCCGAGAAGCCCTTACCGAGGGCCAATTGGGCCAGGCGCTCCACGTAAAGGTCGTCCCNGAAGTGGAGGGTAAAGGTCCGGGCGTCACGCATCATCTGGCCCAGCGGGTACCGCTCGTGGCAGGCCCGGGCGCCTACCAGGTCGAAACCTTGGTAGGGGATGGTCAGTACCGCGTCCTTGGCCAGGTGCATAGTGCGCACCGCATCGGCCTCGCACTCGTCGGGATCGTCGCCCCGGTCCAGCCGGGCCGCTGTGGCGTACAGACAGGATCGGGCGGCGAATAGTTGGGCGTCCATCTGGCCTAGCTTCACCCGTACAGCCTCCGACCCAGCCAGGTCGGGGCGCCCGCCGATGTAGTCAGTCAGGAAGTCGAAAGCTCCCTGGGCCGAACCCAGGTGGTTGGCGGCGTATGCACAGGAGAAGGTGCGTTGGTCCTCGGTGACCCACCCGCCAGGGGTGCCCACCACGTGGCTGTCGGGCACGAACACGTCGTCGAACTTCACGCCACAGGAGATGGTGGATCGCATGCCCAACATCTGCCAGTCGTCCAACAACTCGACGCCCTCCCAGTCCACCTCCACCACCGCGAACACCATCCGACCCGCATACGGCGTGTCACCCTCCACGGCACACCACACCATCAGGTACTTGGCGGCAGCGGCGACCGAGGCGAATCCCTTGCGGGCCGTCAGTCGGTAACCGCCGTCGACTTGGGTCAACTCGGACTCGAGGACCTCAGCGCCGTTCTCGTACAGGTGCGCCTCCGAGCCCAACGAGGCACAGAAGGCCCCATCAGCGATGTCGGGAAGGAACCGGTCGCGCTGCTCAGGCGTGGAGTGGAAGGCGATGATGCCCGCCGCATGGTTGTGCACCTGGAGCAACTGGGCAGTGTTGGTCTCCCACCGGGCCATTCGCTCCAGCACCTTGTACCAAGGGCTGAACCGACCGGGCAGCCACCAACCAGCGCCGCCGTACTCGGTGGGGAGGCAGAGGGCGTGTAGACCAGCAGCCTTGGCCTCGGCAAAGTTCTCGTGCGGAAACTCAACGGCTTCGTCTAGGGCGCGAGCGCGCTCCCGCCAGACCGGGCCCAGGGCATCCACCCGAGCTAGGACCTCGCCGGTTTCCGGGGACTCGGGCCATGGGTCGGTGGTGGACTTCTCTTCGGTAGCGGTACTCATGGGGGTCTCCCTTAACTGAGATGGTCAACTAGGCCGGTCCCTGCAACAGCCGGGCCGTCATCGGAACAGAAACTGTGGATGGTTCGACGCAGCACGTCACCGCACCGCTCAAGTTGGTCGGGGGCCACCGTCTCGTTGGGACGGTGGGCGTCTGCGATGTCGCCGGGTCCGACGATGACCGACGGCACGCCCAACCGGTCGGCGTAAAGGCCGGCCTCGGTACCAAACGCCACAGGGCCCGGTGCGCCGCAACCCACCAGGTCGGCCATGGCGACGACCGGGGCCAGCGAGGGATCGGTGTCNAGGCCCGGGTAGCCGATGAACAACTCGGAGGTGGCATGTCCGCCCACGGCCGACAGTCGCCGATCGGCGTCGGCTACCGCGTCCAGCACACCGGCCAGCACCTCGTCGGGGTCGGTGTCGGCCCGATGGCGCACCTCGAACTCGAGCGTGCACGACGGGGCCAACACGTTGACCGCCACCCCACCGTGGATCGACCCCACGTTGGCGCTGATGCCGCGATCGGAATCGTTCAGGCCTTGGACCAGCGCAGCCAGAGCAGCGCCCTCGTGCACAGCGGTCGGTTCAGTCCCGGCCCGGCTGGAATGGCCGGAAGCCGCAGTGAGATCGATCCGGTGGGCGACCTTGCCAGCGTGGGCGTTGCATAGGCGCATCCCCGTGGGCTCGCCCACCACCACGACCTCAGGGGCACATGTCCCGGCACCCGTAGACCCGGTGGCCAGCACGTCGAGCAGACCCCGGACGCCGACGCAGCCGATCTCCTCGTCGTAACTGAGGCCCAGGTGGACCGGGGCCCGGAGGGCGTCAACGTCGGTCTCCTCAAGCAGCACGAGAGTGGCGGCCAAGAAGCCCTTCATGTCGGCGGTGCCGCGGGCGGCCAGTCGTCCGTCCACCTCGGTCAGGACATAGGGATCGGTCTCCCAACCAGTCCCGGCGGGAACCACGTCGGTATGACCCGACAACAGGATCCCGCCCGGTGCATCCGGACCGAAGCGGAGGTGCAGGTTGGCCCGCCCCGCCTCACCGGATACCACGTCGACCGCTGCGCCGACCCTCCGGGCCCTATCCGCGTAGTGGTCGATCAGGTCGACGTTGGGAGAGCAACTCTCGGTGGGGTACGCCACTAACTCGCCCAGCAGGTCCGCCACAGCAGAGATCGAAGGGATGGAGATCGAAGGCACCCCCAGATGCTGGTGTACGTCGAGCCATCCGTCAAAGGGATGCTATCGATCTACTGGATTTGTATTGCCTATCTAGGGAGGTCAGTCTTCCAATTGTCGGGGGAATCGCAGCGACGACCTAGCGAACTCCGTGAAGGCATCCAGCACGGCCGGACCACGATCCGCGCTCCGGCAGGCCAAGCCGAGGCCCAACGGCGGTACGTCGGTCCTCAACGGGACATAGGCCACCCGGGAACCGTCCTGGGCCTCGTCCCGCGCCGGGACGTGGTTGCCCAGCGACCACCCGAACCCGTTGCCGACCAGCGAACGCACCAACGAGAGGTCGGTCACCGTCATGGCCGGACGCATCGACACCCCGGCAGCCAGGAACAGCGACGTGTAGTACTCGCGGCTGGTCGAGAGGTCCAGCATCACGAACGGGTCGTCGACCAGTTGATCGAGGCCCACCGCTACCTCAATGGCCAGTCGGTGGTCAGCGGCCACCAGCACGTGGGGTGCTGAATCGGCCAGCTGGACGAAGCGGATACCGGAGCCCAGCCCCAGGTCGTAGGTCAACGCCGCATGGAGCGCACCGGACGCCACCGCCTCCAACAACTCGGCCTGGGCCCCGGTCCGAATCTCCACATCCACCCCCGGATGCCGGTCACGAAATCGACGGACCAGAGACGGCACCACGATGGGCGCAGCGGTGGTCAGGGAACCCAGCACCAGCCGCCCCGCCGAGCCGTCTGACGAGGCCGACATACGCTCTTCGAGTTCGGCCGCCCGGGCTAGCAGCTCCCGGGCCTCCACCAATAGCGCCTCGCCCTCCGCCAACAGGCCTAGGCCACGACCCCGGTGCCGCACGAACAGTGTCACCCCGAGAGCCTTCTCCAGCTCCTGCAGCGAGGTCGACATGGCGGGCTGGGACAGCCCGATGGCCCGGGCCGCCCCGGTCACCGAACCATGCTCGGCAAGGGCCACGAAGTGCTCCAACTCACGCAACGTCACCTTCCGCATCCCCCAAGCATCGCGGAGATGGGGCGACGTATCCTCCCCGGGTGACCGACCACGCGACCGCGCCTCCTATCTCCGACGAGTTGGCCGACGCGTTCGCCGCCGACGGAGCCGTGCACCTTGAGGGGCTGTTCGCCGACTGGGTCGACGAGTTGGCCGCCGGAGTAGCCCGCAACGAGGCTGAACCCAGCGAGTTCTTCGACGACAACGGCACCGCTGGTGACGCCGGACGCTTCTGGGACGACTACTGCAACTGGTCTCGCATCCCCGAGTTCGAGCGGTTCGCTTTCGATTCGGGCATTGCCGACGTGGCCGCCGGGCTGATGCGCTCCGAGACCGTGCAGTTGTTCCACGAGCACGTGCTGGTCAAGGAGCCGGGTGCGCCCCGTCCGACCCCCTGGCATTGCGACGCTCCTTACTACTTCGTGGACGGCCTACAGACGGTCAGCATCTGGATCCCACTGGACCCTGTGCCGACGAAGTCCACCCTCCGTCTGATCCGCGGGTCCCACCTATGGGACGAGGCCGTCCATCCGGTGAGCTGGACCACCATGACCGGCTTTTACGGCGACGACCACACGACCCATAGCGGAGGCTTCCAGCCGGCACCAGATCCCGACGCCGAACCCGACCGGTTCGAGGTCATGGAGTGGGCGTGCGAGCCGGGCGACGCCGTGGCCTTCCACTACCGGACCGTCCACGGCGCCCGAGGGTCGGCGAACCTCCGGCGGGCGTTCTCGCTGCGCATGGTCGGAGACGACGCCCGCTACGTGCAGCGCCGGGGCACCACCTCGCCGCCGTTCGACGGCCACGACATGGTTGACGGTCAGCGCCTCCGCGAAGACTGGTTCCCCATGCTGCCCCTCGGATTCGGGTGATCGCTACCAGCCCGCCGCTGGTCCTCATCCACGGGATCGGGCTGGACCGGACCATCTGGGACGGGATGCTCCCGGCGCTCGAGGCTGATCGTCAGGTGGTGTCCTACGACCTCCCGGGCCACGGTGTCGCCCCGGACCCGCTCGTTGAGCCCACGCTGCGGGCCTTCGCCTGACCCGATCAGTCGGCGAGGGCTGCCTCGGTGGCCGGTGCAACGACGTCCTGACTGCCGACGAAGCGATGGTCGTGAACGGTCGCCGCTGCTCAGCAAAGGGAGACGATGGCCTCGTGTTCGAGGGTGGCGACCGGGGAGCCGTCGACGGAGATCCG
>PATE01000066.1 GCA_002712305.1 Gemmatimonadota bacterium | reverse complement strand
CGTGAATCAGGGCTCTATCTGTGGCGAGAGGGAATCGTCGAACCCATGTCTCCGCCGGAGGGGGTGGGAAGTACGGGGATCAATCATCTAGGTGCGTCGGACGATGGGACGGTGTGGCTCAGTTGTGCGTCGGACGATAGGACGGTGTGGCGCAGTTCCTCCGCGAGGCTGTATCGCCTCGAGGAGAAACGGTGGGTGCTGGAACAGCAGGGCCAGGAAATGGCGCACTTCGTCATCAGCGACGATGGTCGCAGATTCGCTTCTGCCTCCCTCCCCTTCGAAGACCGAGGGTTGTGGTCCTGGCGAGAGGGCGAGCAACCGCAACGAGTCTCGGCGAGCCAGGGGATCGTCACGTATACCGATCGTTGCCCTCACGGCCAACGCCATGGAATCTGACCGGGAGCAGTGTCTGGGTGCCGGAATGGATGATTTCGTGGCAAAGCCCGTACGCAAACAAGCGTTGCGTCGGGGTCTCGCCCAATTCTCTTCCGAGTCCGGGCCTGCCCTTCCCGCAGGGCCAGACTCGTCGACGTCCGATGAGCAGATCCTCGATCCTCAGCCGCTGGATGAGCTACGTGAGCTGGAAGAGTTTGATGCAGACTTCAGTATCAGCAGCTTCATTGATCTGTTTCTCGAAGAAGCACCCAAAACTCTCGCCCGTGCCGTCACGGCCCTCCAGGAAGCTGACGTAGAACTCTCCATCGGCATGTGCACACGTTGAAGGGATCTGCCCGCGAGGTGGGGGCCGTACAACTTGGGCAACGAGCCGAAACCCTCGAGCACATCCTCAAGACCGGCGGTATCTCCCATGCCGCCGAAGGTCTGGATGAGCTGAACCACCTGTTGAGCGAAACCGCACGGGCTCTGCGGTCGGTGGCTGCGGCTGAGAAACAAAAAGGGTGACTCGGCAAGACCGAATCACCCTTTCAAAGACCAGCTCGAGCCGGGGTTATCCCGAGCGCTCCTCGAGCGGAACGTAACACAACTCCGTTGGGCCCGTGTATACCTGGCGAGGTCGCTGAATCTTGCCGTGGGTGATGAAGCGGTCTTCGTACCACTGCGCGATCCAACCTGGCATGCGGCCAATGGCGAACATGACCGTGAACATCCGCGTAGGAATCCCGAGGGCGCGCAGGATGACACCTGAATAGAAGTCGACGTTGGGATAGAGCTTGCGTTCGATGAAGTAGTCGTCTTCCAGCGCTACGCCTTCCAACTCTTCCGCCAGTCCCAATAACGGGTCTTTAATATCCAGGCTGGCCAGGACATTTTNGGCCTGCTTGCGGATNATCTTGGCACGGGGATCGAAGTTCTTGTAGACACGATGCCCAAAACCCATAAGGCGAATCCCCGCCTTCTTGTCCTTCACCTGCTGCACGTAGTCCTTCATCGAGATCCCCTGCGCCAGAATCGTCTCGAGCATGTCCACGACGGCGACATTGGCACCTCCGTGCAGGGGGCCCCACAATGCACTTACCCCGGCCGCGACAGAGGCGAACAGGTTAGCGCCNGAGCTACCCACCATTCGAACCGTCGACGTCGAGCAGTTCTGTTCGTGATCAGCGTGCAGCAGCAGCAGCACGTCGAGAGCACGAACCAGGGCCGGATCGGGTTCATAGTCCTTGTAGGGTTCTGAGAACATCATGTGGAGGAAGTTCTCACAGAAGCCCTTATCCGGGTGCGGATATACCAGGTAGTGGCCCATGTCATGTTTATAAGAGTAGGCAGCGATAGTGCGCACCTTGGAGATGATGCGAGCCGCTGCCTCTTCAAAGACATCCACATCTTCCGTGTCGAGCAGTTCCGGATAAAAGCAGGCCAGCGAATTCAGAGCCGCCGACAGTACCGCCATCGGGGGCGAACCCGGGGGAAACACCTCGAAATGATGGCGGATCTGCTCACGCAGAAAAGAGTGTTTCGTCATCAAGTCGCTGAACGTGTCCAGCTGACTCTTGGTCGGCAAACTGCCCCAGATCAGCAGATAGGCNACTTCGATGAATGAACTGTGTTCGGCAAGCGTCTCGATGGGAATCCCTCTATAACGGAGGATTCCCTTTTCCCCATCGATATAGGTGACCGCACTCTGGCAGGCCCCCGTATTGCCGTACCCTTCATCCAGGGTGATGTAGCCTGTTTCGGCGCGCAGCTTGCTGATATCGATTGCGTGTTCGTNCTCGCTGCCAACGACGATCGGCAGGTCATAGTTCTTGTCGCCCAACTGGAGGCGGGCACTGTCGGACATGATGTCCTCCGGTAGTCGCGGGTCGCGGGTCGTGGCTTCGCTATTCGCAAACGATCGCGGATGCGGAAGACGCACGTGTACAACGAGAGAAAAAGACAGGTTGGGATTCTACCCTGCGAAGGGACGGGTGTCAATCAGCCGTCCACGCTCCTGGATCTGAGAACAGCAGCTGTTTCAAGGGGCGTTCGAGCAGGTCTGTGACCCTCGGATGGGCAGCATCGGTGAAGTGACCAAAGCCGCCNCGATAGACTCCATCGCCTGATAGGTTGGNCTCCACGAACAGATCGCGGGGCCAGGTGTAGCTCACGTGTCGGTCCGTCAGGACCTGGCGGACCATGGTCTCGGTCTGCAGGCGAGGATCGTCGGGGGCAACGAATCCGATCCCCCGTTCTTGCTGGGCCAGATCATGAACCAGAAACGGATCAGGGATCAGAAAGACATGCAGGGGCAGCGATCTTTGCTCCAGACGGGTGATCAGCCGATCCAGGAGTCTGTGGCTCGTGCGCAGCATGTGATCGTGCTGACCGGCAGCATCTCGGGCCAGGTCCGGGGTGCTCACCATCCCTGCAGCGCGTGCCAGTGCCATCGCCGACCCGCTCGATTTGATGACACGAAGCCAGAACCACCGCCCGAGACTCGACCGGGCCAGCACTTCATCTCGCAGCCACACACGCAAATCTCTCCCGGGGGCAGGCATCTCTCCGAGGTGATCGCCCTCCATCGCGAAGCGCGGCACAGCNGGAGAGGCGATGGGTNCGAAGTTGTCGTGAAGATCGTTGCCGAGGAAGAGGCACAGAAGAACGGCATCTGCATTCCACGCATCGAGACGTTCTTCCACCTGCAGTAGGTAAACCCCAAGTCCATAGCCGTGAACACCGAGATTGACCGCCTCTATCATCTCGTCGGTGTCAGACAGGCGCTGCCCGAGTCGCTGGGCGAAGCTGCTGTCGATGTCCACCTGGTAGGCCTCGAGAAAGGAGTCCCCGAGCATGGTGATTCTGCGGGTATCCGCCGCTGGCTGAGACTGTCTCGGGTGATCATGGAAACCACCCTCGTTCAAGACGACCTGTCGAGGATGTCCGAACATCTCCCGATGCCAGATGGTCTCGGCCCCGGCGCGTCCCCGGAATCCGAGCAGCGAATCGTGGACGAGGGTCACCTTCTCCGTCGACCAGGTCCAGCGAAGCACGAGTTCCACCAACAGAAGCGTCAGCGTCACAGCCACCGCAGCGAGAGCTATATTGGTTGTCCAGGACCCGGTTCCGGGAGATGGCTGATCGTTTGCAGAATCGGATGCACCCATCAGCGAATCAGCGCGACCCTGCGTTGGGCCATCCGAAGCCCGCGAAAAGACAGAGAATCGGCATCATCGGATGGCGAAATCGACTCAGGGACATGGGGCCACCCGAGGCCACCAACAGGACCACCACCCCACCGATCAACAGCACAGCCAATGCTGGATGGGCCCGCACCAACCGCCCTGCCCCGCGCCCGGCAGCGGCATAGATCACCAGGAGCAGCAGACCGCAGGCGATCTCCAGGATAAGGAGTTCGGGGCGCTCATGAGCCAGGTCGGACAAGGTCTTCCAGATTCCCTGATCGATGAGTTTGCCCAGTAGACCCCCGGAGGTCGGATACATCCCCAGCAAACGCAGAACCTCGACACCCCCGGGGTCAAACACCACACGCAGCATGCCTCGCAGGTGCACGCCTGCATACGAGAAAGGATCGGCGGCGATCATCTGTCGCCCCTCTTCTCCGAGTCGCTGAAGTCGAGGCCCTTGTGGGAGCCGGGCCAGATCGGGACGGCGCGTATTGAATAGGTCTACATCGTGGTAGCCCCATTCATTCTGGACCTCGTAGAAGGATCTCCCCTGGCGGCGGGCCTCTACGGCGGCGGCTTGATAGAAGTAGGCGTTGATATCGGTGATCGCCGACAACCCGCGATAGTCGGCGACGACGAGATTTCGGCCCTGCCAGAGGACCGACGGCAGCAGCATCAATGCGATAGCCGCTGCCAACCAGCGTGAGGGCAACACCACTCGAGTTTGCCGAAAGAGCAGTCCAACGATGGCGAACAGAACCAGGGGCAGAGCCAGACCGTATCCGATGGGCCGCACCAGAGCCGATAGCCCTAAACAGGCGGCCCCGAGGAGCCAGTGACGTTCGCTGTTGTGTCGATGACCGCGAATCAGACCCCAGATGGCAGCGACGAGCAACGCGCTGAAGGTGGTCTCGCTGAGCACTTTGGCTGTATAGATGACACTCAGCGGTTCGATGGCCAACAGCCCTGCCGCCACGATTGCGGCGCGAGGGCGGCCAAGCTGGATCGCCAGATCGTAGACGAGCAGGATTGTGAGCAGGTGCAGGATGAGCTGCAGCAACAGGGCCCAAGCGATGATCTGCCCGAGCCAGACACCCGGCACAAGAAGCAGTGGATACCCGGGGGTACGGACAATGTCGGGTTCACCATCGCGAGCGAAGGTGGCCGTCGTGCCCAGGGCGGTCGCCGTCTCGATGTAGGATCCGGAGTCACGCGCCAGGAAGGGCAGTGACGTGTCCTGTGCCGACCCCCAACCACCCAGGATGAGAGCCAACCGCAACACGAGGGCCAGTAGCAGAATCTGCGATCGAGGACGGAGGTGCTGTGACACGGATTTTGCTCTGAGGGTTGAGGTGCCGACGGTGAAACCATCTGAAGGATCGGGGCGTCCTAGTACTGCTGGACCGATTTCGCACCCCCTCCGTACTTTCGCATCGGCGGCCAGACGGCAGGAACCTGTCCGGCGCCAAGGTATGATCCCTCTCCCTCCAGCACCAAACCAACGCCTTTGCCCATGACCCGAGTTGTTGTGATCTGGTTAGCCCTGTTGGGTCTGGGGGTGGAGTCCGCCCACGCAGCCAGCCAGGTGAAGGTGGTCGAGGCCCACGAGGGCGGGTTGGTGATCGATGTGTTCACAAGCCTCCCCCTCCATTCTGACCTGCCCATCACGACCAAGAACATGCCGCATTGCCGCGGCGATAGGGGCGTCGCCTTGCCCATGGTGGCCGAGTTGGTGGCTGCTCCACCTGGATCGGTTCTGGACGTGACTGTGGAGAGCCTGTCGACCCGCGTGTGGGAGGGCCTGGTGCTCCCTGAGGCCGACGCCAGTGCGCTTGCCCATCCGCATCGGTTGGCCCAGACCATCGAACTGGGTGTGCTGCGCGGTGTCGACGCCCATGCCCTTCAGGTGTTTCCCGCTGATTACGACGATCGAACCCAGACGCTGAGCCTCCACGATCGACTTCGGGTTCACGTGCGTTTTACATCCGGTCACTCGAGTCGGCCCGTTCGAGGCGGAGGACCGTCCTCTTTGCATNGGGCCTTTCTAAACCCTCCGGGACACGATGGGTGGCGTACTCCCNCACCTGCCCGTCGCCAGGTCGGTGGCGATTGGTATGACTCGTCGTTGCCCTGGGTGAAGATCTTCGTAGACGCGGATGGTCTCTATCGCATTACGGCAGCCCGTCTCCGCTTTTTTGGTATCGATCCTGGCGATGTAGACCCAGCAAGACTTCGGCTCGTGCTCACCGGCAATGATCAACCACTTCATGTGATCGGTGGTGAGGATGGTCGTTTCGATGAAGACGACGAGATCATCTTTGCAGGGCGATATCGTCGAGCCCCCGGCCCGGAGGGCGAACGTGATCACGAGAGCGAGTATGGTCCGACCCAGACCTACTGGCTCACATGGGGGGGCGAACAGACGAGCCCGCGGTATGACATCGTCGATGGAGCGCCTGATTCCGACTTTCCCACGATCAAGTGGTACTCCCATCGCCAGCATTTCGAACTCGACCAGTCCTTCGACCAGCTGGAAGAAGCCCCCGACACCTTGAGCGATCGATGGTTCTGGCGCAATGATCGTCCCTTGATCGCCAGGGACCCATCGGTCCGCTCCAGTCAGATCTTTGTGGGTGACGTGACCGGCCTCTTAGAAGATGGCGATCCATATTTGGCCCGGCTGCGTGTGTCGGCCACAGGTAAGACGCCGGCAGTGGTGGGCGATC
Source organism: Gemmatimonadota bacterium (assembly GCA_002712305.1). Lineage (GTDB taxonomy): Bacteria > Latescibacterota > UBA2968 > UBA8231 > UBA8231 > UBA12574. The sequence goes on along the minus strand of PATE01000066.1, from coordinate 5,643 downwards.
ATCATGCCTTCGTGACGCTGAACAATGAGCCGCTTGCCGAGGGTGTGTGGAGTGGTCAGACCGCATTTCTCTTTGATGAGACCATCCCCTCGTCGCTGCTGGCCGACCGCAATCGGGTCTTGTTTCAGGCCATCGCAGATCTCTCGCGCGAGGATCACATCTGGTTCAATTGGTTTGAGCTCACCTTTCGTCGCCAGTTCCACGCCCACCCGGGACTGCTGAACTTCGCGACCGAGCCAGCGCCTGAGGGGCATCAGATCACGGTGGAAGGCTTTCGGCATCCAGCGGTGACTCTCGTCGACGTGGCCCACCGGCGTCTATTCACGGGGCTTGTTGTAGAATTTGAGGACTCCCTCTACAGCGCAACCTTCGAAGATGTTGTTGGGGATGCACCCGACTACCTCATGGTGGACAGTCTATCGATCCGCCTACCGGTGCTCGAACTCGACGAACCCTCGGACCTCCGCAGCCATGATTCAGGCGCAGAGGCCGTGATCATTCACCATGCTGAGTTTGGCCAGGCCGCGCAGCGTCTGGCTGCCCATCGAGCTGGGGATGGCTTGCGAGTACGAACGGTCTCGGTACAGGACGTCTTTGATGAGTACAGTGGCGGGCAGTTCGCTCGCGAACCGCTGGCAGAGTTCATCACCGACATCTATCGGCGCTGGACACCTCGACCTGTTTTCATCCTTCTCATGGGCGATGCCACCTGGGACTACCGGGGCATCCGCACGGGAAGGCGGCATCAGACCCTTGTACCCACCCTGTACTACAATGCGCGAGGTCGTGGGTATTCTCCCTCCGACCATCTTTTGGCCCTGGTCGATGGGGATGATCTGCTGGCGGACCTGGTAATCGGGCGCCTCGCCGTCGACGATGCACAAGAGGCCGATCTGGTTGTGGACAAGATCATTCGCTACGACAACGAGCCCGCCGAAGGCGACTGGCGAAGTCAAGTCATCCTGGCTGCCAACTGGCATGGTGCAGGATTGTTTACCGCACCGAGTGACAGCGTGTATGCCCGGCATATGGCCCCTATGGGGCTGCAGGCACAACGCTACTATGCGCCCGACGATTCAGACATCCCCAATGTCACGGGAAAGCAATTCCTCGATGGCTTCAATAACGGGGCGCTGATCTTCAACTTCGCCGGACATGGCGCAGTGGCGACGATGCAGTTCCTGTTCTCGGCACAGTTCCCCGACTGGGACTACATGAGCCAGGTGGCCAATGGCCGTCGATTGCCACTGGTCATCGCCCTGTCCTGCCTCAACGGTCTGTTTTCGGAGCCCACTACCGAAGCGCTGAGCGAACAGTTTGTCGAACTACCCCAGGACGGTGCTATCGCGTTTATCTCTGCCACGGCCGAGAGTCGGACCGCCCAGCACGACCTGCTGAGCGATTTCCTCTACGATGCATTGCTCAGTGATGATCCACTGGGCTTTGGAGGCGCTCTCACATGGGCGAAATCACGCCTGCTTTCGGTTCATCCTGGGTTCATTGACGTGCCACTCACGATGCAGCTGATCGGTGATCCAATGCAGCGTCTGGCCCTCGAATCTGATCCGGACTATGTCGCGCAGAGCATCCGTGTCGGTGCAGAGCCCCCGCAGCGCGGTGAGACTACCACGATCGAGGTAATCCTGAACAGCGCCGCCCGCCTCGGACAGGACAGCATCCGGGTCCACATCGTGGCCGAGAGATCCGCTGGCATCGACACGCTCTTCGACGCCTCTCGGGCTCCCTTCATCGGGGCCGATACGCTCCTGCTTTCCTGGCAACCGGAATTCGGCGGTACTCATCTGTTGCGGGTTGACATCGATGCCGACAATTCGACGGCAGAGCGCGACGAAACCAACAATCGACTCGACGAGTTCATCGACGTGCTTGTCCCGCGGCGTCCGACCTTGCTGTGGCCGCCGTCAGGTATGATCAGCACTGACCTCCAGCTGGAGGCCCTGGCCCCCCTCGATCTGCAATCCGTCATCCCGAATCCGCTGGACGTCATAGAGTTCGCCCTGTCCACGACACCGGCGTTCGAGGATGCCATCACCCAGACGATGGCCGTTTCTCAAGCGGCGGGAGCAACTGCCCAGCTTCAGCCACCTGCGGGGGCCAAGTTTGGCGACGTGTTGTACTGGCGAGCCCGATTGGTCGACGGGATGCAATTGGGACCGTGGTCCGAGACACGTACCCTGCGATGGTCGCAGGAGACGCCGGCTGATTCGGTGAGTTGGTCGCAAGGGGCCGACGATCTTCTCGACGGTTCCGGCGTCCGGTTGCGAGGTGATGCGCTGGTGGCCCGCGCCGACACACCTGCCTTCCGACCGTCGACGCCGACGAGAGAGATTGGGTTTACACTCCTGAGCCTGCCCGGAGCAGGGGTTCTGGCCACAGACGGTACGTATCTGTATGCCAAACGTTGGTTCAATGATTCGTCGACGATCTACCCGGGAGGCGACACGTTCTCGCGGGTCGGCACCGGTTTCAATGGCAGTATCCGTGGCGGTGACTATGGCATCCTGACCGACACCACCACCGCCGGGATCAGCGCCACCTACCATGATGGTTTCCTGTATAGTGAAGCAGGGATGAGTTTTCAGATCGAGCGAGTCGATCCGGCGTCGGGTCGGTTGGACACGGTGAACGTCCCAGATGGGCTGCTCGATTGGGTCACCGGCCGAGTCGTGACCGAGCAGGACCGTCTGCCAGGACAGGTGCTGCACGCGTTGATCACCTCCGATGGTGAACAGATCTACAACGTATCCATGAGTTCCCATCGTGGGACCCGTGTAGGCTGGGGCGTTCGCGTCTTCGATGTCGACGAGACGGGAGACTGGCATCTGCAGCGAGACTTCGTCATCCCTCCTACGGAGAGTGGGTTCACCTTTCGCTGGACCGATGGCGTCGTCGCAGATGGGGAGCGCCTCTATCTGATCGAGTTCGCCGGAGAACGGCGCATTCGTATGGTCAGTGCCGAGGATGGGCGATTCCTTGACGAGTGGCACAGCGACCAGGACACGACACGTGTCATTTCCGGGCAGTTCGATCCTGTAAATGACCTGATCTGGCTCGGCGATCTATGGGGGTCCGGCCTGTTCGGATATTCACGTGCTTCAGACGTGGCTGCAGGGCAGGTCGTTGGCGAAACCGTAGGACCGGCCGCCTCGTGGACATCGTTACAGGTCGACGGGGACGGTGCGTCTATTGAGGTCGAAGGACGCGGCCCGGACAACGAATGGGTCTCCCTTGCGAGGGGGACAGCACCCTGGAACCTCGACCTGGCCAGCCAGATCGACGCGGCCGACTATCGGTTCCTTCGAATTCGAGCCCAGATCGGTCCCGATACAACGCAGACCGTGCGCCGGTTTGAAATGCACTATGATCCGGCGGCCGACCTCGAATTGGGGGCCGCATCCGCAGATGTCGTTGACGGTCAACTCCACGTGCAGTGCTGGATTCGCAACCGAGGGCTCACCTCGTCCGGTGGGGCGCGATTGACCCTGGAGCAGGACGGTCGTGTTCTGGCACAGACGTCGATAGATCCCCTTGCCAGAGGTGAATCGCAGAGGACCCTGTTCGATCCCATCCTGTTACCTGACTTGGGAGAGGGCCTGTTTGTACGTCTGCAGCCGTCAACGGCAGATGGTCGGGGTCTCAACGATGCCGTCGAGTTGGTCCTGAACCTGCCTGGGTTGACGACAATCGCGTTCTTCGATGTAGAAACGGGCCAGCGTCTGCGGGATGGCGATGCGGTAGGTTCGACCCACGCCATCCGTGTCCTGGCTCCGCCGCTGGCATCTGGCCAACTTCAACTGCAGGTCGATGGCGAGTCGATCGTGGCGGACTCCACCTGGACCACCTCCGACGGTGCACCGGCCCTGCTGCATCACCTGCCCCCTGGCCCTCACCGCCTACGTTCGGCGCTCGTGCGTGATGGAATCGAATTCGGCGTGGGCGAACTGCGGATTCGGGTCGATGAGCGCCTCCGGCTGGCCAACGTGCTGGTCGCCCCGCACCCGGTGCGTAGCGAGGGTGCCTTCACCTGGGTGCTATCCCACGCGGCGCGCGTTCAGGTCGACGTGTACGGTGTCAGTGGGCGGCGGGTGCGGCGACTCGGGCCCCAGCTGCATGAAGCGGGGTTTGGTCAACTTCGATGGGATCGTACCGGCGACGATGGACGCCTGGTGGCGTCGGGTACCTACCTCTACGTGGTCACGGCGACCGATCGCGACGACGGCAAGCAGGTTCGACGCCACCGCGGTGGGCTTGTCCTGCTGCCGTAGGTCAGACCTTCAGCTCTGGGCGCGAATGGCGGCGATTTTCTCGTCACGCTCGGCGTAGATCTTGTCACGCACCGAGTTCATCTCGGTCTGAAACTGACGCGAATGCTCGGCGAAGGTCTGCGGGTCAGACTCGGCCTGCACCTTGGCGATGCGCTGCTGAAGGACGATTTCCTGTTCTGCCCACTTGGCTTCGTATTCTCGCTTGACCTCGTCGATGGCGCTGACTTGCTCAGGAGTCAGTTTGCCCTTGTCTTCGACGAGAGAATCGGTCTTTTCCAGGGCTAGTTCGAGGGCTGACTTCATCGGACACGTTCCTCAGATAGTGGTTGAACCTCACGCTGCGCGAAGATACAGGTCGTGTTCACAGCTCACAAGCTTGAGACGGCGATCCGGCCGTCGGTGATGGAACCAGGAGGCAAACCGTGCAGAGACGTTGGAGTATCTACCTATCCGGTGAGATCCACAGTGACTGGCGTGAGCGAATCATCTCGGGAGCCACCGCCGCAGATCTGCCCGTCGATGTGAGTGCGCCGGTGACCGATCATGGCGCCAGTGATGATGTGGGCGTGCGCATTCTCGGAGAGGAGAATGATGGTTTTTGGAAGGACCATAAAGGGGCCCAGGTCAACGCCATCCGCACCCGCACGCTGATCCGGCACGCTGATATCGTGGTGGTCCGTTTTGGCGACAAGTATCGGCAGTGGAACGCGGCCTTCGACGCCGGGTTCGCCTGCGCCCTGGGCAAACCACTCATCATCCTGCACGATGCCGATCTCACGCACGCCCTCAAGGAAGTGGATGCCGCCGCCCTGGCCGTGGCCTCCCAACCCGAGCAGGTGGTGGATCTGCTCAGCTACGTGATCGAAGGTAAGCAGTAGGCGGGTCGTGGACGCGGATCAGAGCCACTTGGAGATCCGACGGATGTCGAGCCCCCACTTCATGCCTAAGAAGATGTATTCACGACCCATCGACAGCTGTGCACCGATGGCGCGTCCCGATTCAGACGGGAAGAACATGCCCAATGTGCCGTAAAGCGTACGTGGCTTGAAGGCGCGTGCACCCAGACCTACGTGCACGGCACCGAGGCGATCAGCTACGTAGAGCTCGGTGACGGGAAGGAAGTTGAGATCTACCGACATGGAACGCAGCACATCTGTGTCACCCGAACACCGATTGTAGCTGGTGATCTGACCATTTGAGCTGTCGACGCAGAAGTCGGTGCGCGTGCGCGCATCGAAAATGCGCAGATAGCGACTGTTCCCCTCCTCCTTGCGCTGCAACAGCCCCAGATCAAGAGCACTCACCGTCAGCATGGCACGAATGCGACTGGCGAAAAGGGTAAAACCAAGAGGAACAT
>PATE01000065.1 GCA_002712305.1 Gemmatimonadota bacterium | reverse complement strand
TTCTTGTTTGAGCGGGCCATCCACTGCGTCGCCCATAAAGACCTGCATGGCATCCGGGCCGCGACCCTCCGCGCTCAGGCCTGTGGTCGTGACGGTGATTCTCAGTTCGCCCGTGCCGGCGGGTATGTTGAAGGCGACGCTGGATCCTGCGTCGACCGCCATGGTTCCCATCATGGGCGGTTGGCTTGAGTAAACGCGCCCCTCTTCAGGCGGTTCTGCAGGAGTCGGATCGGCAGGGATGAAATACCAGGCATCGTAGGCTACGTCGGTCATGGCGCTCCGCACGATTTAGTCAGGTTATCGGGTGGATGGAATGGGTTGTTCGGGCCAGGAGCTCGGATGCAGCAACTCGGAATCCTCAACCTCGACATGGGACAAGGCCGCCACAACATCTGAAGGCAACGGTCCCGCTGTCGACGCCGCCAGATTCTGCGCCAGTTCCTGAGCATGTGCCGTGCCCACGATGGTGACATTGCCCACATCGCTGAACAGGACGTATCGGAGCGCCAACTGAGAAAGGGACAGACCCGCCTGATCCGAAATGAGGGCCACCTCGTCGGCTGCCCGTGCCAGACTGGCCATGCTTGACGGCAACTGGCGTCGTCGGTCCGACAGCACCCCTTGGAGAAAAACCGATCGCAGTACGATGGCAACCCCTTGTCGGCGCGCCTTGGGCAATAGTTCCTCCTCGAGGCGCCGGTCCAACACATTGTAGGCGACCTGCAGGACACGGAGTTTCGCCTCTTCGAGTGCATCGGCGGGAGCCTCCAAGCCATAGGTAGAAGCGCCCCAGATCCCCACAATACCTTCGTCGACGAGCCCTTGCATCGTCGTCACGAGTTCGTCGTGGAGGAAAGCATCCGCCGCGGAGTGGATCTGTAGAATGTCGAGATTGTCGGTCTGCAGGAGTCGGAGGCTGCGATGCACGCTTGCCCGAACGTGTTCCGGTTGGTCGGGGGCGGCTACCGGGTCACCCGCTGCGTCTCGCAAGGCAACCTTGGTTGCAATCAGCGGCCGTGAAGGGTGACCACCAAACGCGAGCCCAACCAGTTCCTCGCTGCGCCCGTAGGCGGCGGCTGTGTCGATGTAGGTGACGCCTCCGTCCACGGCCTGGTGCAGCAGGCGGATGCACGCCGCGTCGTCGGGTGGCGATTCCTTCGACAACCCGTAGGGCAGACCCAGTTCAACCGTACCCAATCCCAGGCGCGAGCAACGCAGACCGGTCGTGCCGAAATCGACAGTCTCCATCAACCCTGTCCGCCCTGCGCGTGCATCGCCGACTTCATGACCCCCCCATGGGCCTCAAGTCGGTGTCGGGCCTCGGTGGCGTCGATCTGGGACAGTTGCATCAGAAGTGCCACTTTGAGTTCACCCGAGGCTTCGTCGAGCGCCCGTGTCGCCTCCTCGCGGGGAAGATCGGTCAGTTCGCACAGGATCCGCACGGTCCGATCACGAAGCTTGTTGTTCGTGGGCTGCAGATCCACCATCAGATTCCCGTACGTTTTGCCCAGACGGATCATCGCGCCCGTGGTGATCGTGTTGAGGACGAGTTTTGTTGCGGTTCCGGCCTTCATGCGTGTCGAGCCTGTCACGACCTCCGGCCCTACTTCGGTAACGATCTTGATGTCCACGTCGACCAGGCGTGCTGCGCTCGGACTGCAGGTGAAGAACACGGTGCCACAACCGGCGTTTCGAGCATGTTCGAGCCCACCCAGAACCCAGGGTGTCACTCCACTTGCCGCGATGCCCATGACCACATCGTGGTCGCCAATCTGATGTGCCTCCAACCGCTCAACCGCCCCCTTTGAGTCGTCCTCTGCGCCTTCAACGGCGCGGAAGACCGCCCGTTCGCCACCGGCGATGAGCCCCTGGACCATTTCAGGGCTGACACTGTAGGTAGGAGGACACTCCGAGGCGTCCAGGACTCCCAACCTGCCGCTGGTCCCTGCTCCGAGATAGAACAGACGCCCGCCCTGTCTGAATCCATCCGCGACAAGGTCTACGGCTTGAGCCACGTGCTCAAGGACATGTCCCACGGCGGGGGCCACTCGCAGATCCTCGGCATTGATGATCTTGACCAGTTCGAGCGTGGACACCTCGTCGATATGGGCACTGGCAGGATTGCGCTGCTCGGTCAACAGCGAGGCCCAATCAGTCATGGGCGTCTGTCATGGAGATCAGTCGTTGGCGGCCGGGAGTCATGGGGTGGTTTTTTCTGCTCTAACGGTGGATCGATCGATACGGCGGGGCAGGGGAGTATAGGGGGCATTGCCCGTATCGGAAAGTGATACAGACCGGCACGTCTTGCGATTGTCGCAGTCAGACGTCGAGTCTATATTCAACAGGTTATGCCGCAGCGTCTTAGACGCGCCCGCCTCAGGCAGAGCGATCCACGCCCGAGCGACGTAGCTCCGGTGCGCGGCTGCCCTGATCCATTGAATCAACCACTGAATCGATGTCTCGCAAACACCACTTCCGTAGAATGGATGAACCGTCTGCCCATGCCTTCCGTGAACGAACTACCCAGCACCTACGAACCAGGCGATTGCGAAGCCGAATGGTACCAGCGCTGGGAGGATGCGGGATACTTCAAGGCCGACGCTGATTCGGGGCGGCCTTCTTATTGTGTGACGATCCCGCCGCCAAACGTGACCGGTGAGCTGCACATGGGCCACGCCATTCAGCATGCCATCCACGATGCCGTCATCCGCCGTAAGCGCATGCAGGGCTACGAAACGTTGTGCCTTCCCGGTACGGATCACGCTGGTATTGCGACGCAGATGAAAGTGGAGGAGCAGCTCGCCGCCGAAGAGGGCAAGACTCGATATGATGTGGGGCGCGAGGCGCTGATCGAAAAGATCTGGGCATGGCGCCAGAAATACGGAGATACGATCTACCAACAGCTGCGCAAACTTGGCGCAAGCTATGACTGGGATCGTTCTCGATTCACCCTCGACGATGGTTATGTCGAGGCGGTTCTGACCGCCTTTGAACATTTCCAGACAGAGGGGTGGATCTATCGCGGAACACGGATGGTGAACTGGTGCCCCAAGTGCGGCACGGTCATCTCCGACCTGGAGACCGAGGAACGACCACTGCAGAGCCATCTATGGCACCTTCGGTATCCTGGCATGGACGGCGGCCCCGATGTGGTCGTGGCCACCACACGTCCCGAGACGATGCTCGGTGACACGGGGGTGGCCGTGCATCCTACCGACACACGCTGGCGCGACGCGATTGGCAAACGTGTCATGCTGCCATTGATGGATCGTCCGATCCCCATCGTGGCCGATGAATACGCCGATCCGGAAATGGGCAGCGGCGCGGTCAAGGTGACGCCTGCGCACGATCCCAATGACTACGAAGTCGGTGAACGGCACGATCTGCCACAGATCGTCGTCATCGGTTTTGAGGGAACGATGACGTCCCATGCTGGCTCCTACGCGGGGCAGGATCGCTACGCCTGTCGAAAAGCCGTGGTGGAAGACCTCGAAGCCGGGGGGTACCTGGTCAAGATCGAAGACCACGAACATGCCGTTCCTCATCACGACAAATGCGGCACCGTGATCGAGCCACTGCCGATGGAGCAGTGGTTCATGGACATGAAGTCGCTGGCAGCCAAGACGCGTCCCGTGATCGAAGGCCAGCAGGTGAACTACGTCCCCGAGCGCTTTGGTGAGGCCGCGCTGGACTGGCTAGACAACATCCGCGATTGGGCGATCAGCCGGCAGATATGGTGGGGACACCGTATCCCCGCCTACTACTGTATCGAGTGCAGTGGGGACGGACTCCAGCCACTTGGGGGACTGAGTCGTGAAAAGGCCCTCGAAGACGGGGCATTTCGTGTCTCCGTCGCTCACGGGGCCAAACCCATCGTGCAGGTGACAGCCCCAGATAGTTGTCCCGATTGCGATGGACGCAGTCTCGTTCAGGATCCCGATGTCCTCGACACGTGGTTCTCATCCGCGTTATGGCCCTTTGCGACGCTGGGCTGGCCTGAGAAAACGGCGGATCTGGCTTACTTCCATTCTACAGATCTGATGATTACGGCCCGTGATATTCTGAACCTGTGGGTGCTTCGGATGGTGATGACGGCCCTCGAGTTCGTCGACGAGATTCCGTTCAAGACGGTACTGGTCCATCCGACGGTGCAGACGAAAGACGGCCGACGGATGAGCAAGAGTCTAGGAACCGGGCTCAATCCACTCGACCTGGTCAGCCTCTATGGAGCAGATGCCACGCGTTACAGTCTGTTGAGCCAGTGCGGCACGTCGCAGGATCTTCGCTTTGATGCCGAGATTGAGAACAACCAGGTGCAGTCGAGCCTCTCCGCCGAGGCGGGCCGGAACTTCGGCAACAAACTCTGGAATGCGGCTCGCTATGTATTGCTCAACCTGGACGATGACTCCGTCGAGAGTTCCGGGGGCGCAGAACCCGCCCTGGCTGATCGCTGGATTCTGAGCCGTCTGACGCGAACGATCGGTCTGGTAAATGAGGGGTTCGAGTCGTATCGATTCGCCGAGGTCACCAGGACGATCTACGACTTCTTGTGGCGCGACTATTGTGACTGGTATATCGAGCTGGCCAAACCACGTCTCCTCCACGGCAGCCAGCAGGAAAAGGCCCACGTTCAAGCCGTGCTCGTGCAGACGCTTGAACAGGCCCTGCGCCTGATGCATCCCATCATGCCCTACATCACCGAGCAACTGTGGCAGCAACTGCCCGGAGCCGAAGGCCGAGAAAATAGCATCATGGTCTCAACCTGGCCCGAGGCGGTAGACGGCATCGACGAGACCGCCGAAGAGCAGATGACGCTGCTGCAGGACGTGGTGGCCGGTGTGCGCACGATCCGTAGCGAGCTGAATGTTCCGCCGGGCAAGAAAGTCGAGTTGGTCATCAGTGCTGCGAATGAAGAGACGGCCTCCCTTCTGCGGCAGCTGCAGGGCGATCTGAGCGTGTTGACGGCAGCTGAACAGGTGAAGATCGGTGTGGCGGTGGATCAGCCCGCCTCGTCGGGCAGTGGTGTGGTGGGGGATATCGAGATCTACGTACCCCTGGCGGGGCTCATCGATGTCGATGCTGAGCGGCAACGATTGGCCAAGGAAATCAAGAAGTTCCAGGGGCTGCTACGCAGCCTTGACGGCAAGCTGGGCAACGAAGGTTTCCTTAAAAAGGCGCCACCGCAGGTTGTAGAAAAGGAGCGGCAGCGCCGGGAGGAATACGCCGACACCTTGCAGAAACTCGAAGCCAGTCTGGAAATGTTATGATGCGCCGATGGGGTCTTGTGTGCCTGATGTCGATCGCGGCGATTCCTGTTTCTGCACAGTTCGCGCCGCCGCGCGTGGTGGGCGTGATCAACCAGCCAAACTCCGGAGGTCGATCCCAGGCGATGCTGGACGATCGGCGTTATCTGATCGATCGGGGTGTCGAGACGAGCATATTCCGGGGTGACATTCTAAACGTGTACCGAGAGCACAGGCTGTCTCGACGCATGCCGGAGCCATTGAGGCTCTTCATCGGAACCATGACCATCACCGATTCGCAACGGGGTTCGAGCGTGGGTGTGTTCACGCCGCACGAACCGATGATGTCACAGGCTGTGATCAAACTGGAGACGGTCCTCAAGAACGACCTGGTCGTTCCGCGGCTGATCCTCGACTCTGGTGTGTTGTTTGATGCGGGGCAGTTTGCCCTCAATCCGCGTGCGCAAGCCGAATTCGCCAAAGTGGCTGAATTCGTACAGATGTTCAGTCCAGCGAAACTCGTCATCGAGGGACACACCGACAGCGACGGCGAGGATATGTCCAATCTACGCCTCTCCGAACAGCGTGCCGGCGAGATTCGACAATACCTGATCAACAACTATGCCTTCATCTCAGCTGGAATGATTGAGGCCCGTGGATTCGGGGAGTCTCGACCATTGGTGCCCAACGACTCGCGCGAAAACAAGGCGCTGAACCGACGCATCGAAGTCATCGTCTGGGAGTGATCGGCGAAACGTGCGCTTCGATCTGCCGACGCTGGCCCATCTGGCCCGGTGTCTCGATGGCCACCTGGCAGCGACGTCCATCTCCAGTGTCGAACACGACCGATCAGGGCTGCAGATTCAGTTCAGTGCCGATCGCTTTGTTCAACTAACCTATCACGCACCGGCGGCATTCACGTTGGTGCCAAGCCCTCTCAGCGACGACGACACAACACCATCGAGAGCGGAGCGGTTCCTCTTGAACGCAGAATTCGTTGAGGCTGGAACGACCCCCCGAGACCGCTGTCTTTGGCTTCGGCTCCAGCGCCCCGATCGAGACGGAAAACCGACATACGCCAAGCTCTACTTTGAACTGATTCCGCCGAGATTTCGCGCCGTACTCGTCAGCGAAGGCCGGGGGCATCGACTGGGGAATTGGCAAGCCCAGCAAGACCGGCGCTCATGTGGGCTGGGTGAACCCTACCTGCCACCGTCGAGTGATCGCCTACTGCCCGGCACGGACGGCCTCGATTCGGTTCGGATCGACACAGAAGGGCAGGATCATCTTCGACGTTGGCTCCCGCGAACATTGGCGGGAGCGACGGGCGCCATGGTTCGCGTGTTGTGCGATCGGGCGCAGATCGATGATTCCGCAAAGCTCGGTGATCTTTCGCCCGCGCAGTGGGAACGGTTGTGGATCGAGGCAGAAGCCCTGTATGGCACAACGGGGCCTGGCTGCTGGTCGTGGGAGGAGGGCGACGGACATCAGGTGTCGGTCGTCCAGCCCATAGGATCAGTCCACACCACGACCCATGAGAGCCTGATCGAAGCCCTGGCGACCCCTCGCCAGAAGGCTGCACCCGTTGAGCCACGAGTCAGAAAGTTGGAACAATACCTGAGACGACGCCAGCATCGGATCCAACACAGCCTGCAGGCGATGGAAGCAGATCTCGATGAGGCGGCCACCGCCGATCAACACGAACGGCAGGGCAGCCTGCTACTGGCCGAATCGTCACAGATTCCTCCAGGGGCGCGACGCGTCGAAATCCCCGACCCCTTTGCGGCGCCCTCGGCGATGCTCTGCTTCGAACTTGAGCCCGGACAGTCGGCCTCTCAATTGGCTGCGAAGATGTTGAAGCAGGCACAGAAGCTTCGGCGCCGTGGTCAGGTACTTCCTGAGAAGATTCTAGAGTCACGCCACGAACTGAAACGGATCACGGATCTGCTCGCGCGAGTCCGTGATCCGGCCGGCGAGCTGACAGATCAAGAATGGCAAGCAATGGAGACGGAGATGGGGCACGGGTCACAGGCAGGCAAGGGCGAGCGGATCAACGATGACCGGCAGGGGGCACGACCCCGCCGCTACCGTACAACGTCCGGCTGGTGTGTATGGGCAGGTAGAAACAACAAAGAGAACGACACCCTCACGCATCGACTCGCCGCACAGAACGACTATTGGTTTCATGCGCATGGATATGCCGGTTCGCACGTGTTGCTGCGGCGAGAGGGGCACACTCAGGAGCCCGACAAACGGACCCTCGAAGAGGCCGCCGCCGTGGCTGCCTATTGGAGCAAAGGCCGTACGGCTAGCAAGGTGCCCGTCGTGTATACGATGGCCAAATTCGTCTCCAAACCAAGGGGCGCCCCGCCCGGGCTCGCGGTCATGAAGCGCGAGAAGACGATCATGGTGAGGCCCGAACTGATTCCGGAGGATGATGCATGAGTCTATCCACCGGCATCATCGGTCTACCCAATGTAGGAAAGTCGACCCTCTTTAATGCCCTGACCGAGGGCCACGCCGAGGCGTCGAACTACCCCTTCTGCACCATTGAGCCGAATGTGGCCATTGTCGACGTCCCTGACGAACGTTTGACGCAACTCAACTCTCTGCTGAAACCGGAGAGTGTCACGTCGACAACGATCCAGTTCACTGATATTGCCGGTTTGGTCCGGGGCGCAAGTCAGGGCGAGGGGCGAGGCAATCAGTTTCTCGCCGATGTGCGGGACACGGATGCTCTTCTGCACGTCGTACGCTGTTTCGACGACCCCTCTGTGAGCCATGTCGATGGTGGATTGGATCCCGTGAGGGATGTGGATGTGATCACGAGCGAGTTGTTGCTGGCTGACCTTGAGATGGTCGAACGCAATCTACCGACGCTCGACAAGGTGGTACGATCAGACCCGCGCTCAGATCGAGGTACCGAACTGCAGGCACTGCAGGCTGTCCAAGCGGGCCTGAGCGATGGGATCGCCGTGCATGATCTCGATCTACCGAGCGACGAGCGTGATGTACTGCGGGGATATAATCTGCTCAGCTCCAAGCCCATGCTCACCATTGCGAATGTGGGAGAGGCGGAGGCTACCGAGGCGACACAGATGGTAGAGGGTCTGCGTGAGCGAGTGGGAGCAGGCAAGGTCCTGCTCTTCTCCGCACAGATCGAGGCAGAGCTTGCCCAGTTGGACGATGCCGATGAGATCGAGGCCTTTCTTGCTGAACTGGGGCTGACGGAGCGTGGCGTAGAGCGTCTGATTCACGGTGCCTATGCCTTGCTCGATCTGGTCACCTTCTACACACTGGCCAACGACAAGCTTCAGGCCTGGCAACTGCCCCGAGGCATGCTGGCCCCCAGGGCGGCGGGACGCATCCACTCAGACATGGAGCAGGGGTTCATTCGCGCAGAAGTCGCCGCCGTTGAAGATCTTATGGAAGTGGACGGTCATCTGGCCGGCCTGCGAGACCGCGGTAAGCTGCGAACCGAGGGCCGCGACTATCCTATCGCAGATGGTGACGTGGTCACATTTCTGTTTCGTTGAAGTGGAGCCTCACCTTGACCATCCCCGGCGGCGTCGGCATTTTAACCGATTCTGTGCGGTGGCTCGACGAATCCTCCCATAAACTGAGATCGCACCTGTGTCAGACGCCCTTGGCATGATCGAAACACGTGGTTACGCCGCCATGGTCGAAGCCAGTGACACCATGGTAAAGGCTGCTGACGTACGTGTCATCGGTTGGCAAGCGGTGGGTGGTGGCCTGGTAACAACCCTCGTACGGGGGGATGTCGCCGCTGTCCGTGCAGCGACGGACGCAGGTGTCGAAGCAGCCCGAGCTGTGGGCGAAGTCATCGCCTCCCACGTCATTCCACGCCCTCATCCAAGTCTAGAAGTTCACCTGCCCCGGGGTGGCCAAGGGCCAACCTACACACCCTGATCATGTGGCAGGTCATCGCCCGCAGTCTGTTCGGCGTCGCGCTCCTGGCGGGGGTGGTTGCCTACGTCGAGCCCTCCCGACTCATCGCCAGTACAGAGAGTCTTCGTCTTGAATGGCTCGCCACGGCCGTCCTGCTCGGTTTTGGCGGCATCCTGATTCAATGGTGGAAATGGGCACAGTTGAGCCGTCTGCTACCACGGCGCTTCACGCCGTCCCAGGTCAGCCGCACGTTGTTCGGTGGATTCGTCTTGGGCATGATGTCCCCCGGCAGGGTGGGGGAGTTCGGACGCGCGGTGTTTGTCGATGATCAGCACCGGTCGGTGAGCGCGCTGACTGCCCTAGACCGAGCGGTATCGGCGACCTTCACGATGGTTGCCGGCGCTCTGGCGGTGGGCTATTGCTTCGCCCACACTCGCTGGCCGCTCGTCATCTCTGGCACAATCGGCGTACTGCTGGCCGTGCGCTATCGATCTGCGCTTCGAGATCTCGCTGCCCGCTATGATCTGGCTGATATGACCAAGCCAGATGTAGGCCGGCGTGTGTTGGGTAACGCCATCGGGGCCCTGACGTTCAATGGCGTATTCTTCAGCCAGCTGTACTGCCTGTTGGCTGCGGGTGCTGATGTACCGGCGGCTGCGGTGGCTGGGATTCCCATGGTCTTTGCGGCCAAGACGCTGCTGCCGCTGGCACCGATGGACATCGGTGTCCGAGAGACAGCAGCAGTCTTCGTCCTCGGTCACTTCGGTGTCGACGTGGCAGTCGCTCTACAGGCGTCACTGCTCCTGTTCCTCATCAACGTTCTTCTGCCGGGGTTGATCGGTGTCCTGCTCGTTTCCGGCAGCCGCTGGCAAGGCGTTTCACTTCCCTCCATCACACGACATAGATACCCAACACCATGAGTTCAGACGACCTCACCACAGTTCCCAATGCCTTCGCCGCACGTCGCGAAATCTGCGAAGCAGGGCGTCGGATCTATCAGCGGGCCTTCGTCGCGGCGAACGATGGAAACATCAGTGCCCGCCTATCGGAGGATCGCATTCTTTGCACACCGACCGGTGTCAGCAAGGGGTTTATCACGGAGGACATGCTCGCCATCTGCGACTTGGACGGGGCTCAGGTGTCGGGACCGATGAAGATCTCCTCCGAGATCCGCATGCATCTGGAAGCCTACAAGTTGCGCTCCGACATCGCAGCCGTCGTGCACGCCCATCCGCCGACGGCGACGGGCTTCGCCGTGGCAGGTCTGGATCTCACCGAGTGTGTCCTGCCGGAGGTCATCGTGTTGCTCGGCGGGATCCCACTGGCTCCGTACGGAACACCGGGGGGGCCTGATATCTTCGAGCCCATGCGCGAGCTGGTCGAGAAATACGACGCGGTCCTGATGGCCAATCACGGGGCGGTGACTCTCGGGAAACACGTGATGGACGCGCATTTCAAGATGGAGACGGTCGAACACTTCGCTCGGATCGCATTGGTGGCACGCCAACTGGGTGCGACCAATACCCTCGGTGAAGGGCACGTTCAGGAACTGTTGGATCTGCGCAGCCGCTTCGGAATCGCAGGTCGCCCCGGCTGTCAGCTTCCAGGTGAGGCACCCCAAGCGGAAACCGATCAACTCGTGTCACAGATTACTCAGCAGGTTCTCCAGCACTTGCGCGAGAGTGGCTGATGCGAAGGATCGTGACCATCATCCTGATGATGCGGGTCTGTGCCGCCTTCGGTCAGCCCGAGGCTGGCACGTCGACGCAGACTCCTGCCGTAGATGAACTCGTCAAGACAGCACAGGTCCATGCTGCCATGGCGCAGCGCGCACGGAGTGCAGAAGAGGCCCAGCAGCGTCTGGCTCTGGCTCTGGAGACCTACGAGAAAGCCCTGGACGCCGGCGCGGGGTCTCCTCTGGTGCTCAATCCGATGGCGCAACTCTACCTTCTTTCGGGCAATACGGAGCGGGCGATCTCCCTCTTCCATCGGTCACTGGCCGAAGATCCCCAGCGACTGGCCACGTATTCCGGGCTGAACGATGCCTTCTTTACCCTGGGGCGCCTCGATTCATCCGTCCACTATGTAGAAACCGCTCGGCAGATCGCCCCCGACAATGCCGGTGTCCGCCTACAACTGGGTTTTCTCTATCTGCAGGCCGGTGCACGAGCCACGGCTCGCACCCAGCTTGACACGGCACTGCTTCTGGATGCAGGCAATCCTCAGGCGCACAAGCTTCTTGCGTTGTGGCTGACACAGGGGCAACAGATCGACAGTGCCCTCGTCGTCTACAGGAAGGTGGTCGAGCTTGACCCGCGGGATGTAGAGGCCCACAACAACGTCGCCTTCCTGTTGGCGGGGAAGGCGCAGTATGCCGAGGCCCTCGAGTGGTACAAGACGACGAAAACCCTCTCCTCAGATCCTCAACTGCTTCACGCCCTGAATCTGAACATGGAGGGCATCCGCGCCATCATGGCGGGCAAGATGCGAGCTCGCTATATCCTGGTCAGTTCCCAAGCCACCTGCCAGGAAGTGGCCGACAAGATTGAAGCCGGTGAGGACTTTGGTGAACTGGCGGCGCGCTTTTCAATCGCACCCAACGCAAATGAGGGGGGTGATTTGGGCTTCTTCGGGCCTGGAGACATGGTCAGCACCGTCGAGGAGGCGGTCCTGGGGCTCGCTGTGGGTGAGGTAAGCCCGATCATTTCGATTGGTCAGCACTTCATGTTGCTTCAACGCCTGAACTGACAAACCGAAAGAAAGCGGCCGGAGGTTGCCACGGTGATGGCTGCCTCCGACCGCTCAGGGAGGGTTGCGAGCCGATGACCGGGTTTGGCCCGCACCTGATAGACGCCGGATGCGCAGCTCGGTTCCGCATAGTCGGATTCAGAGAGAATCGTTGACGGACAGAGCACAGAAAATCGCTCATTAGATTGCAGGGCAACGACTTAAGGAGTTCATTGGATTCAGCAACGAACACGCGGCGGCTGGCAGAGATCGGAATAGCTATCGCCCTGGCAGCGGTGCTGAGTCTGCTTCGAGTGAAGTTGCCACACTTGCTGTACGGTGGCTCGATCAGCCTCCATATGTTACCGATTCTCATGATCGCAGTGCGTCACGGGGTGCGCGCCGGCGTGTTGGCAGGCACAGCATATGGTTTCGTCAACCTCTTATTGACCCCTTATATCGTGCATCCGATCCAGATGGCTCTCGATTATCCTGTGGCTTTCGGTTGTCTGGGGATTGCGGCTCTGTTCGGCCGGGCGCCGCTGGCCCTTTGGCGGTTGGCGGCGGGCGTCGGCGCCGCTTGTGCACTGCGACTCGTAGCACACGTGGTGTCGGGTTTCGTTTATTTTAGCGACCTGGCGCCAGAGGGGACACCGGCCTGGTCCTATTCTCTGGCCTACAACAGCAGTTATCTGATTCCTGAGACCCTTTTGACCCTTCTGGTTGGCCTGCCGCTGGCGCGTCGTTTTGCCATGCGTGGTGGTCTGGCGACCCAACCTGCCGCGGAGACCTTCCCATGACCCAACTCAATCCTCCCGAGCGACTTCTGATGGGCCCGGGGCCCAGCAACGTCCACCCCAGAGTGTACGGTGCCCTGGCCGCCCCGATCGTCGGCCATCTTGATCCGGTGTTCCTCGACGTGATGGAACAGTCGAAGGCGTTGTTGCGTGACACCTTCGAAACCAAAAACGAGCTGACGATCCCCATTTCAGGCACCGGCTCGGCGGGGATGGAGACCTGTTTCGTCAATGTGTTGGAGCCTGGGGATCGTGTTGTCATCGGGGTAAATGGTGTTTTTGGGAACCGCATGTGCGATGTGGCCGAGCGTTGCGGCGCCCAGGTCGAGCGTGTCGAGGCGGCGTGGGGGGAGGCGATCGACCCCGCACAATTCGAAGTGGCGTTAGAATCCGGCGCACAGACGAAACTGGTCGCCGTTGTTCAGGCGGAGACCTCGACGGGCGTGCTCCAGCCCCTCGAGGCCATCGGCGCCCTGGCCAGAGAACACGGCGCTCTGTTCCTGGTCGACGCCGTCACGAGCCTGGGAGGCGTTTCGGTCGGTGTCGATACACACGGCATCGATCTGTGCTACAGTGGCACTCAGAAGTGCCTTGGTTGTCCACCGGGTCTGTCGCCCGTCACTTTGAGCGAGTCCGCCGTTTCAGCCCTCCAGTCACGCAAGAGCAAGGTGCAGAGCTGGTATCTGGATCTGGGAATGATCGCCCAGTACTGGGGTGAGACTCGGGTCTATCATCACACGGCACCGATTTCGATGAACTACGCGCTCAGAGAGGCCCTGCTGTTGATCCACGAGGAGGGACTCGAGTCTCGGTGGAACCGTCATCGAACACACCAGCAGGCGCTGCTGGCGGGTCTCCAGACACTGGGTCTCGAACCCGTGGTTCAGGAGCCATCGCTGCGGCTGCCGCCTCTGACCACGGTTCGGGTCCCGGATCAGGTCGACGAAGCGGCCGTTCGGAAGCAGTTGCTCACCGAGTTTGATATCGAAATCGGCGGCGGCCTTGGTGTATTTCAGGGCAACGCGTGGAGAATCGGCCTGATGGGGCATACGTCGAGCCCGAAGAATCTGATGACTTTCCTCGCGGCACTTGAGATCTGCCTGCGGGCGACGGGACTCGATGCTTCAGGCGGTCTTGCGCAGGCCCACAAGGTATTGGACGCCGAGTGACCGGATAGGTGCTTGGCGACTGGCAAGTTATATTTGTCGGTGTAGCGATGGGCTTTTTCCGTATCGCGACCAGGATCCACCGATGGCGGAGCGGAAGATCATGCCCATCGATCACAGCAGGTCGATTCGGCTCCTACAAGATCTTGTGGGTTCGCATTGATGACGACGCCCGTCGTCGATGTCACGAGGTTTGTTCAAAAGAGGCACGGTTGTTGCTCAATCTGTCGCGGGGAAGTTTGTAACACGACAGGAAGACCGGAAGGTCGGCTCCAAAACCGTACCCTTCGCCAGATGGCGTTTTCAGGGAAGGTGGGAGCACAGTCAAGTCCGGCCACTCAGGGCAGGCAGGTGTCAACTGATGATGAATCGAAACGAATTACATGAGCTCATGGAGCGCCTCGAGGCCCTCGAGGCGTTGGCGAAGCTCTTCAACAATCTGTGGTTCGAACGCATCCGCGAAGACATCAAGGATACGAAGGTCCAAGCGTATCTCACGGTCTTTGACGATGCCTTCCCACACATGAACCATGTCATCGAGTTCGTACGCCGCAGTGCCGGCTTGCTGTCCGCAGGGGATGCGGGGCAAGAGCAGTGGGCCCGCCTGCAAAGCGAATTCGACTACCTCCACCGCTTGCTGAACCAGCCGGAAGAGATGGTGGCCGCAGTGGCCCCACCTGCGGAGTTGTCCACGGAGGAACGGGAGGCCCTTGAAACCGTCGATCAGAGTGATATCGACTCTCTGTTCACCGACAGCCCCGGGCGCAGGAGACGATCCAGCGACGGTGACTCAGGCGTTGTTGAAGACGATCCAACCGACGAGATCGACGCCCTCTTCGACACATCCGACGAAAAAGTTGAAGAAGAGATCGACGAAGCGGATGTTGATGCACTGTTCGCCGAAGACGACGCCGACGGCGATTCTATCGCCGGCGAGATGATCGGTGACGACGAGGACCTCGACGAAGACGAGGCCCTGGCCGCTGCCCAAGCTCTTGAAGCGGCAGAGGAAGAGGGGCAAGTGGTTGAAGTAGAGGAAATAGAGGAAGTGGATGCCGAGGAGGAGGACGAAGCCGAAATCGAAGCCACCGCCGAAGAGCCGGTGAATGGCGAGGCAGACTCCGGGGAAGAAGCGACGCAGGAACTGGAAGAGCTGCTCGAAGGCGTCGATGAGCAGGACATGAGCGAAGAAGACGTCGAGCTATCAGATCTGTTGGAGGAAGACGACGGCCAGGCTGAGACGGAGGAGGCGGACGAGGTTGATCTGACGGAGATCCTCGAGGAGCCGACGGAGGACGCTGAAGATGCTGCCGACATTGTTGAGGAACTCGAAGATAGTCTCTTTGTAGATGAGGAAGGCTCCGACGAGGCCGAAGACACCGAAGAGGAGTTGGGTGAACTGTTTGAGGGCGAAGACGAGACGGTGGAAGACGAGGATGTTGACCTCGAGGAGATCGTCGACGCCGATGATGAGGAAGTGGACGAGGGCAATGGACCTGGAATCTCAGACGATGAAATGAGTGCTCTTCTCGAGGAGGAACCGGAGGCCACCGAAGAGGCCGACGATGAAGAGGATGAGAGCTCGAGTAGCGACGAGAAAGAGAAGGACGAGAAATCGTCGATCAGTCAGGACGAGATCGACGCCCTGTTCGGCTGACCTCCCGCAGCGCCGGCGTTACGACCGCACCGATTTCAGCACGGGCGCTCTCCGCCACGACGCGGGGAGCGCCCTTTGTGTATCTCCTTTGCTGAGTTCAGTTTACGCTCCAGCCAGCCCTTGCCCTTAGAGAGCCGGTAGGGTTAGATTCTTGGACTGGTTCGCGGCGCATTCCGCGGTCAGACCCTGTCCAAAACGCCGTCTGCTAGATCCGTTAACCCTATCGAGAATTCGTTGATGACGACCTATCGCGCGTGGTTCGAATGCATCCGCTGCGGTAAAGAGCGGTACGAGCTCAATGAGGTCGTGTACGAATGCAGTTCGTGTGGCGGGCTCATGGAGGTCCAACACGACCTCCATGCGCTTGCTCAGCGACCGGGCCAGCAGTGGCGAGAGTTGTTCGATGAGCGCTATATGGGCAATACGTGGCCTTATGGCAGCGGAGTCTGGGGCAAGAAGGAGATTGTCTGTCCGACGGTAGACGAGGAAAATGTGGTCTCCATGTACGAAGGGGGGAGCAACCTCTTCTGGGCAGAGCGATTCGGTTCACAGATCGGTGTGGAAGATCTTTGGATCAAACAATGTGGGAACAGCCATACGGGGTCGTTCAAGGACTTAGGCATGACGGTCCTGGTGTCGATGGTGAAACAGATGCGTTCCGAGGGCAAGCAGATACCAGCCATCGCCTGCGCATCCACGGGTGACACATCAGCCGCGCTCGGTGCCTACGGAGCGGCCGCAGGGATTCCCGTCATCGTCTTTCTCCCGAAGGACAAGATCTCCCTGGCCCAGTTGATCCAGCCCATAGCCAATGGTGCCCTGACACTCTCCATTCGGACGGATTTTGATGGCTGCATGAAACTGGTGCAGGAACTGTGTCGGGCTGAAGAGATCTACCTGGCCAACTCCATGAATTCACTCCGCATCGAAGGCCAGAAAACCGTCGGTGTCGAGATGGTGCAGCAGTTCGACTGGCATGTGCCAGATTGGATCGTGATTCCCGGTGGCAATCTGGGTAATGTATCTGCTCTAGGGAAAGGTCTCCTGGAGATGCAGGCCATGGGGATCATNGATCGCCTTCCGGGCATCGTGGTCGCCCAGGCGCACCGAGCGAATCCTCTTTATCGCAGCTATCAGCAGAAGTATGACAAGTTCGCACCCATGCAGGCTGGCGATACCCTGGCCAGTGCCATCCGCATCGGCGATCCAGTCAGTTGGGAGCGAGCCGTACGCGTGCTGAAACGTTTCGACGGGATCGTTGAAGAGGCGACCGAAGATGAACTGGCCGATGCCTGTGCGCGGGCAGATCGAACGGGGTTATTCTCCTGNCCCCATACNGGTGTAGCTCTGGCCGCCCTGTTGAAGCTCATCGACCGGGGCGAGATCACGTCGAATCAGAAGGTTGTCGTCATCTCCACCGCGCATGGACTGAAGTTCCCGGAATTCAAGGTCCGCTATCACGAGGATCAGTTGCGCGACAGTCACGACGTCGACCCGCTTCACTCGAACCGACCCGTCGAGGTGGATGCCGACTATGACCAGGTCCACAGTGCCATTTTCCGCAACCTTGAAGCAGCCACCACCTGATGACGGCGATCGTCCGGTCTTGCGCTGCCCCACGAATCCGACTCACAACTTCTCCGACCCAACGATGACCCAACTGATGAACCGATGAGTGCAAGCGACGAGAATCCCGCCGCCCCAGACCAACACCTCGGTGACTCCACGCAGGCCGTTCACGCCGGCCAGGAGCGTCTGAAGTTCGGCAAGTCTGTCACCGAGCCGATTGCTCAGACGGCAACGTATGTCTTCGATTCGTTGAACGAATTTGAAGAGTACAAGCAGGGGAAACGATCCCATTTCGAATATGGCCGGTATGGCAATCCGACGGTTTCGACGGCGGAGAGCAAGCTGGCCGCGCTTGATCATGCCGAGTCCGCCCTGCTGTTCTCTTCCGGGATGAGCGCGATCACGACCGTACTGTTTGCGATGCTGCGCTCGGGGCAGCACATCATCATCATGGAGGATTGTTACCGGCGGACGGTGCAGTTCTGCGACCTGCTCGGCAAGTTCGGGATCGAGAGCACGCGTGTGCCCCCCAGCGACCTGGCCGCGTTGGAGAAAGCGGTCCGCCCTGAGACACGGGTTCTGCTGGCCGAGTCGCCCACCAATCCTCATCTCCACGTGGCCGACCTGGAAAAACTGGTTCCTTTCGCACGCGAGCACCGCCTTCGAGTGCTCATCGATAGCACGTTTGCCACACCTGTGAATCAGTGCCCCCTTGACTATGGAGTGGACCTCGTCTTTCACAGTTGCACCAAGTATCTCGGCGGACACAATGATCTGATGGCCGGCTCGGTCTGCGGGAGGGCGGGCATCATCTCGGCTGTGAAGGAGTTTCGTGATGTGATCGGAACCAACACCGATCCCAACACGGCCTGGTTGCTGATTCGAGGGCTCAAGACACTCGCACTGCGCATGGCGCAGCAGAATGCCACAACTCAGACGATTGCCGAATACGTCGAGGCCCATCCGAAAGTGAGTCGGGTCTTCTATCCGGGCCTCGAAAGCCATCCTGACCATGAAGTGGCTCGGGCACAGATGAACGGATATGGCGGCGTGGTTAGCTTCGAGATCGAGGGTGATCTGGCGCGAACTCGACAGTTTGTCGAGTCCCTGAAAATCCCATATCTGGCACCGAGTCTCGGGGGTGTGGAAACCCTCGTCTCGCACCCAGCCACCGTGTCTTATTCCGATCTGAGCCGTGAGGACCGTCTGGAGATTGGGATTACCGATCAACTCGTGCGCTATTCGGTCGGTATCGAGGACTGTGCGGATTTGATCGCAGATATCGAGCAGTCGTTGGCTGGCATCTGACCGGTCGGCCAGGCGATTCTGCATGAAGAACTACCTGAAGATCATGACCGGCTCCAGCAATCCGTCCTTGGCGGAGGAGATCTCAGACTATCTCGACTGTTCACTGGGGCGTGTGAGCATACAGCGGAGCGCCAATGATAATCTGAAGGTTCGCATCGACGAGAACGTGCGCGAAGACGATGTCTTCGTCATCCAAACGTCGTGTTCTCCCGTGAATGACCATTTCATCGAACTGCTTCTGATCATCGACGCGTTGAAGTATGCCTCGGCNCGGCGGATAACGGCAGTCCTTCCTTACTATCCCTATGTCCGGTCGGACAAGAAGGACGAGCCGAGGATCTCTATCAGCGCCCGGCTCGTTGCCGATCTTCTCGAGACGGCTGGGGCCGACCGCATTCTGACGATGACGCTTCACAGTCCGCAGATCGCGGCCTTCTCACGCATTCCGGTCGACCAACTCTGGGCGACGAATCTGATCTGCAATCACCTGCTGCAGACAAAGGATCTCAGCAGGGCGACAGTTGTAGCCCCCGATGTGGGCTCGGCGACGGAGGCATCCTATTACGCACGGCGGCTGGAGTTGCCCCTGGTCATCATGGACAAGCGTCGACACGCAGACGACGAGAAGGCAGAAGTCACCAACGTCATCGGCGATATCGAAGGTCGTGATGCGTTGCTGTTCGATGACGAGGTCTTGACTGGTGGATCCATGATGGAGGCGATTCGCAACCTCAAAGAGCGAGGTGCCAAGCGAATCATGGCAGGATGCACGCACGGCGTGTTTTCGGGAGATGCGATGAATCGAATCGAAGCCTCAGCGGTCGAGACCTTCGTCAGGACCAATACGATTCCACTTCCCAATGGTCAATCGTCAGACAAACTGGAGACGATCTCGGTGGCACGCCTGTTTGGCGACGCGATCAAAGCCATCCATCACGGCGAGTCGGTGAGCCGACTCCTTGACTGAAATCGGGAGAGAGTAGCCCCATGGCAGGAAAACTCGATCTGGCTAAGGAACTATGGGCCTTCATGCGCGTACGCAAGAAATGGTGGCTTGGGCCGATTTTCGTGACCCTCTTCCTGCTGGGCAGTCTGATCGTCCTTACCCAGGGCTCTGCAGTGGCCCCCTTCATCTATGCCCTTTTCTGAGCCGACATGTCTGGCGTAGTCGTCCACATTCGTGTTCAGGGCAAAGTGCAGGGCGTTGGTTTTCGGGACTACACGCGACGGCAGGCAAGAGCGCTTGGGTTGGGCGGATTCGTAAGAAACCTCGTTGACGGAAGCGTCGAGGCGCAGGCGATCGGGGATAGAGATGCCTTAGAGAGTTTTGTCGCAGCCATCGAACGAGGTCCTAGTACGGGGCGAGTTGACCAATGTCTCGTCGACTGGCATCAAGCCACGATGTCCTACGGCGAGTTCGAAGTTCGTACCTTTCAAGGAATGTCATGACAGATCAACTGCGCGCTCTCATACGCGATGTGCCCGACTTTCCGAAGTCCGGTATCCTCTTTCGCGATATCACAACGTTGTTGTCCGACGCGGCAGGCCTGCGCAGTACCACTCATGCCCTGGCAGGTCTGTTTGCTGAATCAGGTGACATCGACCTCGTCGTTGGCATTGAAGCACGAGGGTTCATTCTGGGTACTCCGGTCGCCCTCGAGCTTGAAGCCGGGTTTGTCCCGGCACGCAAGCCCGGGAAGCTCCCTGCAGATGTTGTGAGCGCATCCTATGACCTGGAATACGGCAGCACATCCATCGAGATCCACACAGATGCCATCCAACCTGGGGCGCGTGTACTGATCGTCGACGATGTACTGGCGACCGGTGGAACCGCTCGTGCCGTAAGGGGGCTCGTCGATCAACTACAGGGGGAGATTGTCGGTCTCGCGTTTCTGCTTGAGCTGCGTGACCTGAACGGGCGCGATGGCCTCGATGATGTGAGAATCGAGTCCGTCCTTCAATACTAGACCATAGGGGAAGTCAGTTTTGGTGACAGGAGAGCCAAATAGATGACAGAACAGACGAATCGACAGCAGGAGCAGGAAGATCCCTTTCTCGAGTGGGTTCTGACGTCGCTTCAGTATGTGAAAGAGCGCGCCCAGTTGTTCGTCGGCGGAGCGATCGCCATCGTTGTCGCACTGGCGATGATGGAATTCGTACAGACGCAGCGCGCCTCGGCCCGCGACGAAGCGGCTCATCTGCTCTTTCAGGTAATGCTGGCTGATGGCAATGGCCAGATCGATGAGGTCTTCGGAACTGGCACGAAGCTGATCGACGAATTCGCCGGAACACCCTCGGCAGCCCACGGCATGATCCTGCTGGGCAATCGCTACTACGCTGTTGGACGTTACGATGAAGCGCGTCAACTGTTCACGCGTTATATCACCGAGTACGGCGATGCGGAAGTGCTCCTGTTCGCTGCACACACAGGTGTCGCTGCTTGCCAAGAGGCTCAAGGTGACTTGCAGGGGGCAGCCAAAGGCTACCTGAGTTATGCCGATGAGAACCCAGAGGAGCGGGCATCGGCGATGGCCTTGATGGATGCGGCGCGCTGCTATCGACTCCTCGGCGACGCCCTGCAGCAACGCCAGATCCTGGAGCGCATCCAACGTGATTTCCCGTCGTCGCCCGTGTCACAGCGGGCCCGGCAGGAGCTCGAAATGCTGTGATGAGGGCGACGGCGGGCTGATGAATCTGAAAGTCTTCACGGGTAACAGCAATCGGCCCCTGGCTCAGGGCATCTGTGAAGTTCTCGGCATAGAGCCGGGGGCGATGGAATTCGTTCAATTCAGCAACGAAAACATCAAGGTCAAGATTGAGGAGAACGTCCGCGGTTGTGACGTGTTCTACATTCAGACCTCATGCCCTCCTGTCAATGATCACTTGATGGAATTGCTCATCGCCCTGGACGCGCTCAAGTATGCCTCCGCGGGCCGGATCACAGCAGTTCTGCCCTATTATCCGTATGGCTTAGCTGACAGCAAAGATGAACCCCGAATCTCGGTGGCCGGTCGACTCATGGCAGATCTGGTGACAGAAGCAGGGGCCGACCGGATCCTGACCATGACGCTGCACAGTCCGCAGATCATGGGGTTCTGCCGAATTCCGGCCGATCAGCTATCTGGTGTTCCCACGATCTGTGACCACTTCGCCGCACAACTCGACCTTTCCAATGCGGTGGCGGCTGCCCCGGATATCAGTCACGCTAAAGTGACCGAGGTCTACGCGAAGCGGCTGGGACTGCCCCTTGTCGTCATCGACAATCGGGAATCATCTGAAGGGGAGATGGGGGTACACGGCGTTATCGGCGAA
The DNA here is from genome assembly GCA_002712305.1 of Gemmatimonadota bacterium. Classification (GTDB taxonomy): domain Bacteria; phylum Latescibacterota; class UBA2968; order UBA8231; family UBA8231; genus UBA12574. The sequence continues at coordinate 1,797 of PATE01000065.1, read as the reverse complement.
GTCGAAGGGAAGGATGCCATCATTTTCGACGATGAGATCATCACCGGCGCCCGTGCGTTGACTGGTACAGATGCCCTGCTGAAGAACGGTGCACGATCGGTTCACATGGGTTGTGTCCATGGGACACTGGCCGACGATGCACGGCAGAGCATCGCATCATCTCCCATGGCCAGCCTCGCCGTCACCAATACGGTGCCTCAGCCTCCCGACGCTGAAAAAGTGACGGTCTGCTCTGTGGCCGAGCATTTTGCCCATGCCATCCAGGCTATCCACCAGGAGACGTCGATCAGTACATTGTTTACATGATCGACAACTGGCCTTCCGCCGAGTCAGCGCATGTCACATTCCGCCATAGCGGCGATCGTTGCCGCCAACAAGTATCTGGGAATCGACGATCCAGATATGCGCTTCGTCTATGGTCTGTTCGGTATCGCAGCGGGAATTTTCCTGCTGCTGTCCATAGTCCGAGCCGGTGTTCGCTTCAAGGAAAGCAAGCAGGTCGAGCGCTCGTCATGAGAACATTCGACAAACTGGATAGCGTAAAAGGGCTCTCTCGGCTTGAAGTTCGGATCCTGGCCAACATCGCACGTAGGGACAAAAGCAAGCGGCCATCTCAGTTGCTGGCGTCGATTCAGCTATACGATCGACTTGTGGACAAAGCGGTAGATCGAGAATGGATCGTCGACGACGATCTGGCATATCTCGAAGCGGCAAGACAGAAACTCCTTCGTATAAATCGGGTTTGGGATGGACACGAACGGCGGAACTTCGAACGCGCCAAGTGCACATTCGAGATCCAGACCACCATTGTGACCAAAGATGCCATCGATGCGACTCGCCGTCCTGTCCGACATTCACGGTAATCTTGAAGCTCTAGAGGCTGTTCTGCTCGAGATCGATCGACTCTCGGTCGACGGCGTGATCGTCCTGGGTGACATCGTCGGCTACGGCCCAGATCCACTGGCCTGCATTTATCGGATCCGCGAAGCGGAGGCGGCCTGCGTCCTTGGCAATCACGACGAGGCCCTTGTAGACCCTACCCACGTGCGCGAGTTGAATCCGGTTGCGCGCGACACCTTGTTACGCTCTCGTGAGATGGTGTCGGAAGAAGAGTTGGCGTATCTGCGGACATTCGCCTTCCGCCACGTCGAAGCGGACGGTGTATTCACACATGCCAATCCCATCCTGCCAGAGCAGTGGCAACACCTTCAACTATTCGAGCACATTCGATGGTGCTTGGACGAGTTGGAGTGGCACCTTGCCTTCGTCGGTCACACTCACCATGCCGGGATGTACTGCAAGACCGATCATCAGGTCGTGCCGCTCACGTCGTCGGAGCTGGCCGTCGGGCATCATCGCTATCTCGTGAATGTGGGCAGTGTTGGTCAGCCTCGAGACGGCGATCCACGCGCCTGCTTCGCCCTGTGGGACATCGCAGCAGGACGCGCCGAACTGCGACGTGTAGAGTATCGCTACCAACGAACGCAGGAGAAACTCACCGCTCTCGGCTGGCCCTCCTACGCGGCCGAACGTCTGGCACGGGGTGAGTAACCAGGGGCCAAGTCTGGTACAGCGCGGGCGCATCCTTCGCGTCAGTGGCCAACATGCGCTTGCCCGGGTAGGCGACGATGATTTGCGATGCGAACTGCGTGGCAGACTCAAGGCGGGGCGTCGCGCGTCTACTTCTCCCGTCGTGGCGGGGGACTGGGTCGAGGTTTCCCAAGCAGGCGAAGGGAAGATGGTGATCGAGACGGTCCTGCCGCGCACGTCGAGGATCGCACGAGTCGCAAGTGGCCC
>PATE01000064.1 GCA_002712305.1 Gemmatimonadota bacterium | reverse complement strand
TCATTCATCGACGGGCGATGCCGACGTGCATACAGGGTTGAATAATGTTCAGGGGAGGGCCACAGGAGCTTGCGCCTACTCTTCGTGCTGCAACCAGGTCTTCACCGTCTTTGCCGCGTCCTCACTCCTGTCCTGTAGCAACTGACGGACGCGGGCCACGCGCTCCTCGGCGGAGTCCTTTTCGTCCTTCTTGTTTTCTTCTTCGGCCATGATCATCCACCGCCTGTGGACCGCGGGGAATTCAACTCAAGAAACAGGGCTGGTCGAGACGAATCTCTCCCAGACCGCGCTAAGATAACCCCCCTCCTCATGATCTGTCCACTCGGGAAGCTTTTCGGATTCACGTGCTAACCCCTATATTCTTGGCGAATCTACGGCGCCTCGTCGACGTGCGATCCAAGCGATGATCGCAGACCTCCGCAGACGAAACCCACGCCAAAACCCACAACGAAGCACGACAACGGAAAACAACATGAATCGAGCGGCCCGCAACGTACTGCGAAAAATCGGTACGGACGTGCATTTGGAAGAAGAGCGCGAAGAGCATGTCGCGCGTGAAATGGACGAGGCAAGAAGTCGCGGGCAGCAGGCCGAAGAAGAGGCACGCAAGCGCCCCGGCCAGGACGAGGGCGGGATGTCCAATGTGCCGGAGGAACTGCTAACCGAATCTGAGAAACGTCACGAGCTCTACAGACGGCGCCAGTCCATGGCCAGCCGCACAGAGTCTGCAGCCGAACGACTGCCCATCATGACCTCTGAAGAGCGTAAGGCGCGCGATCGCAATCGACCGAAATACCACGCCACCGAGTTCGAAGGGCCCATCGAAAAGCTGATCGAAAAGTATCAGGATCTCGATGAGGTTCAGAGACACCTGACGCTCGGTCAATCGATGAAGTATGAGTTCACCGAGGATGGCTGCATCCTCGATCGCGACGGCAACATGATCTATGACGGCGAGAAAATCGTCGGCCCGCAGAAGAAGTGATCCGCCGCAATAGCAGCCACATCAGGGCCCTGCTGTTCTGCGCCATCGGCCTGTTTCTGGCCTGCGCCGATGATGACACTCCATCAGCCACCGCAAGTTTGCCGGAACTGCTCACACATGCAGAGCGTCGCTTCCATGATGGTGATCTCAACTCAGCGACCGCTTCCTATCGCCGTGCCTTGCACAAAGACTCAACGTCGACGGTGGCAATGGTCGGCCTCGCCAGGGTCTACGAAGTTCGAGGCCGGATCGATCTCGCCGATCGATACCGGCGCCGCGCATTCCACCTCAACTACCGCATCGGAACCGCGGCACGCGAAGCGGGAGATGGCGTCGCCGCTCGGATCGCTTTCGACGCTGCTGCGTCGGTCATGCCCAATCACCCGATGGCCCCACTCAAGATTGGTGAGATGCTTCTTGAGGCGGCGCAAGCCGAATCGGCTCTCGTGTATCTCGAAAAGGCAGCCCTCGCCGATCCACGATTCGTTGATGCTCGCATGAAGCTTGGGACCGCTCTGCTGCAGGTGGGTCGCACGGAAGAAGCCCAAGCGAGTTTTGAGGCAGCCATCGAACTCAACATCAATGCCGTNGATGCGTATCTCAACCTGGGCGAGATCTACGCCGGGCGTGGGGAATGGGCGCAGGCCGCGGCTCACTATGATCGAGCTCTCCTGATTCGCCCCACTTCGGAACTGGCGCGCCAGGGGTTACAGGCCGCTATGGAGCATCTGTAACCAAACGTCGATCTCTACGTGCCGCAGCTAAGGAGACCTTCATGTCACGAGTTCTTGCCCTGTTCTGTGTCGCCGCCCTGCTGACCGCGTGTGGTCAGACCTCAAAGGACGAGGAGACGTCCGGCACGACCACGACGAACGAGACACCGTATGGATCAGCCGCCGACGTCGAAAAGTACGTCGCCCAGATCGCCCCATACNTTCAGCAAATCAGCCAGCTGCAGAGTCAGTACGAGACGGCCCTTGCGTCGCAGCAGGGCGACTCGAACGATCGACGCGGAACGGGCCGCAATCTCGCCAACAAGGCGGAGGAAGTACGCCCCGAACTGCGCACGTTGCAGACCACCTTCGACACGGTCGAGCCCCCTGCCGCTCTGGCGCCCTTTCACCGAGACATTCGCAAACTGATCGCATTGAGATTGTCGGCCTACGACAANACCATCGACGGATGGGCTGACGAGAAAGCGGGTGGTGACAGGCACAAGGCGATCTATGGCGATGTCGAACGTGCACAGGACGAAGCAAATCAACTCATCCTGGCACTCAACGCCCAGATGCAGAAGATCCAGACTGCACTCGCTGCCGTTCCTTCTGAGACACCCTGAGAAACTCGACGACCTGACCTTAGCATGCGACCCGGCTGCTTTCGCCATGTGGCCAGGCTCCTGTTGGCCAGTAGCCTCGTCGCCTGCGGCGATGCGACACCCCGCTACATTCTGCACCTGGCCAACGGTCAGATGCAGGTCATGCTGGGCAGTCAACCGATCGAGCACGTCCGAGCGACGACGACCGATCGTCTGCACCTTGAGCGATTCGATTGGGTAGACACGGTNAGGGCTTTTGCTCAGGAAACCGGACTGCACGGGGCCCACACCAACTACACCCGATTCTTCGANACCGGCTCAGAGCCGGTCTCCTACAATNTCAGTGCCAGTCCTGTCGATCGACTCGAACCGTATCTATGGCACTTTCCACTTGTGAGTGATCTACCCTACAAAGGGTTCTTCGACAGAGATCTGGCCGTTGCCGAAGCCGAGCACCTGCGAAAAAGTGGCTTCGACGCGATCACTCGTCCTGTTGCCGCCTACAGCACGCTGGGCTATCTACCCGACCCGCTGCTGAGTTCCATGCTTGAGGATGACGAGAATCGCCTCGCCGACCTCCTGCTGCATGAATTGTCTCATGCGACGATCTTCGCCGAATCTGAAACCGACTACAACGAGAGTGCCGCCAGTTTCATCGGACGCCAAGGNGCCTTGACCCTCATCCGCCGCAAATACGGGTCAGATGCNCCGGAGGTGAAAGAGATCTTCGAGTCCAGGCNTCATGCAACTGAATTCGCCACGTTCATGGGCACGTTTCTCGACGAACTCGACAGCCTCTACGCCCTCGGTCAACAGCGAGATTCGCTGCTTGTCGTACGTGTTGATGTACTGCGCGCAGCGCAGGATCGCTATCGCCAACATCCGGAGCTGCCCGGATCGAGATACGATGGTTTCTTGAAGTGGAACCAGGTGAACAATGCGCGACTCCTCTCCTATCGCCGGTACAATCGAGACCTGGACCAGTTCGCTGCGCTGCACAGTGCGCACGGCGAGGATCTGAGCATCACCATAGGCATCTTGGGTGAGTGCGCCAGCGGAGCAGACCCCTGGGCCTGTTTGTCGGCAGCGGCAGACTTACGACCGCCGACAACTGGGAGTGGCCGCCCCTGACCTTGGCCCCCAGAAACCCAGATCGAGCATGCCTGGGCAGAGTTTGGATNTGAAACCCATCCGTGTTACCCCGCGTCTGATCCACTGAGATCTGCACTGCCTTGACCTGTTGACGAAGCGCCGTCGATATTAGCCGACCCTATCAGGACATCATGCGACACCTCTACCACATCTNCTTGGCCGCTCGAGTTGACAGTAGCGTCCTCGCACGCGGGTGCGCGTGGCTGACCCTTGTCGCCATGTTGTGTACGACGGGTTGTGGCTGGGTCCAAAGTCGCGTCACCGGCGGGCTGATGGAAGATGTCGCCCTCGCCACGGCGAGACACGATGATGTGGCCCTNGTGCGTCAGGCGATCCCNCCCTTTCTGCTGCTGATGGATGGCTTGATCGAAGGGTCACCAACCAACGTTCGACTGCTGACCGACGCGGCGCAGTCATACACATCCTATGCCGCCTTGCTCGAAGTCGAAGAGCCCGACCGAGCCGCTCTGCTGTATGGACGCGCCCGTGCCTATGGACGCCGCGCGTTGATTGCGAAACACGCAGCCGTCGGCCCCTTGTTGAAGCAACCCTACGACGCGTTCACCCAGGTCTCCGATGTGTTGACCCCGGAGGATGTGGAGATCGTATTCTGGGCGGCGAGTAGTTGGGGCGCNTGGATCAGCGCACATCTCGACTCGATGGCCGCCATCGCCCAACTCCCCCACGTGATCTTTCTCATGGAGTGGGTATTGCAGCAGGATGAGGCTTTCCTCGATGGAGCACCACACGTCTTTCTGGGTGTATACCATGCGGCCTTGCCCCGACTGATGGGCGGAGCGCCCGAACGCTCTCNTGCGCACTTCGATCGGGCCTTGGAAATTGGCCAGCGCCAGTCACTGATGGTGCANGTGCAGATGGCACGATACTACGCACGGCAGATCTTCGATCGAGACCTCTTTGTCGCATTACTGGAGGAGGTCATCCAGGCACCGGCGGACATCAACCAGGATCTCACACTTCAGAACATGGCTGCCAAAGAACAGGCGCGCGCCTTGCTGGAGCAGGCCGATGAACTTTTCTAACCTCCCCAAGGCGGCGACGATGCTTCGAACGGTTGGACTTGCTTTCTGTCTGTGTGCCGCGAGTGCTGGGTCTGCGTCTGCAATCAGCCTATTAAAAGTGGCGACCATCGCGCCGGACGGCAGCGGGTGGATGAAAGCTCTGAGAGCTGTGGATGTCGAGCTTCGCCAGCGTACAGAAGGTGCCGTCGGTCTGAAGCTCTACCCGGGTGGCGTCCAGGGCGACGAAGACGTCATGCTGCGTAAGATGAGAATCGGCCAGCTGCACGGGGGTAGCTTTGGCGGCAGCGCCGTGTCCGACATGGTCGCCGACGTTCTGGCGTTGGAGATGCCCTTCCTCTTCGACAGCTACGAGGAAGTGGACTATGTGGTGGGACAGATGGACGAATTCTATCGCCAACGTTTCACCGACGAGGGTTATGTCCTGCTCGGATGGGCCGACATCNGCTTCGTCCACGTCATGTCTCAATCCCCTGTCCGAGGCGCACCCGATATCCGGGGAATGAAGGTCTGGCGACTGGAGGACGAACCGATCACGGAGGTTCTCTTCAAGCGCGCCGGCGTCACCTCCATCCCTCTATCGATTCCCGATGTTTTGCTCGGCCTGCAGACGAATCTTGTCGAAGTGGTCTACGCTTCTCCCGTGGCGGCGATCGTGCTGCAGTGGTTCACCCGTGTCAAGTATGTAACCGCTCTACCGATCAACTACACGATCGGTGTGTTCGCGCTGCAGAAGAAGGCNTTCGACCGACTCGAGCCCGGGCATCAAGAGATTCTGTTGGAGATCACCCGACGACATTTCGCCGTGGCCAATCTTCAATCGCGCGTCGACAACCAGGAGGCGTTGGCCGTCATGCTCACCCAGGGGATCGAACAGGTCCTGCCTCTGGAGAGCGAGGTGGCTTCCTTTCAGNATCTGGTGAAAGAGTCGACACCCGAATTGGTGGGCGACGCCTTTTCACATGAGGCGCACGATCTGGTGACACAACACTTGCGAACCTTCCGACAGCGAAAGGCGCTCGAGGCTCCGGATGAATGAACCCGACGAGGACGCAACATCGGTTCCATCAACCTCTCGAGTCCAGCATTTCGAAGATGTCGTTCTCTGCGTCCTGGTTGGACTACTGGTCGTGTTGTCCTGCGCCTCCATTCTGCTGCGAAACGGGTTCGGCATCACCTTCCTCTGGCTCGACCCCATGTCGCGGCACCTGGTGCTCTGGTCAAGCTTTCTCGGAGCACTGGTGGCCACACGGGAAGCGCAGCACATCCGAATCGACGCCATCCTTCGCCTGCTGAGTGATAAGGGGCGAAGGCGAGCCACAGCACTGAGTGAGGCCCTCAGCGCCGGCATCTGTGCTTTTCTTGCCTTCATTGCCCTTCGATTCGTCGCCGATGAGCGGCAGTATGGAGGCGAGGTGTTCCTCGACCTGCCGCAATGGTGGATGCACACGATCTTCCCCTTCGTCTTTGGCGCCATGGCCCTGCGCTTTGCAGCTGCCGCCTGGCGTCGGTGGACGTAGACTGAGAGCGCTGGATGATCCCTGCTCCGGTGGCGACCGGTCTTTCCATCCTTCTTGCCAGTATCGGCACGCCGCTGTTCGTCATCATCATCTGCCTTGCCCTGCTTTCTTTCGCCACCGGCCAGGTGGACCTGACGATCGTTTTTATCGAGATGTATCGCCTGGCCGATATGCCCGCACTGACTGCGATTCCGCTGTTTGCGCTGTGTGGATTTCTCCTGGCACGCAGTGGCGCGGCACATCGTCTCGTAGGCGTATCGCAGGCCTTGCTCGGCTGGCTGCCCGGTGGTCTGGCCGTAATGGCCCTGTCGATCTGTGCGCTGCTGACCGCCTTCACCGGTGCATCTGGAATGACGATCGTTGCCGTCGGCGGATTGCTCTTTCCCGCGCTGCAGGAGCAACGCTTCCCCGAGAAGTTTTCTCTGGGTCTGCTGACGACCTCCGGGTCCCTGGGTCTGTTGTTTCCGCCCAGCATCCCACTGATCGTCTACGCCATCGTCGCAGAAGTGCCCGTAGATGATCTGTTTCTGGCGGGCATTGCNCCAGGACTCGTGATGGTCTTCTGCCTGGGCGTCTACAGTGTCTATGTCGGCCGTGGGTTGCCACCTCCGCCTGCACCCGAGCTGAATGCCTTTCAAGCCCTTAAGGAAGGTGCCTTGGAACTGGCTTTGCCGGTGGTGGTCATCATCGGCATCTACTCCGGCTTCATCGCCGTCAGCGAAGCGGCTGCCCTGAGTGTCTTGTACGTGTTGTGTGTGGAAATGCTCGTGCATCGGGAGATCAAGCCTCGGCACCTTCCCGGGATTGTCCGCGATACGATGATCCTTGTGGGTGGGATCTTCGTCATCATCGCCGCAGCCACCGCCTACACGAGCTACTTGGTTGACGCCCAGATCCCCGCACAGCTGCTGGAGTGGATTCGAGGAAGCATCGACAGCAAACTGCTGTTCCTGATCCTCCTCAATCTGTTTCTCCTGGCTGTGGGCTGCATGATCGACATGTTCTCCGCTCTCGTCGTGGTGGTGCCCCTCATTTTGCCCATCGCCGAGGCGTATGGGGTTCATCCCGTCCATTTGGGAATCATCTTTCTCGCCAATCTGGAGATCGGTTACTCCACGCCTCCTGTCGGTCTGAATCTGTTCATCGCCAGCGCGCGGCTGAAGCGTCCGATTCTCGATCTCTATCGAGCCTCCCTCCCCTTTCTCCTCATTCTACTGGGGGTCCTGCTCGTGATCACGTATTTTCCGCAATTGAGTCTGTTCACCCTCGACTGACAGGTTTCGATGGCGAAGATCCAAGAAATCCGCTGCATCCGCACCCGCCCTGGTGGCTATTGGGCCATCGTCAAGGTGATTACCGATCAGCCTGGGCTCTGGGGAATCGGCTCGGCAAACGACGTCCATCACGCCGATACGGTGACCACTGCGATCGACAAAGTCATCGCGCCACGGCTGATAGGTCGCGACGCCTCCGAAATCGAAGACATCTGGCAATCAGTGTATGCTGCGGCGTATTGGCGCAACGGCTCGATCCTCAACACTGCGTTGGGCGCTATCGACATGGCCTTGTGGGACATCAAGGGCAAAGAGGCAGGAATGCCTGTCTACCAGCTGCTGGGCGGCAAGTGCCGCGATGCGGTCCCCTGTTATGCCCATGCAAGTGGACACGATCTGGATGCCCTCGTCGAAGACATTCAGCGGTATCTGGAGGAGGGTTATCCCGTCGTTCGATGCCAGCTAGGCAGCTATGGCGGTGGGGGCTTCATCGACGCCGATGCTGCACCGCGACCTCGCAATGCACGCGCAGCAGAGAAGGTCTTCGATGACGAGCTCTATCTGGAGACGATTCCCGCCATGTTCGCGCACCTGCGGGACAAACTCGGATTTGGCCCCAAACTGACTCACGATGTGCATGAGCACCTTCGACCACACAACGCAGTCACTCTGTCCAAGCTGCTGGAACCCTATCGTCTGTTCTTTCTGGAGGACGTCCTGCCTCCTGAGCAAATCGACTGGTTCCGTCAGATCAAGCAGCAGTGCACCACACCCCAGGCGATGGGAGAATTGTTCGTTAACCCGCAGGAGTATGTCCCTCTGATCACCGAACGCCTCATCGACTACGTGCGGGTCCGCGTGTCGAAAGCCGGTGGCATCACACCCTGCCGGAAGATCGCCGCTCTCTGCGAGTGGTTCGGCGTGCATACGGCGTGGCAGGAAGGCGGTGACAACGATCCAGTGAATCAGGCGGCGGCCATGCACCTGGATCTATCCTCGACATCCTTCGGCATCCAAGAGGAAAACCACTTCAGCGCTCAGGAGTTGGACATCTTCCCCGGTCACGCGGAACTCGCCGACGGACATCTGTATGCGAACGATCTGCCTGGTCTCGGAATCGACATCGATGAGCAGAAGGCAGAGCAGCTGCTGAAGAGTTCCGGCCCCAGTGGCACCGCCGAGGATCGCCGCGCGGATGGCAGTATCGTACGCCCATGAGGCTCACATCGGTCCCGTTTCTGACAGCTGTGACCGTGATGGTGCTCCAGGCAAGTACGGCTCAGGCGCAGAACTTTCCTTCATGGGTCGCCGAACTCCGCACTGAAGCCATCGATTCCGGGATATCGGCCAGGACATTCGATGCGGCATTCGAGTCCGTGAGCCCACTGCCCTATGTGCTGACGGCCCAACGGCGCCAGCCCGAATCCAGACTCACGTGGGCTCAGTATCGCGATCGAGTCGTGTCCTTTGATCGCCAGCTGCGTGGTCGAGAACTGGCCGCCCAACACGCGACTCAGCTGCATGAGGTCGCGCGGCGATATGGTGTTCAGGCTCGATTCATCGTGGCCCTGTGGGGGATCGAAAGCGACTTCGGACGTAATCTTGGCGACGTCCCGAGTGTTGCGGCCTTGGCAACCCTGGCCCATGGGGGCAGGAGGCGCGACTACTTCCGCCGTGAACTCATCAACCTGCTGCATGCCATCGACGACGGGCTTACACCGGCAGGCCGGGTCTCCGGTTCGTGGGCAGGGGCGCTCGGCCAGTGTCAGTTCATGCCCTCCAACTACCGCCACTATGCCGTCGATGGTGATGGCGACGGGCGACGAGACATTTGGGGTACGCAGGCAGACATCTTCGCCTCCATCGCGCACTTTCTGTCACGCTTGGGGTGGAATGACGAGCAGACATGGGGTCGCGCCGTGCAGATACCGGCTGACTTCGACGAACGACTCGCCGGACTCGACGTGCGCATGAGACTGGCACGCTGGCAAGAACTCGGGGTGCGTCGGCTGGACGGGCGCGACCTGCCCCGGCGACCGAACCTCTGGGCAAATCTGCTGCTTCCCGACGGCCCCCGTGGTGAGGCCTATCTCGTGTACGACGATTTTCATACAACCATGAAGTGGAATCGCTCGACCCACTTCGCCCTCGCCGTCGGCGTCCTGTCGAACGCCATCTCGCCGGCGTTGCGGTAGATTGCCCGTGGGAGCCCCGTCGGAAGTTGAAACACACCCTCTGCTTCAGGGGTGGTTTTGGCTTGCCGTGGCAGCCCTCTTGATCGGTTGGTGGGCACCGTTCCCCTTCATGACCGCGATGCAGCAGCGAGCCCTGGGGGTCGCAGCCTTCGCCCTGGTCAGTTGGAGTGCCCAGCCGATCCCCATCGAGATCTCCTCCCTCGCAGTTCTGTTGCTGTTACCTGCCTTCAAATTGCTCGATTTCTCCGCCACCTTTGCTCCCTTCTCGCAGCCAACCATCTGGCTCGTGTTCGCTGGAATGGTCCTAAGCCTTCTGCTGTCGGCAACTGGACTCGGTGACCGGCTCGCGTTGCGGGTTCAACCGATCATCACCGGCGGTGGGCGCTGGAGAGTTCTCATCGGACTCCACATCCTCGGCCTGGTGACGGCCTTCCTCGTGCCGTCGGGGGTGGTTCGAGTTCTGCTACTGATGCCGATCGGCATCTCTCTGACCCAAGCCATCGCACCTTCCGGGGGCGACGACGCCCGACGCTGGGGAGGCGCGATCGCTCTGTCTCTTGTCTGCGGCACGTATTTCGGCGGGTGCGGGGTCCTGACAGGATCGGTTCCCAATCTCGTCGTGACGGGGCAACTGGAGATGGCGACAGGACGCGTCGTCTTATGGGGGGAGTGGCTTCGTTGGATGTTTCCTGTGATCGGGGCAGCCCGCACCGCCCTGTGCCTGGTGGTGGTATGGCTGGTGGCGGGTCGAGGTCTACCTGAACCTGCGTCACAACCCGAAACGACAGATCAGCGCCCTCTAGATCGTGATCAACGAAGAGCCCTGTTCCTGTTGCTGACCGGTGTGGGATTGTGGGCGACAGATCCGATTCACGGTCTGCCGCCAGTGTATGTGGGTCTCTTTCTGGTGCTGATGGCCATTCTCCCTGGATGGGGGCCTCTGAGTCTTGGGAGACTCAGGGAGATCAACTTCCCCCTCTATTTCTACATTGCCGCACTCTTTGGCATGGGGGCCGCACTGGATCTATCGGGGGTCAACGGGCGAGTGATCGGCAGCGTGCTGCATCTGCTGCCTGACGCTGGCGGGCACTGGCTCAGTGCCTGCCTGGCACTTACGGCGGCAGCCGTCCCCCTCGACTTCCTCATGGACATCGCCGCGGTGGGTGCCGTCGTAACCCCCTCTCTGCTGGAGGTGGGCTCTCAATACGGCCTTACCCCGATCGCCTCTGCCATGAGTGTCGCCATGGCGACCAGCCTCGTCTTTCTGCCTTATCAGGCAGCACCATTCATGGTAGCCTTGAGCTATCGGCAGGTACCGCTCCGACAGATGGTGGGAGCCATGTTCCTTCTCTCCTCCCTCTCCCTGTTTCTTCTCTGCCCGCTGAATGTCTTGTACTGGCGTATCACCGGATTGATTTGAGAGTAGCCAGCCACCACCCCCCAGAGAATCAGTGGGTACTTTCTCAAAACGTTGGCATGATTCGCCTCTTGCCTTATGCTTAGACGGCTGGTCTCGACGTCACTCGTGATCACATCAATGTCCATCTTCACCTCCTGAAGAAGCCTCGCCGCAGCCGGTGTCCGACCCCGTCGCCGTCGCCAACGTCCTCGCCAGTCGCTATGCCAGCGATGCCCTGATCGGATTGTGGTCAGAGGCTGGGCGTGTACGTCTCGAACGACGCTTCTGGATTGCGGTTCTGCGAGCTCAAGCGGATCTGGGCATCCCCATTCCCGGTGAGGCCATCCAAGCCTACGAATCAGTCCTCGATCAGGTCGATCTCGAATCGATTCGTCACCGAGAAGAGCGAACGCGTCATGACGTGAAGGCTCGCATCGAGGAATTCTGCGAACTTGCCGGTTTCGAGCACGTCCACAAAGGGCTCACCAGCCGCGATCTCACGGACAATGTTGAGCAGTATCAGATCCTCGAGTCCCTGAGGTTACTGCGCCTCAAGTATGTCCGCCTTCTCGATGCGCTACGTGATCGAGCCGCCGTCTGGCGTGATCTGGCCATCGTCGGCAGGACACACCATGCAGCGGCTCAACCCACGACGGTGGGCAAGCGATTGGCCATGTTCGGGCAGGAAATGGTCGAAGCCTTTGCTCGCCTTGACGATCTGATCGCTCGTTACCCGCTTCGGGGCCTCAAGGGAGCCGTCGGTACGAGCCTCGACCAACTGACCCTGTTCGAGGGCGACACTGAGCGTGTCACCGAATTGCAGTCGAGGGTTCAGGAGCATCTGGGTTTCGGTCGTCAGTTGGGCGCCGTGGGTCAGATCTATCCCCGGTCCCTGGATTTCGACGTGGTCTCGTGCCTGTATCAACTGGGTGCGGGCATCGCAAACCTGGCTCGCACCGTGCGCCTCATGGCCGGGGCCGAAACCGCCACCGAGGGATTCGTACCCGGTCAGGTCGGCTCGTCGGCGATGCCGCACAAGATGAACACGCGCAGCACGGAACGCATCAACGGTCTGCAACTGATCATCGGCGGACATGTCCACATGATCAGTGGGCTCGCAGGAGATCAATGGTTCGAGGGCGACGTCTCCTGCTCCGTTGTTCGACGTGTTGCTCTGCCCGATGCCTTTTTCGCTTTCGACGGCATGTTGGAGACCGCCCTGCATGTGGTAGACGAAATGGGTGTCTACGAGGCGGTCATCGCCAGAGAACTCGAGCGATTCCTTCCCTTTCTCGCGACCACAACCCTGTTGATGGAAGCCGTGCGAAAAGGGGCAGGGCGGGAACAGGCACACGAAGCGATCAAGGAGCACGCCGTCGCAGCTGCCCTGGCTCTGCGTCAGCAAGGCGGCGGCGAGAACGATCTCGTTGAACGGTTAGGGGCAGACGATCGCCTCCCCCTGCAGGCCACCGATATCCGCACGATTCTCGAACACTCCGAAGCCTTGGTCGGCATGGCTGGAGGTCAGGTCGATGCCTTTGCGTTCGAGGTCGATGAGTTGTGTCGCCGTTTTCCAGAAGCAGCCAAGATCACCAAGGGCCGACTCCTATGACGTCGGCCAGTCTGGCACGACGTTCCGACCAACCAACCAGATCCATCCCCCTTTTCCAGGACCCAAAGATCCATGCGTTATGAACGGGTGACCCTCAAGCTCAGCGGTCAGGCGGTATCTGGCGACGAGGAATTCGGGTTCGATCACGAAGCACTTGAACACATTGCAGACGAGGTCATCGGCCTGCACGGTCGGGGTGTGCAGGTTTCGGTGGTGATCGGTGGCGGCAACATCTTTCGCGGTAATCTCGGATCACTATGGGGCATCGAACGAGTCGAGGCTGACAACATCGGCATGATGGGAACCATCGTGAACAGCCTCATGTTGCGGGGCGTCATCACGGGCCGCTCGGAAGGTAACGTCGAGGTGCGGGTCATGACGGCCGTCCCCGTCAACAGCGTGGCCGAGCCGTATATCCGGCTGCGTGCGGCCCATCATCTTGAAAAGGGCTACGTGGTCATCTTCGCCGGCGGCACAGGTCAGCCTTATGTCACCACCGACTACACCGCCGCTCAGCGGGCCCTGGAGACGCGCTCTGAAGCGCTCCTCTATGCAAAGAACCAGGCTCGAGGCATTTTCACTGCCGATCCTCAGACCGACCCCCAAGCGCGGCTATATCGCCGAATGGACTACAACACGATTCTGCGACAGAATCTGAAAGTCGTCGACTTGCCCTCCGTCATCCTGGCACGCGACAACGATCTGCCGATCCATGTGTTCGATTTTGATGAGAAGGGTACGATCCTGCGGATCTGTGACGGAGAGGACGTGGGCACTCTTGTGGGCCACGTGGACGAGGACGAACTAGAGGATGGTGAGTCGGCGTGAGTTCATCGTCGGGTTCACAGATCTTTCACGAAGCGACTGACATCACATGGCATGCCAGCCAGGTTACCCGTGCGCATCGTGAGAAGCTCCTCGACCAGCGGGGCGCCCTGCTCTGGCTCACGGGGCTGTCTGGATCTGGCAAGAGCACCGTCGCCTTTCGCGTCGAGCACGCGCTGATCGAACGGGGCTGCGTCGCCTACGTCCTTGACGGCGACAATGTGCGACACGGACTGAACAGCAATCTCGGTTTCTCCGCCGATGATCGGGCAGAGAACATCCGTCGCATCGGCGAGGTGGGTAAGCTGTTCGTCGATGCGGGATTGATTACCCTCAGCAGTTTCGTCAGCCCCTATCGTGCCGATCGAGATCAGGTGCGTGCCCTGCTGGCAGAGGATCAGTTTTTCGAGATTTATGTGAATACTCCACTGGAGATCTGTGAGCAGCGTGATCCGAAGGGGTTGTACAAAAGGGCTCGCGCTGGTGAGATTCCAAACTTTACCGGCATCTCCGATCCGTATGAAGAACCCCAGGCACCGGAACTGGAACTGAAAACCGACACCGTCACCATTGACGAAGCCGCCCGGCAGGTCATCTGTCTGCTGGAGCAGCATGGCAAAATCAATCCTGCGAAGTAAAGGTTCATCTTGAAGGAATCACTCGTCGACGACCTGAGTTTTGGGGCAGATGGCCTCCTGCCCGCAGCGATCACCGAACACAAGACAGGGCGACTATTGGTCTTGTGCTTTGTTAACCGCGAGGCCCTGCAAGCCACCGCTCGTGAAGGCCTCGTGCATCTCTATCGCCGCTCGAAGGGGCTGGTTCAGAAAAAGGGCGTTGACTCTGGCCACGTGCAGAGGGTGCGGGAGATCCGCGTCAACTGCGACATGAATTCGGTTGAGATCCGCGTGGACCAGGAGGTGGCGGCGTGCCACGCCGGATTCTTCGCCTGCTACTATCGTCGATGGGATGATGACACCGCGTCGTGGGAGACCATCGACGAGCGTGTCTTCGACCCCGACACGGTCTACAAATAGTCGCGCCTTGAAGGCATTTCTGCGCTACGCCTTCAGCCTGACCCTGGCGGGGGTATTCCTCTACTGGGCGTTCGAGGGGATCGACCTAACCACAATATGGCAGGCGGCACGGCAGTCATCGACGGGGTGGTTAGCGATGATCGTGCTCACCACGCTATGCACCGTGGCGATCCGGGCTTGGCGTTGGGTGGTTCTTCTGAAAGGCGTCACGCGAGTGGTGACGGTGACAGATGCAACTCTCGCTTTGGCGATCTGTTACAGTGCAAACATCGTCGCCCCACGGGCCGGCGAAGCGGCTCGGGCACTGAGCCTCAAATGGCAACGTGATGTAAGCGTGAGTGCTACTATTGGAACGGTCGTCGTCGAGCGCATTCTGGACATGGTATGGTTGATCTTCTTCGTGGGCCTGTCACTATCCGTGATTCCCGGTCGTCTCGAGACAGAGTACCCATTGCTGGTCAGTGGTTCGCTCCTCATGCTCGGCGGATGTGCGCTGCTTGCCGCGTTCTTGGCGTATGCATGCGCCACGGGCGAGAGCGGGATCGAAATCGTCGAAGTCCAACTGTCTCGTATTTCGGCGCGGATCGCTGGTCCCGCCGCCGAGATCCTGCGCAAGTTTGTTGTCGGGCTGACGAGTGTGTCCGGAAAAGGCGCCTATGTGCGGATCTTCGTCAGCTCCGCCATTCTCAATGCAGGGTATGTACTCATCATATACGAGTCATTCTGTGCGTTCGGTCTCCACCAGAGCCACAGCCTGGGCGCTGCGGCGGCCCTTGTCGTGATGGCGATTTCCTCGATCGGCATCGTCATTCCCGTACAAGGAGGCATCGGCGCCTATCACTTTCTCTTCGCCAACACCCTCGAAACGCTCTACAGCGTCGACGCTGCCGCAGCCCTGGCCTGTGCTACGGTTGTCCATGCGTTGGGGAACATCACATACTTGACCATCGGAGTTCCCGCGCTCTTGCTGCAGCGCTATCAATCGCGCCGAAACGCGGCTTAGCGCACTGCACTTGCGACCGCCTCAGTACTGAAGCGAGGACACCGCCTTGCTAACCATGGCAAAGGCGGCGCAGAACATTCCCACCAGCGACATACCCACTCCGAAGCCGACGGTCAGTACCATCGCATACTGTCGCCACTGCTGTTTCCCGTACTTCTTCCAGAAGTAGAATCGAGCCAGCAAGGCGCCGAAGATCATGGGCAGCAGATTGTGTGGAATCCCTAGCACAGATTGCACATATCCCCAGATGAGGAAGATGGGCAGGCCGAAGAAGGACATGGTGAAGTAGAAGACCAGACCAAAGGCGCCACCAAACAGGATGATCGGCCACTTCTTCCCCTGCAGCGGATGACGAAAGTCCTCGTCCAGTCGACCATCGCCGTCATCATCGCGGCCATTGATCAGTTCCTCATCGATCAGGCCGTCTCCATCGTTGTCACGACCATCCCCGGTGTATCGCAGATCCTGCCAAAGGGCCATGAACAACAAGGGGCGATCAGCAGACCGTTGAAGAAACTCGCCGTCGAAGGAGGCCAGACGATCGACTTCGAACAGGAATGCGAGCGAATCGGTACCGACGCCGCCATCCACCTGGGCAGCGAAATTCGGATTTGCCGTATCGACGACCTCCCCCAGTGACGGCCACTGTAGTTGTGGCGGGGGCTGATCACCTACCGAATCACGATGGGCGCTTCGCTGAGCCGCCAGAGCAAGACGATCCAGCACCTGCGGTGGTGTCTGTGTGGGCGGGGAAGCGCCACCGAAATTCGTGTAGAAGTAACCGACGGAGGACCAGGGGCCATACGTCCGCTTGTCCGGATCAGCAATATCCACGTCGTCCGTCACTCTTACTCGCCAATACCACCACTCTCTATCCTGCAGATTCGAAGGACTCCACACAGCCTGATCCGCCTCGAGGCGTTGCCCTTCAACCTCTTCGCCCTCTGTCCACATCTGGCTGTACATCGTACTGGAGTAGAACAGGGCTTTGTCAAAGGCTTGCAGGGGCCACATCAACTGGGCGTAGGGATAACTTTCTGACGGTATGGGCCCCAGTCGCCAGAGAAAGCTCCAATACATGAGGCTGACGGCGAAGACGATGGGGAGCATGAACAACTCCGCCTTCAACAGACTCGTGAAACGCATCCCTGTGAGTTCGACGACGCGAAAACCTTCGGCATGCCCGCCGTAGTTGCGCGTGGGGAATGGCACGAACCAGATGTCCACTCCCCGATAGCCGGTGAGGAAAATGATCGCTTCGTTGATATAGGGAATGGCCACTTCACGTCCGATGAGTCCGTCCAGGCGCGCTGAGACAAAAGACATGATGGGCGCGTAGATGAAAGCGATGCCAAAAAACACGAGCAGAAGCCCCGTCGTCACCAGTGTCGGAAACAGCGTCTTGGCAAGCACGATCGGATACAGAGCGGCCACCGAAAACAGCACGACACAGATCCAGATATTGAAATCGCCTCGGCCGAGATGCTTCAGACAGTAACCGCGGACCTCTGAGGGCTGGCGGCAACTGGCATGCTGACACGTAGCAGGATACGTCTTGCCTGCCGCTCCATCGATGGAGATCCCCTCATCCAATTCACGGCGCCTCTTGCGCGCAGTCGCCATCACCTGATACAAGCTGATTATGGTGACCGCCAGGGTGATGCCGATGGAAAAGGCCCGCCAGAAATCGACGCCGGTGACAATCTGCGTGCGAATTGTATCCATGCCGACCAGCCAGCTGGGCATGAATCCCTGTGTATACAGAATGGGACTGACGGCCGTGTGGACGATCACACCGGCGAAGGATCCCACGACACCCCAGAATGGAGCATAGAGACCCGCCATGATCGTGCCGAGACTTAAGGTGATACCCAGGGGCGCCGCCGGGATCAGATGGCCCAGATAGGGCGTGAGATCCCAGAACGGAATGGGGATCAGCATGATCTTCTTGCCACCGAGGATCTCTGAGAACACAGGCAGGGCCACGTAGATCAGCCCGAAGGCACTGCCGATGATGGCTCCGACAGAAAACACGGGCCACTTCCACGTCTCCTGCTCTTCCCCACTCTCTTCGGCCAGGGCCATCGCCGTCAGAGCGGACATGGGCGCCGTCGGAAAGGGCAATTTCTCGCGGTCAGAGGTCAGTCGAAACAGTACATATCCTGACGTAAACCAGGCGATGCGGCCGACGATCGTGCCCAGGATCAGAAGACCGATGGGTAGGATCCAGTCCTCGTGCAGGAACGTTCGTTGTGCGAGCGCTTCAGACTCGGGACCGGGTACCCACCAATCGGGGAGAAGTCGCGAGATCCCGAATTGCTCGGCTTGGGCCGAACGCACGAAGTACTGACGGAACAGGAGGTCGAGGAAGGCTCCTTCCTCTCGGGCCACCAGTGCCGAGGCAACATAGACCAGCAGATAGATTTCCTGGCGGCGCAGGGTCGTAAAGGAGCGTTTCGCCACCTCGAGGAACAGGATGACCGTCACCCATTGTGCCGCCGAACCGATCGAGCCACCCGTCACGAGACCGAGATACATCTCTCCCGGCGTCATGATGAGGGAGATGAAGATCACGCCGATGATCGTGCGTACGGTGAACCCCTCGGCGAAACGATCGGGCGGTTCCAACAAGGCACGGAACTCTTCGACCTCTTCGTACTGCCGAGATCGCCAACCACGCCAGCGGTCTAGAATGCGTCGAGGATTCTGTGGGCTGTCACTCATCCGGCAGCCCTTTCGTCGCTGAAGACGACATCGGCACCGGCGGCCAACATCTCACGGGCCATATCTCGGTGATAGACCTTGTCGTCATCTGCCATGGTGTGCCAGAGGAGGAACTCCTTGCGCAGGGCATTGAAGAATCCCGAATTCACACGTTGCCAGTACGTGTCCTGACCACTGAGTCGCCTGATGTAAACGTCGACACCATAGGCCCCCCGTGTGGAACTGGGCGTGAACTCGACCTGTACGAACTGGCTGACCCCCATATCAAAGGGCGCCAACCACAGCAGCAACTGCAGAGCGAGCTCCCGCTCCCCTCGTTGGTTCGACTCTTCGACAATGCGCACCTTGTCGGCATATAACACACCGATGGACTCTTCTCCGTAGGCGTTGAAGAAACCAGCCAGGAAACCGGCGATGCCCTCGACCTCCGTCTCCCCCACCATGAATGGAAAATCGAAACTCCAGTCATCTCCCTCCGGCGGCGGAGGTTGCCATCTGCGTACCGTGTCCGGCACGGCCGATCGTGCAGCCAGACGTGCGGGATATAGAGTTGACAGCAGGACGACGGCCATCACCATCACGGCTGAGACGATGGCCGCCATGGATGAGTAGTTGAGACTCAAGCCTGACAGTAGGTCATAGTGCACGAGAATCTTGCCGAGACCCTGTCCGAACATGTACCCGAGGGTCACGCCGATGACGGCATACACGCAGGCTTCGGCGATGAACAGCAGCGCAATGTGCATCGGTGCCAGCCCTACAGAGGAATAGATCCCGATCTCCCTGAAGCGCTCATATACGGCACCCATCATCGCATTCAAGACAATCAGCGCCGCAATGAGCATCGGTACAATCAGCGCCTCCATCCCCTCGACCGACGTAATCCCGAGGGAAGTGTAGGAGGACACGGAAACCTCGTCCCCGTCACGAAGACCCGCGAACAGCGTGCCCGCAATGCGTACGAGATAGTCTTCGATCAGCGACTCAACCGGCGCCTCCGGATTCAGTTTGACACCGATGGAACGCAGATCACCGAAAACGACCTGCAAGGTCTTGTACGGCATGACCAGCACGTGTTCCGCCGACAGATGCACGAAGGACCGCACGTCGGAAAGGATCTCATCCTCCACAACGACCATCGTGGGCCCCGCACCCGCACCGGCACTCGGACCGAGAGCGTCTGTCGATGAAAGCTGGAAATCGGCCGGGGTCAGAGGTTCATCGTCGAGATCGGTGATCGCCTCGAAAGCCTTCGCCTCAAAAAGCCCGATCACATCGAAGCGTTTACCGAAGATCTGAACGTGGGCAGAACCATCCTCCACAGCGAGTGAATCGATGCCCAAGGGTACTGCCATCGCCATCGGCAACAGGCAAACCTCGCTGTCGCCCGCCTGCAGCCAACGGCCCGCGACCAGATCGTTGCCGAGACCTGTCACCTCCCGTTCCTGCGGCGTCAGGCCCAGCATGGCCGCCGCCTGCACATTGAGCGAGTCGCGACGCACCTCGGTGAATCGTTTCTCCTCCTGGAAATAGGAGATGTACCAGCCTCGAGGCGCGACCACACCGTGATCTTCAAAGTGAGACTTGGCGTAGTCGAGGTTCACCGTCATCAAACCATTCCACCCTCGATCTCTGATCAGGACCCCCTCGTAAGCGCCTTCGTGATCGAGGCTGAACACGAGAAACCGGACGTCGGGACGGAAGGACGTGAAGGAGAGGACGGTGAAGGTGAGCAGTGTCAGTGTCAGCAACGTGAGACCGGTGCGCAGTCTCCGGCGACGCATGTTGGAGATGCCCAGAAGGAATGCAGCATAGGCGGCGCTGATGCGGCTGATATCGGTCTGGTGGACCTTCGCCTTGGCCGCCTGGAATTCCTTCATGAATCGATTGAACCGGCTCGACACGAGAGTCAGGACAAAGACCGCCATGGCCATGATCGCAAAGGCGAGCAGAATGATCAGCGGGTGGGCAATGTCGAAGGCGGGATGCACCTGTGAGATCAACATCCAGATGACGAGCAGCAGTCCGCCAAATCCGGACAACTGCCAACGAATATCCGCGAACGAAAACAGCAGACGCTCACCGAAGAAGGCAGCCGGGATGACCAGGGCGAGGAAAAAGACGATCCCCGAGATCACATCGTTCAGAGTGGCCACCACCTCTGGATAGGCCCGCATCGTCACGCCCAGTCCGGCTCGCACGTGGGCGATATAGTCGGACCAACGCAATTGATCGACGGCCAATTCCGCATTGCGCAGCAGACGCTCTCCAGCGTCATGCAGTCGACTCAGACGCTGGTTCTCGATCGCATGGGACCGCATCATGGTCAGGCGAGCGTCGTTCAGGTTCCATGTGTCTCGCAGCGCCAGTAACGGGGTGGGCAACATGTTGTTTGTCGTCAGGTCGTAGCCAGACCCCTTGGCTTCCTGCTCATCGGTTCCCCCCTGGCTATTGATCAGCAGCATCCGCTGAGTTGCGGTGCCGATGAGGAGTTTCAGGTGCCGATCGTCCTCATCTGCCTGACGCGGAGCATACACAACAGCCAGATCCGTCGACCACAGACCTCCGAAGAAGTAGCCAAACTGGCGCGGGGCGATGCCTCCACTGTCGATCATCTTCATCCCGCGCAGGCCGCGAAGGATATTCGGACTCGTCAGCCCGTACAGGGTCTTCAGCACAGCTGGGAACACGACGATCGTTTTGGTATCGGTTGCCCAACGCACGGACCAGTTCAATCGACCACTGCCCAGCGCTTTGCCGTGGAATTTCTCTGCCCGCGCACTCAGATCCGGCGCGTAGATGACCTCTCCTGTCGCTTCGTCCAGACCAAAGGCGCTGATCGCATTGCCGCCGGTGTAGAGTCCCGAGATGGTCGCCTCGCCGTCGAGATCAGTGCGGAAAACCCTGCCGTAGTCAACTCCCTTGTGAGAGCCCCCGTTGACGAGCACGACGGCATTGCTGATCGCCCGATCGGGTGTCTCGCTTCGACGAGGAAAGGCGCGCACGCGGACACGATGGGTTCTAAGTCGATCCTTCAGAACGGGACCGAAATCTTCCAACCCCGAAAACAAGGCTGTGTCGGCAAAGGACGCGGACAACACCCGGCCTAAGAACTGAGCCTGACGGTCAAGATGATCGAAGCGCACATTCTCAGGCATGTCGAGCGGCGTGTTCACCGGAAAGCGCGCGTCATGGATCGTCACAAAGGCCAGCGCCGGCAACCCGACATCCAGCGCCGCCTCACTATCTACGGAGACCCCATCCGGCACGAAGGTGGACCAGTCCATGCCACGAATCGGACTGATGCCATTGACCAGCACACCCGTGGAATCTCGACCGAGGATGGGCCCTACCTCCTCGGCGTAGCGGGTGAATCTCCGGCCAAAAGGCACGAAGAACCGCTTCAGCCCAAAATCGTACGTGTTGTTCCAGATGCCGAGTTGGTCAGTTTTCGTCGACAGATCCAGACTGATAAACAGCTTGGTCGGCAGCGGCTCCGTCATTTGTTTCACATAGTGCTTGTGGGTGCGCATGTGCCGATTGAGGAAATCGACAACCCCACTGAGGGCCTGGAAATGAGCCCCCGTAAACAACACGAGTACCGTTCGCTCGGGTGGATGATCACGCAGATGCCGTGCGACCTCCAATAGGGCTGCTGCGCTGGACGCAGATTCAGCCGAAGGCGCCAGGGACGGTGTGGCAGCGACTCCATCGTAGTAAGCCTGGACGACAATGCGATCCTCGGCGAGCAACGAATCGCTGCCAGCGATCTCCACCCACAGATTCCACGCGGAGACTTCCTGCCAGTCCATGCGACTGTCCAGACGAACCGATAACTGATCCCCCGGTTCCCGAAGGCGCCGACGTAGTTCATTGCCCTGTTTGGCGTCGATCCAGAAACGTGGAATGTTGACCGGTTCGAGAGTCGACTTATCCAACGTCTCACGATACGTCGCCTCGTCAGGGGCGATAAAGACCACCGCAACCGCGCCCAGAGACGCTGCCCGCAACCAGTGATCCCACGAGTCGAATTCCATGAGGGCGATGGAGCCATCGAGTCGACGTCCGTCGAACTCCTCGTATTCCCCGTGGCCGAGATAGACCAGAGGTCCTGACAAGCCCTGTGGGCCCGTGGTCGTCGTGCGGGGGCCATTCGGCCACAGACCGTAAATCGTAAGATCTCGACCTTCATCCAGCAGATGCAGCCGGCTGTGTCCCCCGATCTCGATGGGGACTGTCACGGCGAGGGTTTCCTGGTGTACGGTGCCAAGATCGAGATCGACGAGCTGGTCGTGGATCCATCCTGCCGCGTGTTCCGAGCCCGAGTAACCCGTCAGACGAGATGCATGGGACGACAGAACCTCAACCGTCGTTCGAACCCGCTGTTCGGAGTCCTCGATCTCTACCAGCCGGTTCGCGTGGGATGTCGCCCCCATTAACAGCAGGACCAGTGTCACGACACGTACATGCGTCATCGCCATCGCACCCAGGTCACCGATGTTCTGCGCTGTCTTCATACCCAGAAGATGGGATTGTTGATCTTGCCGGTGATATAGTCGATGACGAGCCAGATTCCGTTGCACAGCACCTGACCGGCGATCAAACCGAGGAAGAAGGACTGGCTGCGTTTGTAGTTGGCTGCCCCCCCATACCGCAGGATGAGGCGTTTGAGGAACCACGCCAGGAATACGTTGAACCACACATAGTTCATCATGCTGTTGGCGCCGATGGGAAAACCGATGGGATGGATCGGCCACCACGGCAACCGCTGGCGTAAGAACATCATGAGGGTCATGAAGACAGCGCCCCCGCCGAGGAATCCCAGCCCGGACCAATAGGTACCCAGTGGCTCGATGTTTCGCAGGGCCGCATTATAAGCGTAGGCGGGCAGCCCCTGGAAAAACCAGTTGTTGAGATTGATCCCACCATGGCGATACGCCATATGGAAGATCATCCACAGAGAACCGGAGGCACCGATGACGAGGGCCAGAAGCATCGCCCAAACCACAACTCTGCGAGCCCGAGGTTCCATCTCCTCGATCATCTTGAGCGCATTGGTGCACGTGGCCAGGACAAAGATGCGGATGTCGGATGCCCAGATGTAGGCGAGACTGAGGTTCATAACCCCCGCAGGACCTACAAGGGCTGACCCTGCACCTTGGACAACGAGATCAGAAGCGATCATCGGTGATCGAACCGCGGCTAGACCGGCCTCGGCGACGATGCGTGTAATGCCGATGAAAATCAGAAGGGCGACCACGATAAACAGGAGGGCAACCCATAGCGGCGTACCCATGAACCACAGCCACCCCGTCATGATGGCCATGCCACCGAGGAGGCCGGCCACAGCACCACGATACGGCAGAATCTCATCGCCATCATTGACGTGGGGAGCGCGACCAAAGGCCTTGGCAAAGACGTCCCGATAGTGCTCGCGACCGATCCACAGCCCCACCAGCACCATGGCCAGCAGCGCACCGACGCCTTGATACCCCAAATAGGGATAGTCCGACACGCCGAAACCGATCTTCTGCGACGACTTCACTCCGGCGAGTATGAAGACCTCCTTCTCCACCTTGGACAACAGGTGGAAGACCCAGATCCCAGCAGCGATGTTCGCATTGATGAAATAGGAAAACCCGATCATAGCGAAGGAGATCGTCAGCTGAATCGTCTGGCCGCCAAAGAAGGGCAAGATCCACTGCACGGGCATGATAGGTACACCGGGACTGTATCTGTGCAGCGCCTTCAACGACCCTACGATGAGAGGGATCGCCAGCCCCAGCCACATGCTCGGTCGCTTAAAGAAGTCGTTCACGAGTCGGTCCTTGTGTTCACCACGGATCATGGCCAGACCGACCTGTGCGATGGGATAGGCGAGACGCTCTCGCTCCATCCATTGACGTCGAACGATGACGGCGATAGACACCATCGTCACATAGAGGGCTAACAGGAAGATCCCCCACCAGAACAAGGGCTCCACCCAGGTGCTATACGGAATGCGATCATCCGTCCCCGCAGCGAGCCCCTCATAGAAAAGGCGGCTGCCGGTACCATCATCGACGAGGAGTCGTCTCGGAAGATGGGGAAACAGCTTCTCCTGCCAGTGATTCTGAGGTGAGGCGAAATAGAAGATGGCCGTGATGATCGGCAGGATCTGCTCGCTGAGCCCCATGGTGCACAAGGCTGACACGATCAGCAGCATGGCGTATACCAGCACCAACTCTGATCGATTCAGAGCCAGCGATGTACCTCGCAGTGTCGCCGCCACGTTGAGCCAGCAGGAAGCGAGCAGAAAGATCCCGAGTGCAACCGCGGGAGATGCCAAATCGAGGGTTTGCAGGGGCCAACCGGCATTCACGATGCCTACGGAGCTCACGATGGCAAGCAATCCCGCCCGCCCCAGGCTCACCGCCCCCCACTTGAAAAGCAGGTTGAGCACGCCGATCAACAGCAGAAATAGGAAGATCGCCCCCGGGGTACTGAAATCGAGGGACATATACGACCCCCGGATGATCATGTTCCCGAAGGGGGCACCGATGGCGAGAAAGAAGCTGAGAAAGATCCCGACCCAGAATCCACGCCAGGTCAGCGCCTCGCGGCCCTCACTGTCGAGATGAGCCTCACGGCGAGTCTCCAGGTACCTCTGGTATATTTGTGGTAACTCTCGTTTCATCACTCACACTTGGTCCTGCCACACGATGAGAGACGCAACCGCAGCTATCATGCCCGCTGCAAGTGGCAGCACGCGAAGGAAATCACATTCGAACCGCTTGTCGGGAAAGAGCCCCTACGATAGCAGGATACCGGAGGTGAGCGCAATCTATGACGCGTCCTGTTCGCATCTCGCCACCCCTTGACGTGCGTGGCTGGTTCACGTGCTTTGAGGACGACTACTCGCTGAGGAAGCCCCTTGGATTTTTCGGATATTGCCGTACCTCTGCTGCGCCTGCCCACGGCCCCCTTCCACGAACACCACATCGTTGCCGCTATTCGTCAGATGCTCGGCGTTTGGTCTGATGATTCAGACGCACCACTGCGAACAGAGCAGGACGAGGCGGGCAACCTTATCATTCGTTATGAAGGGAGCCTGGAAGGGCCGTGGCTCTGCCTGACGGCACATCTGGATCATCCCGCCATGGGGTATGTCGAACACCTCACACCCCAGGATCTACTCTTTGAGCGTCTCGGCGGTGTACCGGTGGATTTCAGCCGGGATGCGCCCGTGCGCGTTCACTCCATCGACGATCGTCATCCACCCTTGATGGGGCGAGTGACGGCTTACCTCGAAGACGCGCTGTTTGCCGGTGAGAGTCGCCCAGCCTTTCGCATCCAATTGCAGGATTCTGCCGACCAGGTCGCAGCAGGATCGTTCGCTGTGTGGGATCTGCCGGATGTAGCGATCAAGAAAGGGCAATTGCGCGCCACCGCGTGTGACGATATAGCGGGCGTCGCCGTGGCCCTGACGGTACTGGCCAAGATGATTGAAGAATCGGCCTCTGCGCGCCTGTCGATTCTGCTAACTCGAGCTGAGGAGACCGGATTTGGGGGCATGCTCGACATCACGCAGAGCGATCATCTGGATCGAGACGCCGTGTACGTGAACATCGAGTGCTCAAGCTGTCTATCCGGGGCGCCACTTGGACAGGGGCCTGTGATCCGGGTGGGAGATAAACGGTGGTTGTTCGACCCCGCATTGACGGCTGCTCTCGTACAGGCGGCAGAGGGTGATGAGTCGGCCGAACGGATCCCCTGTCAGAGACGACTGATGGATGGCGGCACGTGCGAAGCCACTGTGCTGTCTAGAGCAGGCGTTCCCACAGCCGCCGTCGCCTTACCTCTGGCCAACTACCACAACCAGGGACATAAGGCTGTGCGGCGCGAAGCGATCAACCTGAATGACGCTGAGCACCTCGTGCGACTTCTGACGCGACTGGCACGGGGTGGTGCAGCACGACTGCAAGATGCACGAGTAGATCGCCTTGGCCAGGATCTAGAGCGCCGCCATCGAATTCAGAGTCCGCGTCTGCGAGAGACCGCCCCATCGCTACCTCAAACCCCAGGAGATCAAAGCCGATGATCGAGCAAGTGGAGTTCGGTGCCACCGGCCTGCACGTGTCGCAACTGTGTTTTGGCACCGGAACCAACGGCTGGAATGGTCGCTCCGAGCAGAGTGACCTGGGGATTGACGGCCTTTCGTCTTTGCTGCTGTACGCCCATTCCCAGGGGATCACGTTCTGGGACAGCGCCGACCAATATGGGACACATCCTCACATCGCCCGTGCCCTACAGCAGGTGGACCGATCCAGTGTCGTCGTCACGACCAAAACAAACTCCCGGAAGCCCAATGAGGTCAGGGCGGATGTGGAGCGATTCCTTCGTGAGCTGAAGACGGACTACATCGATATCGTATTGCTTCACTGCCTCACGAGCGCAGACTGGGAAGAAACCGCAGCCGACGCGATGGACAGTCTTTCCCGGTGCAAGGAGGAAGGGATGATTCGCGCTGTGGGTACTTCCTGCCACGATCTGGGCGCACTAAGAGCCTCCGCGTCTTCCAGCTGGCCCGATGTCAATCTCGTTCGCATCAACTATGCGGGCGATGCCATGTGCGGCGAGCCTGATCGGGTACGCCAACTCATCGACCAGATGGTCATGAGCGGCAAAGGTGTGTACGGGATGAAGGTCGTCGGTGGCGGCAGTGATCTGACTCGCGACCCGGCCCGAGCGATCCGTTTTGTCGCGGAACAGACCGTCGTGCACGCGATGGTCATGGGCATGTCGAGTCGTGAGCAGGTCGACGAGAATTCCGGCCTCGTTGAGCACTCGACCATGGCCACCGCTTGATCATTGCGAGATCACCACGACCGATCGACTCGACTAGACGATCGTCCAGCCTCCGTCGACGACGAGCGTATGACCTGTGATCATACTGGCCGCATCGGAAGCCAGGAAGATGACGGGTGCGGACATTTCCTCGGGCTCTGCCAGGTCACCGCGCAGCAGATTCTTCGTCTTGATCGCGTCTGCGAACGCCTGACTCGCCTTCATCGCTGACTCGGCCATAGGGGTGCGGGTCACAGTGGGTGCAATCGCATTCACGCGGATTCCATGCTCTGCCCACTCGGCCGCCATCGTACGCGTCAGGTTGTTCACCCCTCCTTTGGCACCGGAATAGGGGCCTCGCTCCGGCGCTCCTACCACACCTGCTTGCGATGAGATGTTGATGATACTGCCGCGGATCCCCCGCTCGATCATCTTCCGGGCAGCGATCTGAGAGCAGAAGAAGACATTCTTCAGATTCGCATCGACGATGAGATCGTAGAGTTCCTCGTCATAGTCGAGGATCTTCCCGACCTTGTTGTACCCCGCGTTGTTGACGAGCACATCGATGCCTTCCAGGTGCGCGTCCACGGCTTCGACAAACGCCTGGATTGAGGCGACATCGGTCACATCCAATGGATGGATGAAGCAGTGCCCTCCGTCTGCCTCGATCTCGTCCCTCAAGGTTTCCAGTTCAGACATCGTTCGGCTACCCACGGCGATTCGGGCTCCTGAGATGGCGGCCTCCAGGGCCATCGTTCGTCCGAGGCCTCGACCGGCTCCTGTGACGACGACGTTCTTGCCGTCGAGGGCAAAGCGTTCGAGTGCTGGCACGAGCAGTTCTCCTGTTGTTACCGAATCGGTCGTTGATGTCAGTTTGCGGCGGTCTGCAGAGCACCGGCTGGAAACACGGCCACACGGGCGGTATCGCCATGCAGCTGAACAAGGCGCTGACGCAGAGATGTCCATTCTCGGAAAAGTGTCACATGTTCACCGTAGAGCGCCTCACAGTCATAACGATTGACTGCGGGACTGTAGATGAAGGTTCGACGCGCCTGAGGTCGTGGATTGCCACGAAGTGCTGTCCCCGGCCCCAGAACCGAGTGCCATCCCGCGCCCTCTGAACAGGCGCTGGTCATGACGATGGTCGCATCGTCGATGAAGGGATCATGGTCACTGGAGTTCAGCGGTACCATGGCCAATCCGGCCTGGCAAAGCTCCGTGTCCTTCGGGTAGGCGTTGAAGATCCCCACGTCAAGTGGCCCCTCTGGAACCTTGGTCGCGTAGAGTTTGCTGCCAAGATCACATCCGGCTCGATAGGCCTGCGCTGGATCGCCTGCCACCAGGTCAATGATGTCGAGCGACTCATTGAGCAGCGGATTGACGAGAAAGGACAAACCAGCCATCCGAGCGACCTCATCCAGATGGGGTCGGAATGCCTCACCATGGACGTAACGATGGTTCAGGAGAATCGTCTGCTGCCCACAAGCCCCTGGGATCAGCAGTTTCGCCCCACCTCCAAAGAACCCGCCCCGGGGGGTGATCATCCCCAAAGCGATTCTCAGCTGACACCCCATGAAATCTCGATTGACGAAAATCGGCACGCCCTGTGAGGAGTTGCCGAGGAATTCGAGATTCTCGTAGGCATTGTGGTTCACCACCCGATACTGGTCCACCAGGTCAGCGCCGACCTTCTTGATAAAGTCGTCTCGGTCCATGGGGCGATGGGCGGCAACGGCGCCGATGATGGTGATCTGGTCCTGCTCGATCCCCCCGGCGTGCAGTTGCTCCAACAGATAGGGCAGCAACCGAAAGGCCGGTGTCGGCCGGGAGAGATCGTCCACGAGAATGGCAGCCGAATCGGACTTCCCTGCAAGCTGCTGCAGGCGATCCGCCCCGATGGGCGCGTCGAGTCGCTGGCGGATTCCGTCGTCGCCGATGTCGGTGCCGCCTTGCATCGAACAGATCTCGATATCCCAACCGTCGGGAAGGCTTACCGAGTGCCCCCGTCCATCACCATACCACGCTGCCCAGGGCAGTTCGATCGTAATCATGACCTATTCCCGTTCACGGGAGACCATAGCCGCGCAGATTCTTCAGACTCAACGCCAGAGCATCGAAGGGATCCTGCTGGCACCGATCCTGTTCCACAAGATACCACTCGATCTTCGCAGCCTTACACGCCTCGATGATGGGGATCCACTCCAGATTTCCTTCGCCGACCTCTGCGAACAACTGCTCACTGCCCTTCATCGCCAGATCCTTGAAGTGCACGATGTGCATGCGGTCCTTCAGTTTCTCCAACCAGGTCACCGGGTTTCCCCCACCGTGCTGGATCCAGTATGTGTCCACTTCGAAGGAAAACGTATCCGGGTCAGATTCTTCGGCCAGAATCTGCAACCCCGTCCTGCCATCGAAACTCTCAAGCTCAAAGCTGTGATTGTGATAGGAGAAGGTGAGGCCGGCGTCGATCAGCGGCCGGGCCGCTTCGGACGCCGCCGTGGCGAAGCGATGGAAGCCATCCTCACTTCGGTATTCCCCCGGCATCCCACCGATGGCAACGTGTCGGCACCCCCAGATCTCATGCTCATCGATAACCCGCTGGGGTTCATTGCGGATGTCGTCGAAACCGATATGGGTAGCCACGATCTGCAACTGATGGTCGTCTGTGAGTTTGCGCAATTCGGCCGGATCGATGGGGCATAGAGCGGATGTTTGCACCGTCTCATATCCCATCTGGCTCACGCGCGCGAGGCTCGTGCGGATATCCTCAGGGGTCTTGAGAAAGTCCCGAAGAGTGTAGAGTTGAGCACCAATCACCGAAGATTCCATCTTCCTTCTCCCCTATTGGCCGACGTAACGTGCTCGCACGCCCAGACCGCGTCTTCGCACGCACAGATCGGTGAGTTGAGTTTCGGAAAGTAGGGTACGCCTGCGAGCGGCAAATGGTCAATCATCGGGCGGCTCTTGCGAGCGGCGTACAAAACCCAGCAGAAGCAAGACCACGGCAAGCGTGGCCAGCGCACCGGATGCAGCCATGCAGAACACGGCAACGGGCGCCGACCAGGCTACCGCCATCGCCCCCGCCTGAACTCGCCCCAGCGGGCCCACGCCAATGGCGATCACGAGCGCGCCCATGGCACGGGACCGCATCTGATCGGTGGCCTCAACGAGGATGATCGAACTCTGCATGATGCTGAATCCCGCCTGTCCGACCCCGGCAATCGCCAGCGCCGCAAGCGACAAGGTCATCGACGAGGAGAGGCTGAATGCGAGCAGCCCAACACAGGCGAGGATCGAACCTGTGGAGAAGATGGCAGGATGCCCAAAGGATCGGCGGCTCAGATTCACCAGCAGCAGGCCGACCATGGCCCCCGCACCATTGGCGGCACCGAGCAACCCGAGTCCGAAGGGTCCCTGCCCTAGGACGTCACGAGCGAATACGGGCAGCAGCGCCTGAAAAGGGAACGCCCACGCATTCATGATCACGGTAATGATCAGAGTACCCAGGATAGCGCTATTGCCGCGAACATATCGCAGTCCTTCACGCGTTCGCGCCAAAGCGTCGCGGATCCCGGCAGTCTGTTCAGGCGAATGAGAATCTGTGCGCAATCCGAGAAGTACGAGCAGGCCTGTGCCACCGATCAGGCACAGAATCCACAGAGTTCCTCCGGCGCCAAGGTGCTGCATCGCCAAACCTGCCAACAGAGGACCTGATAGACGCGTCAGGCTCTGCAGGACATTCTCCAGGACCATGGCGTCCACCACGTGGTCTCGACCGACCAGATCTGGTAGAAGAGCCCGTCGTGTCGGCCAGTCGAGTGCCCAGGCAGCCCCGTTGGCCAGGGAGACCATCGTCAGGTGCCAATACTCGAGACGACCGAAGTGATAGAGAATGGCCAGGGTCAGGGCCGCAAGAAGATTGACCGACTGCAGTGCCTGAATGACCCGACGGCGACGAAAGCGTTCTACCCACACCGGGCCGAGGAAACCGACCAGTGGCACAGGGATGTTTCGGCAGAAGGCGACAACCGATACCCACCAGGCCGAGTCGGTCATTTCCAGCGCCAACCAACCGGTGACGAGTGTCTCCATCCACATGGACTGCCACCAAAGACCGTCAGCCATCCACAGACGGATGAAATCCGGTCGGCGCAGTGGCGTCAGTAGCGTCCTCGTCGTGTCCACAGATTCAGCCACGATCAGGACCTCTGGTGCCCAGATCCATGCCGTCGGTATGTTCTGCGCTCACGCGGCTGCTGTTCCCCTAACCATGAGGTCACAGATGACAGATTCACCCGCCCTGCATCGACTGCGAGATCTGGGCATCCAGCTACCCACCCCCCCACAACCGGCAGGAGCATACACACGCTCAGTCCGCAGCGGGAACCAGATCTTCGTGTCGGGACAGCTTCCATTGGCTGACGGTGAGATGGCCTTCTGTGGCCCCGTAGGTGACGCCGGACTCAGCGTCGAGGCTGGTGCCGCGGCGGCAAGGTTGTGCGCCCTGAATGCGCTCAGCATTCTGAATGCAGATGCGGGAGGCCTGGACGGTCTTCGCATCTTGCGAATGACGGGGTACGTGGCCACGGCCGGAGATTTTACGGGCCAGGCGCAGGTGATGAATGGCGCATCGGAATTGATGGCGGCCGTTCTCGGGGAGTTGGGTATTCACGCGCGCGTTGCGGTTGGTGTGCAACGTCTACCCCTCGATGCCGCTGTGGAGTTGGAGGTGATCGCAGAACTGCAGAGCTAATAGCCGCCTATGTGCGGCTCACGAGTCCACACGATCATTAGGCTGGTGAGGCTCGGACGTGTCCGCCTCCGTATCGTGCGACGTGGCTGAGCCCTCTTTCGGCGAGGCTCCGTTGCTGCCGTGGTGGGCAGACCCATTGGCCGGCTCACCAGATGATGAATCCGTTGCCGTGTCACGGGGTGAGTCCTGTACCGATTCAGCGGCATCGTCTTCGTCAAGATGCCGCGGTTCCTTCCCCAGGATCTCTCGCAGCTGATCTCCCTCCATGATCTCTTCCTTGAAGAGAATCTTGACCACGTCCTCCATCTGCTGCCGGTGATCGCCCAACACAACTTTGGCCCGATCGTAGCTCTCCGAGATGATCCGACCCACTTCAGAATCAATCTGCTGTGACGTCTCGTCAGAAAAAGGCCGGTCCGTGTTGCTCATTCCGAGAAATTGATTCTGCCCACGTTCTTCGCGACGCGCGACCAGACCGAGGGTCTCGCTCATCCCGTATTCCTTGACCATGCTCTCCGAGATCGACGTGGCCCGCTGCAAATCGTTGGTGGCACCTGTGGAGACCTCGCCAAAGACGATCTCCTCGGCCGCACGACCTCCGAGCAGCGCGCAGATGGTGTCGAGCAACTCGTTCTTCGTCATCAGATACCGATCCTCGGCGGGCGAGTTCATCGTGTACCCGAGGGCACCGACTCCACGAGGAATGATGGAGATCTTCTCGACGGGATTGGCTTCATCCAGAAGCTCACCGACGATCGCATGACCCGCTTCGTGGTAGGCCACGATACGCCGTTCTTTTTCGTTCAGAACTCGGCTCTTGCGCTCCAANCCCGCCACGGCCCGTTCGACGGCCTCGCTCAACTCGTCCATCGTGATCGCTGCCTTGTTTCGGCGAGCGGCGAGCAACGCCGCCTCGTTGATCACATTGGCCAGATCTGCGCCCGCGAAACCAGGGGTTCGAGCCGCCAGCCGCTGCAGATTGGCATCCTCAGCGAGTTTGACCTCTCTGGAGTGAATGCGCAGGATCGCCTCGCGACCCTTGACGTCGGGACGGTCCACGGTGACGGTGCGATCGAAGCGGCCGGGTCGGAGCAGCGCCGGATCGAGGATCTCGGGGCGATTTGTCGCGGCCATCAGAATGATGCCAGCATTGGTCGCAAAGCCGTCCAACTCGGAGAGCAGCTGATTCAGTGTCTGCTCGCGCTCGTCGTGTCCCCCAAAAGAGCCGACCCCACGCGCCTTTCCAAGCGCATCAAGTTCGTCGATGAAGATGATGGCCGGTGCGTGTTTCTTGGCCTGCTCGAACAGATCTCTCACACGTGCCGCGCCCACACCGACAAACATTTCGACAAAGTCGGATCCACTGAGCGAGAAAAAGGGCACACCCGCTTCGCCTGCCACCGCTTTGGCCAGCAGGGTCTTGCCGGTTCCAGGTGATCCGACCAGCAAGACACCTCTCGGGATTTTTCCACCCAGGGCTTGAAAACGCTCTGGTGTCTTGAGGAACTCGACGATCTCTTCGAGTTCTTCCTTCGCCTCGTCGATCCCGGCTACGTCTTCGAAGGTGATCCCCGTCCCCTTCTCCATGTAGACCTTCGCCTTGCTCTTGCCGATCGACATCAGGCCTCCGGATCCACCTCCCATACGACGCGCCATAAACATCCAAATGGCGACGAAGAACAACGCCGGGAGGATCCATCCCAATAGCGACGTGAGCAGGGTGTTCTCGCGTTTGCCGGTGTACTCTGGAACGTGCTCCTGCATCAGGCCGATCAATTCGTCATCAGGCAGACGGGTGACGGTGAAACTTCGGGTGCCCTGTCCGTCCTCGGAGAAGTATTTGCCCGAAATGTCATCACTACCGATGTACGCTTCGGCGATGCGGCCTTCTACAACCCAATCGCGAAACTCGCTGTATTTGACAGTGTCGACCTGCCCCTCGAAGTAGCTCTGCATGACGAGGAGAAGAAGAATCGTGAGGATCGCGTAAGCGATGGAAAGCTGCGTTTTGCGGTCGAGTCGCATTTGAGTGGGTTCGTCCCGGCCTCGAGAGGGCGTTCTTGCGATTGTGCTGGTGTAAGGAGGACGCCGGACAGTCCGACAGGTTGCCGACTGGCCGTCTTTCCCACTCTGTGCCCCGACCTATGTCGAGACCGCAAACGGTCTCAGCATCGAGTACACAAACACCAGGACAGGGCGGCTCGAAGATGACCATCGACCGATCTGCCCTAAAGGGTTGTACTGAAATCAGTTAGGGTACTGCGTCGGTGCGAAGATAACCGGCTGGTTCAGGCAGGTCAAGGTCGACACGCTCACTCCGGGTGGGGTCGGTCGCACCCGGAGACCGGCTAGTTCGGGCTACCGTGAGAGTCACCCGCCCGCTCGATAGGCCGGCCCACTCGAGGCAGAGCCATCGACGGCATCGGCGAGGTCTGCAATCAGCGTCGCCGAAAGTGGCGGGATGTGACGATATATCCTCGCCGCAGAAATGCCTTCACCAGCGGTTCAGGCTGATAATCGCGGCTTTGTGGTGTCGGTTTCATGTGCGTCCAGTGGAGATGGCCGGTCCCTGGTCCACTTTACTATCGGCAGTCCTGGTCGAGACGCCAGTTTTCCAGTGATTCAGCACACATCTGGCTTTTCAGCGACGAAAAACCTCTCTCCATCCTCAAAAGTCCCCCACCGACTCCATCGACGGCCTCGTTCGAGACGATGTCGAGAATTGAAGTCCAGGACACGAAATCCGGATGTGGCGAGATACCGACGCCAGCGCGAGGGAGGCCATACCTGAAGGTATGGGGCTTCCTCGATTTCATCATCGATGAACCGTTCCCCGAGTTCCTGCTCTCGAAGCGGGATTCCAAGGCCACGGCGGGCCAGCAAACGGGCGAATGCTCGCAACCGCATGGGAACATGCACATTCGCCGCAAACAGGGAGTGCACACACATGAGGAACCGCCCACCGGGCCGCAGCACACGCAAGACCTCCTCCAAGACCTTCAACTTGCCGAGCCGACCCGGAACAAGCTCGATGCCATTGTAGAAGAACAGGACGGCATCAAAGCTCGCATCCGGAAACTGAAGATCGGTGGCGTCCCCGGTCTCAAATCTCAGCGCCCCCTCAAGTTCCTTCGCGTATTTCGCCTGCTCGCGAGCCGCAGCGATCATGCCGGCGCTCAGATCGATCCCCACCACATCGAGACCCATCTCCGCCAGCGGAATCGCAACTCGCCCGGCTCCGCATCCCAGGTCAAGGACATGAGCTCCGTCGGCCAGATGATCGGCTACCAGTGTCTCTTCCGAGGGCCACAGTCCGATCTGGACATACCGTGTGACCACACGGGCATCCTCGTAGGAATCTCGAATGATCGTCCGCAGTGCCTCGTAGCGGTCAGCATCCATACGAACTCAAATACTGTTCAGAAATTGATCGGGCGACGACATCGACCGTGCAGCACCGAATCGGCGACGGTCGTTTCAGGCAAGCAGCGTGGGAGACTGCAGAGTGTCACGCAGACGCAGAAGGAATCTTGCCCCCATGGCGCCATCGATCGCCCGATGATCGGCTGCCAGATTCAGCGTCATCATCGGTCGCACGCCAATGGCTCCCTGATCGTCCAAGGGTACCACTCGGCGTTCAACCGCGCCCACCGCGAGAATGGCAACCTGGGGTGGATTGATGATCGCGCTGAAGGAAGAGATCTCCAGCATCCCAAGATTCGTTACCGTGAAGGACCCCCCCGTCATGTCATCGACACCGAGACGCCCTTGACGTGCCAGTTCCACAAGCCGCCGGGATTCGACAGAAATATCCTCGACAGTTCTCGGCAATACATCTCGCAGAATCGGCACCAGCAGACCCTCGTCGGTGTCGGTCGCAATTCCCAGATCGATGCTGGGAAGTTGATGGACGCGACCCTCGACAAAGTGACTGTTGAGACGTGGATGCTGAGCCAGGGTCAATGCCACCGCGCGTAGCAGAAAGTCATTGTAGGAGATCCGTTTGCCTTCCGCCGCATAACCGGCGCGGAACTGCTCAAGCCAATGGGCGGCCACCTCCATCCGCAGTTGGATGTGGGGAGCTTGCTGATAAGAAGCGGTCAGCCGTTCGGCGGCCACCTGCTGTGCCCGACTCAGGTCGACAACCGCAGTTGATGCTTCCGTGGTTTTCAGATCTGTTGGAGCCACCCCAGTTGGCGACTTGGTTGCTTGAACAACATTTTCGAGATCGGCACTCACCACACGACCACCGGGGCCGCTGCCGACGATCGATGTGAGGTCGAGTCCCCGTTTGGCAGCCATCTTGCGGGCCTTGGGAGACGCCCGATGTGGACGCGAGCCTTGCGCAGGCCCGGTCTCTTGTTTCGGGGGCTCGCTCGCGGGGCCGGGTGCCGCAGACACGGTGTCGAGGGCTTCGGCCACCTCATGCCGGGGGCCGGTTGTCGCGTGGTCGGTCTTGGGGTTGGGATTGGCTCCGTCGGTGCCGGCGGTCGAAGAATCCACGGTGGTTTCGAGGCGCTCTCCTGGTGCGATGAGGATGGCGATCGATGTCGCCACGTCCACCTCCACACCAGCGTCGACGAGAATCCGGCCCACAATCCCGTCGACCTGGGCTTCAACCTCCATCGTGACCTTGTCGGTCTCGACCTCAAGGAGAGGTTCGCCCTTGCGGACCGTATCACCCTCCTGCTTTAGCCAGGCCGCGATGGTGCCACGTTCCATGGTCAGCCCGAGCTTCGGCATGACTACGTCTGTCGCCATCTGCCCCGTTCCCCAGCGCCTTGCGGTGGAGCCTAGCGGCCCTTACCGCCCTTTTTGCGCTTGCGGCCACCCTTACCACCGGCGGCAGATTTCCCGCCCTTGGAGGCCTGATCTGTCGGTGCGACCTGGGTTGAGGGTTCTGCCTCGGTCGACTCATTCAGCGCCGAATCGGCGTCGTCATCTACCGCGGGTGCCGAGTCCTGAACGAACTTGTGATAGGCAACGCTTCCCCAGATGACGATGAGACCGACGACGGACACGATCAGAATCGTGCGATCGGGCTCGATCATTTCCTGCATGGTCAGGCGACCTCCGCAGTGGCTTCAAGAGTGGTCATGGCTGCGATCCGGCGTGGACGCAGTGCTCAAGCCGTTGAAGGTGCCGATCCGGCGCCATCCACGACTTGTCGGTCATAGATCGAGTCGCGCCGCAGGGCGCGATCCAGTCCATCGACAACGCGGGAGATACTGATCGCACGAAGATCTCGTTCTTCGATGATCTCGACCAGTTGATTTCTGCCCGAGACCCAGCGCCGGGCGTCTTCGTCGAAGATACCTACGGTGGGGATGTCCAGCGAAAGGGCCAGATGCAGAACGTTCGTGTTGCACGCAATCAGTGCCCGACAGCCCTGCAGCAGTGCCGCCACACCCGCCAGATCGTCTTCTTCGAAGGCGATTACCCGACTTCCGTACGTCTTCGTAAGATAATTGACCTGTTTCCGCTCGGCGAGCGAAAAGAAGAGGACCGCCCGGGCACCCCGCTCGATCACACGACCAACGATGTCATCCAGTTGACGGCCATTCAGGCCTGTTCCCTCTCCCCGACCAAGATCGACAGCCACCACGTGCCCCGTGCTGAACTCGCCATCGAGATACCGCTCACGAAGTTGATTCCCCTTACCCTCGCCGATCGCCCAACTCACATCTCCACAAGACTCGACGCCAAGCAGACGTACCAGCGAAAGAACCTGCTCCACCTCGAAGGCTTCCTCTCGCTGGCGCACGATTTCGAGATTGAAGCAGGTCTCCACATCTCGCTGAAAACCCACTCTCAACCGCGCGCCACTCAAACCACACAACTGGGCAAGCCGGAAACTGCAATCCGGCCCTAGACAAATAGCAAGATCGTACAAGTCTCGCCGCAGGTCGTCGACGAAATCGTGGTAGGCGGCCGACCAGATCTGCTCTTCGAGGGGGGCGGTCAACACCTGGTTAACGAAGGGGATCGAAGCCGCGAGCCGGGCGTCATCGGGCTTGGTCAACAGGGCGATGTGCGCATCAGGATAGTGAGCGCGAACGGCCTTGTACACCGGAGCACCCATGAACAGGCCCCCCACCCGGTCGTTGGGAACCAGTAGGATGCGCTCTGCGCGGCGAAGTTCGCCGAAGATGTCGAGTGATTCATCACGCCGAGGGCGTGGACCCTTCCAGCGCAGCGCCATCCGTTCGAGCAAAGAGCCCCGGCGCCAACGTTCGCCCCTCATCCAGTCTCCACCCCGCTCCCGGACCGGCATGAGCGTCGTCTCACCAGAACTTGGCCTCCGCCTTGGCCACCTGCGCCAATTTCCGATGTTGCTTGGACTCGAATCGATGCAGACGATCGGAGACACCGAGGCCATTCATCAGCACGTTGTACACATCTGATGCAGCCGCCGACTTCGGTGAGGTCAACATGACCGGTCGGCATCTCTCACAGGCATCGAGGATCTTGTCGTCATTGCGCACGTATCCGACGTATTCCAACTCCGTCGAAAGATACTCTCTCACGAGGGTCACGAACCGATCGGCCTCGTCAATGTGGCGCCGGCTGCGAACACGATTCAGCAACAGGCGAGGCTGGTAGTCAGTCAACATCTGTCGCCCCTCTTCCATCGCCACGGGATCCACGTCTCCAACGCGACACATCAGATCGGACACGCGACCAGACCGACGTCCCGCTTCGCGAGCAAATTCGCCAATGACATCGATGACGGGTTCGTTCTTGCGAAACAGGCGCCGCAGTTTTCGGTACACCGTGTTCTTGATGAAGCCATACGCGTCAACACGGGCCTGAGGCTCCGGGGTGCAGACGACGATCCCGTCCTCGGCAAGGGTGAAGATATCGAGCGTGTTGTAGGCCGATCCCGCCCCAAGGTCGATGAGCACGAAGTCGGCATCCAACGATCGGATATGCCGAATGAGCTTCATCTTGGCACCATGAGAGATGCTCGCCATACCCACCAATTCGCTGCCACCACAAGCGAGGCGAAGATTCGCATTCGGTGTCGGAAGCAACACGTCGCGCAATTGATCGACTTCGCGTGTCAGGAAAGTGCTCAGACTGCGAGGTGGAGAGACCTGATTGAAGAACAGATGGAGGTCGGCTCCACCCAGATCCCCGTCAACGAGGATGACCTTGTATCCGAGCAGCGACAATCCGAGCCCTATGTTGGCTGTGAGAGTCGACTTGCCCGTCCCACCCTTGCCGCCAGCAACGGGCCAGATGACGGTGGAGGGTGCCTGGGTATCCAAAACGATGACGTTCGATTCGTCCGCCGTCGGCTGGGGACGCCGTGGCGAGGGTAGAGGACGGAGCTGAACGGTCATATGGTTGGCCTCTGTCGGCCTCTCACACTGTGTCCACGGAGAGCGGCGGCAGGGTGGGAGCACTGTAAGAACAAGGAGTTATGATAATCCACACCACCCGAGCGTCAAGCCTGAGTGTCAGGCGGTGCCCCAAGGTCTCCACCTGAACATCTGCCAGGTGGGCAGGGATAAGAGTCCCTTCTTTGACTATCGGCAGTCAGGCCTGGTTGTCCATTTCCGGCATGACCACAGCGCTCGAATTCTTCATCAGTCCGGAATGTCCGTTCGTTTACCGGACCCTCCAACCGCGCTATTTTCGTCTCAACCCACACCTGGACCTCCGCCACACTGGCTCGCGGTCCCAGGGCGAGCGATTGCCATCAGGGAGCCTGCATTTGCCCGAATCTGCTGTGACCCGTGACTTCACGGCGACGACGTTCGTCGTACGAAATGACGTCCTCTTTCTTTTGTGGCACAACAAGATAGAGACGTGGCTTCCCCCCGGAGGCCATATCCACGCAGGAGAACTACCCGAGCAGGCCGCCGTACGGGAGGTGCGGGAGGAAAGTGGTCTCGAGGTCCGGTTGATCAAGGCCGGAGATGGGGGCCAGACCTGGGGACCTGTCAAAGTACTTCACCAACCCGTCTGCATCCTGCTGGAGGATATCGAACCAGGCCATCAGCATATCGACCTGATCTACTTCGCCGTCACTGTCGACGAAGCACCGGCCGAAGTCAATCTCCGGGAGGCAAGGGAAGGAAGATGGGTCGACAAGGCGACCCTCGCCCAAGCCGAGGACATCCATGAGGACATCCGACTCCTCGGTTTGCGCGCTCTGGCCGCGGCGGAGGGCCCATGAGCCTCACCCGGGTCTATTACCATCCTGATGTACTGGATCACGATGCCGGCCCATGGCACCCCGAGCGACCGGACCGAGTGTCCCGCGCCTGGAGACACCTGCAGACCACGGGGCTTACAGATCGAATCTGCCAGATGGAATCACTCCCCGCTCCACAGGAAGCGATCGAAACCAGCCACACGGTTCGCCTGATCGACGACGTACGTCGGGTCGCGGAAGGCGAGGCCCAGGCGATGGTCGATCCGGACACGGTGATTACCCCCGCAACATGGAGAGCCGCCCTGCTGGGAAGTGGAGGCGCCATACAGGCCTGCGACGCGGTGCTGGACGAGGGCGGTAATGCGTTCTGTCTCCATCGACCACCGGGGCACCATGCCGAGAGGGATCGGGCGATGGGGTTCTGCTTCTTCAACCACATCGCTGTCGCGGCACGACATCTGGTAAAGACTCGCGGTCTGGAGCGCGTCGCGATCGTCGACTGGGACGTGCATCATGGAAATGGTACTCAGCACACCTTCGATGAGAGCCCCAACGTCTTCTTCTGCAGCATCCACCAGTCGCCCCACTACCCTGGCACAGGTGCCGCCGTTGAACGAGGAACGGGGGCGGGAGAAGGAACCACCCTGAATGTCCCGGTCATGGGAGGACAGACCGACGACGACTCTCTACGAATCATGCAGCAGAGCGTGGGACCTGCCCTCGAGACGTTTGGGCCGCAGTTCATCCTCGTGTCAGCCGGATTCGATGCCCACGCGGCGGACCCCCTCGGAGACATGAGGATTTCGACGGCCGGGTTTCGACAACTGACAGATCTGATTTGCGAGTGGGCGCATCAATGGTGCGACGGACGTTGTGTCAGTCTGCTGGAGGGAGGTTACGATCTGGAGGCTACGTCAGCGTCGATCGGGGCCCATCTCGAAGGCCTGCTGGCTGCGCCCAGTGGATGAGCGCGGAGTCGCCGACAGCGGATCTCTAACGTGGTCTTGTCAGGCAATGAACATCGATTTGATGAGTCAACGATTGCCAGTCCACATCTACCGTCTGACACTCGTGCTCGTATCCCATCTCCTGCAATGCCTCAAATAGAGGCTGCGCCGCGGGTCGACGAGGATCGCTGATGTAGAATCTGCCCCCCGGATTCAGCATCTGCCGAAGGGTCCGTATCAGATAGGGATGCAGCACCTTCTCGTAGGCCACATCCGAAGCCACGAAACAATCAACCGACTCACCCACCGGATGGCTCCAGTCGAGGTAGGCCACGCGATGCTGGAACTCGGGGATCCCATTGGTGCGGGCGTTGTGGGAGGCAAGGACCAGCGCATCCTCGACGAAGTCTGTCGCTTCTATGCGCCAGCCGGCCCTTGCAAGGCTGACACCGACCAGCCCCAGCCCGCAGCCTAGTTCACGGATCTCGGTGGTTTCCGGCTCGGGGGCAGACCCGACGAACCATCGAGATAATCCAACCGAGGCAGGCCAGATCTCCGCCCAATAGGGAAACCGGGTCACCCGTGCCATGCCGGCCTCTTCCTGCTCGATCAAGCGATCGAGCAGGGCATACGCATCACGCGTCTGCACCATAGACACCGACAAGTCCGCATCGATATCTACATCGATGCTCACCGTATCGTATTTGGCCAGTGTCCGAGT
This sequence comes from Gemmatimonadota bacterium, assembly GCA_002712305.1. GTDB lineage: Bacteria > Latescibacterota > UBA2968 > UBA8231 > UBA8231 > UBA12574. Next base: position 5,546 of record PATE01000064.1, on the reverse strand, counting down.
GGTTTGACGTCGCGCGTATCGCTTCAACACCCGTGGACTCTATCGCTCGGACTCGTCCCGACCACGACGGGGACGATCGAGGGGACCACTGCCCCCGCCGCGACCTCCCAGGCCACGCATGCGGCGAACCATGCTCTGCAGATCCTGACGGAAGTTGTCATCGAAGAGCATCAGCCTCGCCTGTTGCCGGGTGGTCAGAACGCCCTCCAACTGCTTTTTGAAATCCTTCTGTAGCTGAACGACTTCACCCTCTGCGACGCGGATCTTGCGCATCTGCGACAGCAGGTCTTGCTCCGACGCTTCCTGGTTCAGTTGCTCCTGCAGTCCGACGCGCAACGTCCTGAGCTGGTTGGTCAACTCCCCTCGCTGTCGATGGATGCGACTGAACACGGGAAACACCTTGGCCGCCTGGGTCTCATCGATCTGCAGTGCATTGACCAGCCGCCACATGCGCATCAGCTCCATCTGCTGTCGATCTGGTCTCTGGCGGTCTGGCCGCTGAAAGTCCGGCGGGCCCACCTGGGCCCGAGCATCCCCTGCCACGAACGATCCGAGGGTTACCCCCAGCACAAGGAGCCACTTTAGCCGGGTCGCACTGAACGCTTGCTGGGTCATCTGCATCTGGCTTCTCCTCATCCATTCTCCACGCTGCTTCACAGGTCGAAGGCAGCGCCCACACCATCCTCGGTCAGGTCACCAAGGCTCATCATCAGCTCATCCTCCGTGGCCGTATCGATAAGATATGCATCGATCAAGATCAGTAGCTCGTCATCCTCATCATTCAGTACGGTCTCGCCGTACTCAAACCCCGTAGAGCCGTCGACCAGGATGCGAGAAAGACCTTCTTCGTCGAAATCGATCGTGTCAGGCGACTCGCTGGCCAGCAGTGAATCCTGCTCCAGGGCAGGTTGGTCAACCGCGGCCTGGAACGCCAGCAGCACGACCAGCATCAACCCCGCACCCCCTAGAGCCGGCTGCCACCATGGCACGGGGCGCGGTGCAGACTGCAGCTCGATTCCACGACGTACCTGATGCATGAAACCACCGGACTGCAGCGGATTCCACTCCATCTGCGGCATCGATGTCGTGGTGAGTGCCAGCGTGCGCTCAAACTCCTTGAAGCGCAACGCGCAGCGGGGGCAGTCCTTCAAATGTTTGGGTGCCTCGCCCTCACCTGATGCCAGGGCAATCAGCTCATCGTCGTGCAGATGGTTTGGGTGTAGATGGTTTGGCATCTGTGTCATCCTTACGGCTGCGGATCAAGCAAACCCGTTTGACTCAGATACTGACGGAGTTTGCGAACAGCATGGAAGTAGTTCGCCCGCACGGCACCTTCGGATCGTCCTAGGACCCGGGCAATGTCCCCGTGGGACATGTCTTCGAAGTGCTTCATGGAGAAGATCGCCCGCTGCCTGGGTGGCAGTTGAGCCGCCGCGGCCTCGACCTGTTGCTGCAATTGTTCGGACTCCATCTCTGCTGTGGGATCGTCATCGATCGACAGTGCAGGGTCCCACGACTGGTCGACGGTGCCATCGGATCCGAGCCGGAGATAGGAGCGCAATTTGCGACGTCGCAACAGGCTGATGGACTCGTTGTAGGCGATTCGGTAGAGCCAGGTAAACAGCCCCGCATGGCCTCGGAACTCGCCGAACCGCCGGTGCGCCTTGATGAAGGTTTCCTGCGCGACATCTGCTGCGTCGTCCGGGTCGTTTACGACACGATAGACGAACTGAATCAATCGCTCATGGTGTCGGCGTACCACCTCGTCGAATGCGGCCGAGTCCCCTGCTCGGATGCGATCGACCAGCACCTGTTCGCTCATCTGCGATGCAGGTGAATCGGCGGGTGTAAAGGCGATAGCCAGATTCTCTCTTTGCATAGATCTCCTCAGGACGAGACCTGTTTCATGAAAAGCCGCGATCCAGTCACAACCTTGGACGCGCAGAACTGGACGACCGTTTAACGTACCAGCGTGGGCACAGATCCAGGCAGGTCAACCGACTTCGGTTTCGTCTTCCACTCCCTGCGCGATCCACCGCGACGATACCGGATCAGTTCGGCCACGACGCTCACCGCAATCTCTTCAGGAGTATCGGCACCCAGATTCAGCCCAATGGGCGCGCTGACGGTGGCCAGGCGCTGCTCATCTGCGCCTCGTCCGAGAAGCCGTTTCCAAAGAACCAGCTTCTTGCGTTCGCTTCCCAGCATGCCGATGTAGCGGGCAGGCGTACGAATCGCCTGTTCGACGACGATCTCGTCGTGTTCGTGCCCCCTTGTGGCAGCGATCACGTATGTCTGTCCGTCGACGGGGAGTCGGTCGAAGACGCGGTCCATCTCCTCCACACGACAGTCGGCCGCCTCAGGGTGCCTCGACCGGTTGGCGAACATCGGCCGATCGTCGATGACGGTCACGAGGAACCCGATGGCACTGGCAGCACGACAGATCTGGCCACCCACATGCCCACCACCAAAGACGTAGAGCACGGGGGGTGGCGAGAAGGGCTCAAGGAACAGTTCCTCTTCTGACTCAAGGTCCACGAGGAGAGCAAGCTCCCGACCAAACATGGTCGCCGCCTCCTGTTGAGCCTTGGTCTGCGCCTCATCGGAGCCCAGGCCCGGGCCAAGGACCTGACCATCTTCACGCAGAAGCCATCGTGCAGCGCTCTGAGTTCCGGGACGCACCTGGGAGGCCAGAACCGTGGCGACACGTTGCTGACGAGCCTCACACACGGCTGTGAAGATTTCAGCCCCTGCTGGCTCGGCGCCTACTCGCTCGGTATAGATCGCGACCGTGCCACCGCAGTTGAGTCCATGTTCTCCAGCCTGGGATTCGGTCATCGTGTAGCGGGTCATCTGTGACCGACCTGACTCGAGCACGTCGCGGCCCACCGTGACGATTTCGGCCTCCAGGCATCCACCACCGATCGTCCCCGTTACGCGTCCTGAGGCGTCGACGATCATCTTCGCCCGGTCACTCATGGGAATCGAACCGGAGCTGTCCACGAGAGAGGCGAGGGCAACCGACTCGCCGGCGGACAGATTTGCCAGGACGGACAGGACCTCATCGATCATGGGATGTTTGCCTTTCTTGCTTGAGTCGCTGCCACGTCTGCTGATAGTCCGCTCGTGTATCCATGTCGTGTAGAAGATCGGGTCGCGTGAGTTCGACCTGCGTCGTGTCCTGCGGGTGGCCACGCACGACCGAGCGCAATCCCTCGGGTGCGTCGAAGGCGAGACTGCGAATCTCCTCGAAGAAGGTCTGCGCGATATAGACGGGATGCCCACCCTTCCCCTCGAAGGTCGGAATCACGAGCGATGTCTCGGTGGCCGCATCCAGCACAGGGACGATCGTCCGCTCATCGACTTCTGGTTGATCCCCCAGACACAGCAATATCCCCGTCGTGGCTTCGTGGAGAGCGGCAATACCGGCCTGCACCGAGGACAACATCCCCCTGTCCACCTGCGGATTGATCGCGATCCTGGCCCCCGCTCGTTCGGCCATGGCCGCCACTTGACCGGGCACGTGACCGACGACGACTACCACGTCAGAAACGAAGGGTGCCACATTCCCTACGACGCGTTCGATGACCGCATTACCCCCCGGCAGGGGCAGCAGTTGTTTGGGTTGCCCCATGCGAGATGAACGCCCCGCAGCCAGAACAACCGCTTCGACCGACTGGGTTGAGATCGTCATGTTGCGAGGCTACGCGTGCAAGTTGAAAAGGTCAAACGGCGGCTCAATTCCCCCGTCGTTCTCCCGCGACGTGGCCACTGGCCCAGGCCCACTGAAAGTTGTACCCACCGAGATCGCCGTGCACGTCGAGCACTTCGCCGGCAACATACAGTCCGGGCACTATGAATGACTCCATCGTGTGCGGATCGACCTCATCGGTTCGCAGGCCGCCGATGGTGACTTCGGCATGATCAAAGGAGTGGGCGTCCGTTACCGTGACAATCCAGTCGGTCAGACGCTGTGCCAGGGCCCATCGGTCCTTCTTGCCGATTTGAGCTACTGGTTCGTCGGGGTTCAGGCGCAGACTTTCTAACAGAGGGCGAGCAACCTTCCAGTGAAGCAGGCCGGCAAAACTCAACCCTAGAGTTCGGTGAGGGTGTCGTTGCCATCGAGCAAGAAGCATCTCACTGGCCATTTCCGCGGTGTCATCGGGCAGGAGACTGATGTGTAGATCTTGCGGCCCCTGTGACAACATCGGAACCAGCCGCGCGCTGAGATTGAGAATCGTGAACCCAGAGACACCGTAACGCGTAAACAGTAGATCATCGGTGTCCTCGATCTGACGTCCTCCGGGGCCCTGGGCGCTGACCTTCGCCCACACGCGCACACCGCGCATTCTACGCACCGTGGTGTCGTCACTCTTCAGAGGCACGAGCCCGGGGCGCAAGTCGGTACGCTGATGGCCGAACACTTCGCATAGTCCCATACCGGAGTCGTTCGCACCAAGTTTGGGCACACTCACGCCCCCCGTTGTGACGATAACACATTCGGCATGCCAGGCTCGACCGCCGGTGCATCTCACATCGAATCCACCCCCCTCCCGAGCACCGAGATGATCCACCCTCGCCGACAGCACCAACTCGGCGCCAAGTACCTGTAACTGGTCGACCAGCAAGTCGATGATCGACTGCGCCTGATCTGAGATGGGAAAGAGGCGGCCTCGCTTTTCGATCCGCGTGACCACGCCCAGATCGTGGAAGAAGGACAGGGCCTGCTCGACCGAATACGAGTTGAGCGCCGGCCGGGGAAATCGTGGTTGAGAACTGTGATAGTGCCCAGGATCGTCGGCATCGATGTTGGTGAGATTGCAGCGCCCGTTGCCGGAGATCAGAATCTTGCGGGCTGGACGCTCCCCTGCCTCGAGCAAAACAACACGATTTGCTCCTCGTTCGGCCGCACGAATTGCGGCCATGAGGCCAGCAGCTCCAGCGCCGATAACGAGTGTCTCGACTTCGACCGGTTCAGATTGTGGCATACGGTTCACTCGCAAGAAGATAGGTCGTCTGTCCTGCGGCGAGGAGTGACCCCCGCCATCTTGACACTTTCAGGGGCACACTCTACCTTTCCCGTTCTCTATATAACTGATTATAGCCCTCTGTATAACTGATTATACTCTACCCTCACGCCCCCCCGAGGAAGTTTTGTCCATGACCATCGACGTCAGCGAGGAGACGACGAATCTGGCCTCCGCGGGCCCGGAAGCGACCCTCGACTCCGCTCCTGAGAATCTCATTCCCGTCGATGGCTTTGCCAACTGGCAGGCGACCTTCGCCGAAGGCTTGACTGGCACCACTGAGCCAGGTGAGGCGACGGTCATGATCAAGATGACCGGCGCCGGCAACGTGGCCTTGTCACCCCCGACGCCGATCACACTTGCACAGGGATCCCATGTCGTGCAGGTGGTGATTGATCATCCGGTTCCAGAAGCCGATGCCGAAGCAGAAGCCTCATTGGCGCCGCAGCTGGTCTTCCTGCTGTCCGGTGGCACCGAGGTCGTGGCAGGCCCCCTCGACTTTCACGGCACACACCTGTT
>PATE01000063.1 GCA_002712305.1 Gemmatimonadota bacterium | reverse complement strand
CGACCTGCTTGAGATCTGGGAACATGCAGATCTCTTCGTCCTTGGCGTCGAGAAAACAGATATACCGCTGTGGGTGCGACAATGGAGCGGCGCGCACGACGTTGACGGGCGAAGGGTGTTTCGATCTTGTACTGGCGACACAGGCGGCCGAATGTCCCACCAGCGATGCCGAGAGCTCTACTCGCGTCGGCGTTGCTGTTGTACACCCGAGCGGCTCGCTCGATCCAGTCACGTGGAATCTTCTGCATGCGCTGATCTCCTTCGTTGCTGCGTTTTGCGGTCCCACCCTCCGGTTCCTTGGCCCGGAGGCGGTTCCCACGCTGTGATCGGGTCCCTTTCCCGTCTCGAACGGGGTCATCGACAAAAAAAGCGGCTGCTTGCTCTGTCCCGATCCTTCCAGAGCCTGCAGCCGCTCGTAAAAAAAACGAGCCGTAGGGAGCGGATCCCTACGGCTCGAGTCTCTATGCGCGTTCGCGCGAACTCTCAACCTTTAGGATCTCTTCCCGCTGCAGGCCGGCTATTATGCTTGATGACGGCCATTTTCTTCCTGACGTCGCTGACAGCGACATCTGCCATCATCCCTGCCGGCCACATAGCATGAGATCGAACACATTCGATCTGAAACCGTTCGATCAGTCGCCCATTACCCGTGGCCAGATGGCCAAAGTGCTGATGCCGGGCATGCGTGCCGGAAGTTGCCCCGGAAAGCATGCCGGCCGCACTGAAGCCGGCGCAGGTAAACCCGGCCATTTGCTGGCCGGTGCTGGTGATCGGGTTGCGGTTCACCGTCATTCCGTTGAATAGGGCCGCAGTGTTTGCACAGTCTGCGGCGTGCTGAAAGTCATGATAGACAGAAGACGTTTTTCTACTGTCTGGTGCTTTCGAAGCGACGATTCTGACCTCTGCTTCGAACGATGTCCAAACTATCCGGGGCGCCAACACATTGTCAAGAGAAAAGTCCCGAGTCTTTCAATACAGAGCATGATCCGTATATTCCGAGCTTCTCTGACATGTTCTTTCCCTCTTTTTGAAGCAGACCCGTGTCGGCCGCATCCGTTCAAACTCAACCATCTGGTCCCGATTCGATCGAACAGCATAACGATCGAATAGACAAGCTATTAGATGGTGTCGGCTTCGACGGATTAGACGTCGAAGCGATCCTGAAATGGACGGCTGACGCCTTCGATCCTGCGCGGGTCGTTCTCAATACGAGTTTTCAGATGGCCGGCGTCGCCATGATCCATATGGTGGCCAGCGCGCGTTTGCCGATCCGCATCGCCACGATCGATACCCTGCGTCTACCCGCTGAGACCCACACATTCATTCAGCAGATCCAGGAGCGGTATGGCATCGACATTGAGATTCAGCGACCGGAGACCGAAAAGATCGAGCGGATGGTTCGGCGCTTCGGTGAGTATCTGTTCTTCGATGGCAAACATCTGCAGGAGCACTGCTGCAAAGTTCGCAAGGTGGATCCCAACAACGAACTGATGAAATCCGCTGATTGCTGGATCTCGGGTGTTCGCCGAGACCAGTCTGCGCTGCGACAGCAGACACCGAAAGCCATGTCGGCGACGGAGTACGGATCCAAACGAAAGATCCTTCGATTGAATCCGATGGCAGATTGGTCACTGGATCGGCTGCAGGCCTTTGTGGACGAGAACGATGTCCCCCAGCACCCGCTGTACGCCCAGGGCTACCAGAGCATTGGGTGCGTCATCTGCTCGACGCCAACCCTGCCGGGTGAAGACCCCCGCGCCGGTCGATGGCGCTGGTTCAACAGCCCAGAAGATGTTGATGCGCAAGACGCCAAAGAGTGTGGGCTGCACATCCCCATGTACAACATCTGAGACAGGCTCTGCTCGCGGACGTGATCGATGTGAGCCAGATGATCTATCAGATGATCTATCTGGGCAGTTGTTTCACAGCCTGGCGGAATGCTTCACCCCGCTGGGCATAGTCACGAAACATTCCAAAGCTGGCACAGGCGGGTGCCAACAGCACGACGCCACCTTCCGGGGTGAGACGGCGAGCGACCGCGACGGCGATGTCCATTCCGATCGCCTGGACCACGGCTCCCTGAAAACCTGCCCGATGCGCTGACTCGGCGATTCTGGGTCCCTCGTCTCCCAGCAAGACAAGTGCTGTAGCACGGCGCGCCAGCGCATCTCCCAACACATCGTATTGCGCACCTTTGCTCGATCCCCCGACGATGGCGACCAGCGGTCGATCGGCATACGCGTCGATGGCTGCCGCCGACGATTCGGGTGTGGTTCCGAGCGAATCGTTCACGAACAAGACTCCCCCTACCGTATCCACCTCTTCCAGACGGTGTGGAAGGGGTTCGAAGGCGCGCAATCCAGCCTCTATCTGTTCCGTTTTTGCGCCCAGCAAGATCGCCGCAGCCGAGGCAGCGCAAGCATTGCCGAGATTGTGCCGACCGCGCATGGACAGGGCCTCCACGGGGGCGACGACCCTTTCCTGCCCGTCGATTCGACACAGGATCTGATCGTCATGGACCCACGTGCCCTCGTCTTTTGTGGGCGCCGATCCCCCGGCCAGTAGTCGCCGTGCCTTGCTCGAGCCTGTCACGTTGACGGCCGTCTCGCTCTCGGCGGCCACGACCACCCAATCCGATGCCGTCTGGAAACGACTGATCGATCGTTTGGCCTCAACGTATTCGTAGCGATCGGCATGAACATCGAGATGATCCGTATCGATGGGCAGGACGATGGCCCCTTGAGGAGATCGTGTCAGATCCTGCAATTGGAAGCTGGAGAGCTCGAGCACGATCACCTCCTGTGAATCAAGCTCGTCCAGAAAACCGATGGGTGGAATGCCGATGTTACCGGCCAGCCGATGCGGCATTTCGGCACGTGTCAGGATCGTGGCCAACATCGTCGCCGTCGTCCCTTTGCCCTTCGTGCCGGTGATCCCGACGACGAGGGCCGGACAAAGATCGAGGAATAACTGTGTCTGGCTGCTGATCAGTGAACCTGACTGTTGTGCATCCATCAGTCGCGGGTGTCGAGCCCAGACGCCGGGCGATCGGTAGAGCACGTCGAAGGCACCCAGTCCTTGCAGGTATTGCTCGCCCAACTGCCAGTGATCGACGGCCGATACCCATGCGGCCGCCCCTGGATCGCTCCGGATCCGTTCCTGGCATTGGGGGTCCGCATCGCAGACGGAAAACCGATTCCCATGACGGGCCAGCCATCCGGCAAGCGCACGATTCTCAACACCCAGGCCCACCAGAGCCACCTGAGAGTCGGGCACCGAACTACTCACAGCAGCCGACTCACGCCCGTTGCACGTAAGCGAATAGCGTGTCGATCAATTGTTGGAAGACCGACCAACGGACGACCTCATATCCATGGGAGTTCTCCCTCGGATAGCCGATCGTGGCGCATCTCGGAGCCGCGCCGACCTGCAGTACACCCGTCGCGTCCGACGCGGCTGCACTGTAGACCGCGTATTGAAGATCCGTTCCAGCCTCGGTTGCGGCCGCGGCAAGCTCGCCGATCAAGCCCTGATGAAAGTGGGCGCCCCGATCCCTCGACCACGTCGCGGGGCGACCGTCGAGGGTCAGCTGAGTTTCGGCCGGCATGGGCGTTGAATCGACGGCGATGAAGGTGTCCACCTGGTTCCGATGGGCCCATCCCTTGGCCCCGAGCAACCCGGTCTCCTCCTGCACCATGAAACACAGCCGCAGGTTGGACTTCACCTGCATCTGGTTCTGCTTCAGACGCCGGAGCAACTCAATCAGGACCAGAGAGCCGCCGCGATTGTCGAAGAGCCACGCTGAGACGAGCGGGTCATCTTCCGGGCCGAAGATGTTCGGTCCACGGGTTTCGGCCGCCCGAACGGCACAGGTACCGATCCGGACTCCCCGTTCACGCAGTTGATCCGGTGTCAGCCCCGTCAACAGGCGCGTGTCCCGCCAGGTAATGCCACGCTGACCTGTTGCAAACTGGCTGATCGGGTCAGCAGGATCGTTCGTGTGCCCGGAACCGAAACTCAGATGAGCCGGGACCAGACTGTCTCCATCGGTGACGAGGGTGACGGGGCCTTCACCGATCTTCCACGGATGAAGACCCCCCGTGCGTTGGACGCGCAGGGAGCCGTCGTCTTCGATGGCCGCGACCACCATGCCGATCTCGTCCATATGACTCGCCAGTGCGATCGTCGAGTCTCCGGTGGTCCCCTGCAGGCTGACCCAAAGATTCCCGTGGGCATCGTGCTCGGGTTCTGCACCGAGATCCTCGATCTGACGAGACAAGAAGGCTGCCATCCGTTCCTCTCTACCCGACGGACATGGGATCGTCAGCAGCTGACAGAACAGATCGAAGTACTGTAATTGCGACATAGGATCCTTTCTTGACCTCAGAGCCAATCTACGCATGCAGAGGCCGAGGTTGCCACGATCGTCTCGTGTGCCGATTGTAGCGATATGGCACTCACGATTCTGCGAACCATACGCCCAAGTCCGACGTGGCAGGACACCCTCATCAGTGTGAGGGAAGGCCAGCGCGTCGTATTCGACGTCGAAGAGGTCTGGTCACCTGACATGCGTGATCAGATCGCATGGTGTGGGGCGGATGGCGTCTACAAGCACGCTGCAGGGGATGGATATCTGCTGCCTGGCGCTAACGTGGGATGCCTCGTTGCCCGCATCGGTGACGGTCCGGTTTTCGCAGTGGGTGCCCGCCACGACATCATCTCCGATCACAGTGGAACCCTCTTTCTTGCGATGAACGACAACCCCGACTTCAACTGTCAGGCTGGCAAGGTCGTCGCCCAGGTCATCCTCTTCGATCCAGCCTGAGCCCGTTGACGCATCCCGTCGTCAGTGATGCACAGTGGTCCCAGAGCGTAGAGGCCCATCTACGTGAGGTGACGTCGTCCATCGTACCCGGGCGACCCGATGTCCGCGAACTCAGCTCCATTGCTCCCGATGTTTGGCTCCTGCGGCTTTCCGACGGCAGCCGCGTTGTGGCCAAGCACCAATTCTTCGGCTTGCTCACACGCGGCGAGAACTTCGATCTGCTGCAGGTCGAGTTCGAAGTCAATCGAGCTCTGCGTCAAGCGGGATGTCATGTCCCGGTTCCTTTTGGTATCGACCCTGAGGGACAGTTCATTTTCATGGAGTATCTCGGCGATCGAACGTTCCTCGACGTGTGCTTTGGGCAGATGCCCGTGGGATGTGTCAGCCGGGTCATCGCCGAATTGCTACTCATCGAAGAGACGTTGGCGACGCAGCCGAATTGGCAGAATCGTGTTGTCCTGGGGGGCCATCACGAGGACCTGACCGACCGCTGGCGGGCGATAGAAGAGGTGGCCCTCGAGGGCCTGGGCAAGACGCTTCGGATATGGGACGCCATGTCGTGTTTCGATCGGTTGGCGACAAGCCTTCGGACCCTCCATGGCCTGCTGGCGGCCCGACCGGCGACACTGGGGACCACAGACTATCAGCCTCGCAATGTGATGTGTCCTGCAGGTCAACGAATCGCGTTCCTGGAGCTGGGTAAGTTAGGTTGGGACTGGACCGAAAGACGAGCCCTTCAGTATACTTCGCCCCTCGACTGCGCTCGTGTTTCCCTGACCTCAAAGCAGTCTATTCTTGGTGAACTTGGTGCAGCCATGCCCTCGTCGGAGTCCCGCTGTGCGCTGGATATGCATCACCTGTTCTTCCGCCTGATTCTGGCGGCCCGAGATCCGATCAGCGCCGATCTCGAGCTGCTCCAGTTTCCCCTCAGCGACGAGCCAACGATGATGACAATCCGCCGTCACCTGCGTGAGGCATCTGGAAGGGGCACCCACCCACCCTTCGGTGATCTGATCGATGGCTGAAGAACGGGGCCGCAAGGTGCGCGAGATCCAGGCTGTTGTCGCCGACGTGCGCGAGGAGACGCACGATGCGGCCAGTCTCCTGCTCGACATCGGTGACGAAGAGCGCGACTACAAGGCGGGTCAATTCATCACCATCGATCCACATCAGTTCGGATTTCTCGAACAGGTGATCGCCTACTTGGAAGAGGTGAAGGGGACTCGGGAGAAACCGCGTGCCTACTCTATGGGGTCCGCGCCACACGAGCCGCACATCCTGATCACGGTAAAGGAAGAGCGATTCTGGCCGGGTGAGTCCAAGTACCCTCCTGTGTTGTCGCCCCCATTGAGTCGTCACTGCCCACCCGGAACGACATTGACCATCAGCGGGTTCACGGGCCCCTATGCGATTCCACAAGACGCGGGCCAGAAGGCAGACACGGTCCTTCATCTGTGCGCGGGGTCCGGCATCGTGCCGAACTTCGGGCTGATCAAAGACTCGATTCATCGGGGTGATGATTTGCACCATGTTCTGCTCTATAGCAGCAAGACACGCTCTGACATCTTCTACTACGACCAGTTTGCCGCCTTGGCCGCAGCGCATTCCGAACAGTTGACGGTTCTCCATAGCCTGACACGCGAAGATCCCCATCAGATTGAGCCAGCTTCCCGTAAGGGTCGCCTCGACGCCGAGTTGATCAAATCCTACGTGAAGGATCTGGATCGAACGCTCGTCTACTGCTGTGGTCCTGGTGTTCTGCCGTGGGAGCGGAAGGAAGCGCGCGAACGAGGCGAGGAGCCGGCGCCGAAATTCGTCGAAACGATGATCCAGATTCTGCACGAACTCGGATTCGACAAGCGGCAGATCAAACAGGAAAGCTGGGGATAGTCCATGAAACTGATCGTGCAGATCCCCTGTCTCAATGAAGAGGAGACCCTTGGCGCCACGATGGCGGACATCCCTCGCCAGATCGAAGGCATCGATGCGGTGGAGATCCTCATCATCGACGACGGATCGACAGACCGTACGTCCGAAGTCGCCCGCGAGAATGGCGCCGATCACATCGTACGCTTCGCGCAGAATCGCGGCCTGGGCCATGCCTTCAAGGCTGGCTTCGACACTGCCCTGCGCCTGGGTGCTGACATCATTATCAACACTGATGGCGACAACCAGTACTTCGGGGGCGATGTAGAAACGCTCGTTCAACCGATTCTGGAGCAGCGGGCCGACCTTGTGATCGGTGATCGCCGCACCGGCGAGATCGGTCACTTCTCGTTGTTGAAACGAGCGCTACAGACCTATGGTAGTCGTGTGATCAGTCGGCTGGGCGGGCTGCAGATCCCCGATGTAGCCTCAGGCTTTCGTGCCTATACGCGAGAGACGGCTCTGAAGATCTCCATGTTCACCGACTTCGACCACACGGCCGAACACGTGGTTCAGGCGGGCCAGGACCACTGGGCGGTGGTGGCGGTACCGATCCGAACCAATCCGAAGGCACGCGAATCACGTCTGTTTTCGAATGTGGGGGAGTTCGTGCTCAAATCGGGTTCGATTTCCCTGCGCACCTATGCCCGCTACAAGGCGTTGAAGATCTTTTCGGCCTGCGGCGCAATCACCTTCGCGGCGGGTGTTGCCCTTGGTATCCGGTTTCTCTACTACCTCCTGCTCACCGATGAAGGCGATCTACACATTCAGTCAGTGATCTTGGCGGCGGTTCTGTTGCTGGCCGGCTTTCAGATGTTCCTCACGGGCGTCGTCGCCGATTTAATCGCGACCAACCGCGCCCTGATGGAAGATGTCCTGACCCGGATCAAGAAATTGGAACTCAAGGTCACCTCCGAACGGGAGGTCTAGACCTGCTCGTGGTCCGGGGGCGGTTCTGCCGCTGACCTTGGTCGCAGAATGTCGGGTGGTTCGCACTCGATCAGCATGGCGTCTTTCGACGTGGGGTGTGTAAAACCAACCTGCATAGCGTGCAGGTGATATCCGAGGTCCCCAGGTAGCGGCGGACGATCGTTGGGCTCCACGGTCGGCGGATGGCCACCCCTTTCATAGAGCGGCTCCCCCACGAGGGGATGTCCGGCGGCAGCCAAATGAATACGGATCTGATGGGGCCTGCCCGTTGGGATCTCCACCTCTACCAGAGCTTCATCCGTTTCCGGACGTGGCTCGATCACTCTCACATGCGAAATAGATGGTTTGCCCGTATCCACAGCGGCAAAGACACGGCCGAATCCTGGATAGTCCACCAGACCGATGGCCTGGTCCACCGAGAACGAGGGCGCTGGATTGCCCTGCACGAGGGCGACATACCGTTTCTTCATACGCCCTTCGCTCAGGTCCTGAGAAAGTTGGCGCCGAGCTCGATCCGTTCTGGCAAACACGACGATGCCAGAAGTTCCACGACCCAGCCGGTGGACGGGATCCACTCCGGCACCTATTCGTTCGCGAACGACATGGAGCAGCGTGTTTTCGAGGAACATCGCCGCGGGCAATACCTGCAATCCTGACGGCTTGTCCACGGCAACCAGATCGTCGTCCTCGTGGAGCAGACGAAAATCTCGTGGAGCAGCCGGCTCGTCCCAACCGGGGCGGTGGTAGCGGAGGGTCATCCCCGCCTGCAGGGTCATGTCTGCTGAACAGACGGTCTCATCGCTGCGTATCTGTCCGGCGACGAAACGCTCGAGCCACGTCTCTCGATCCGAATGGGGATACCGTTCGACGTAGAAATCGATCGCGGGATCACCCCCGTTCTCTGTCGTGATCTGGTCGACGTAGATCCATCCCTGATTGCAGCGAGGCGACCACTCAGATCGCAGCTCCGCCACGCGCAGGTTTGACGCTCGGGCAGACACGAGTTAGTTTTTATTCGATTGATATGAATATTTATTCATTTTCAGATCTGCCTGATCTGGGAGAATGACATGAGCAAACCACGCATCTTCATCGACGGTCAGGAAGGTACTACAGGGTTACGCATCCGCGAACTGCTCGCAGATCGTGGCGATCTCGATGTTGCCCTGATCCCGGTGGAGGAGCGCAAGGACGAGCAGAAGCGCCGGCAGTTCCTCAACGAGGCCGACGTGGCCATTCTGTGCCTTCCCGACGAGGCGGCCGCTGAAGCCCTCACGCTGCTGGAACCCGCCTCAAACACGCGCGTCATCGACACCAGCACGGCCAGGCGCGTCGATGAAAACTGGGTTTATGGTGTGCCCGAACTGTCGCCGCAGCAACGGCAGGCCATTCAACACGCCGACCGGGTCGCCAATTGTGGATGTTATCCCGTTGGGTTCCTCCTTGCCGTGCGCCCACTGATCGAGGCAGGGCTGTTACCGGACGACGTTTCTCTGACGATCAATGCCGTATCAGGTTATTCGGGTGGCGGTCGATCGATGATCGAGGACTATCAGTCGCTGCCACCGGGTTCCCATGGCGATGGGGCTCGGCCACTGACGCTGTACGGCCTCGAGGGTGGCCACAAGCACATGGCGGAAATCTGCGCTTTCAGCGGCACCTCGACGACGCCTTTGTTCGTGCCTTCTGTCGATCACACCCTCTGCGGCATGCTCACCAGTACGCCCGTGCCGAAGGCCATGTGGTCTGGACCGACGAGCCCCCAAGCGGTGTGGGAGGTGTGGGAACAACGATACGGGCAGGAACCCTTTATCCGCGTCGTGCCCCCGGCCGACAACGATGCCCATCTGCGTGGTGGCAGATACCTTGACCTCGGTGGCTGCAACTTCAGCAACCGGCTGGATCTGTTCGTCTTCGGCGATCCGCAGGTCGGGTTAGTGCTCGTGGGACGGCTGGACAACCTGGGAAAGGGCGCCTCTGGCAACGCCGTTCAGTGTCTGAACCTGATGATCGGCGCAGAGGAAACCGCTGGACTGTCTGACGGTGTGGCTGACGGCTTGGTCGAGTCTCGTTAGCCTGCTGCTCCGGCAGAACTCCTGGTGTCGTTCCGCATGCAATCCTCCCAGATCACAGATAGCCACTGCCATCTCGAGCAGTTCGAAGACCCGGAGACCGTTCTGTCGGAAGCGACGGATGTCGGTGTGGGACGAGTCGTCACCATGGGCCAGGATGAGGGATCGATGCGGCAGGCCCTGGAACTGGCATCGCGTTTCCCGGATCAAGTGTTGGTGGGTCTTGGGATTCATCCGGTGAACGTGGTCACCCTGACGGCCCAGGCACTGGCCGCATCCGTGAGTTTTCTGCGCGACCATGCGGCAGAGGCGGATGAGATTGGCGAGACCGGATTGGACTACAAGTGGGCCGTCGATGAGGAGCTGCAACAGGCTCAACATAAGATGCTCGAGATCCATTTTGAGTTGGCCGCTCGGGTTCAACGCCCTGTCAATCTCCATTCCCGCCGTTGCCTTCGTCAGGTGATGGACGCAGCCATCGCTTTTCATCGCGATACGGGAGTGCACGCTCAACTGCACTGGTTCACACAATCCGCCAGACTCGTGCATCAGACAAATGACGCGGGGATCTTCGTCTCCGTAGGACCATCGATCCTGCAGGATCAACAGGCCGCCGACGTCGCGAGTGAAATCGACAATGCGTTGCTGCTGATAGAGACAGATGCACCCGTGCCCATCGGTGGCGAGGCGGGACATCCGAGGCGCGCTCGTGATGTGTTGACGAAACTCGCAGCCCTCAAGGGCGTCGAAGAAGACGTATTGGCGCAGCACATCGAACGAAACTTCGTCCGTTTCCTCGGTCGCGACTTCCCTCGCTGAGTCTGCAGCAGATCGCGTCAGTGATCCGGCAAGATCGAGGCTGTTCAGAAACATGAGTGCTGGCCTCCATCTGTGCGGATCGGAGCGTGCCGATTCGTTGACACTCCTGGGGGTCGTCCTTATTCTAAAGTCTTCTAAGTCGTTGTTTCTCCCTCACTTTCTTGCTGTTCATCTCGTCGGATTGGAGATCGTGCCGTGAGGCGGATCTGTGTGATGGGGACCGGCTATGTCGGGCTCGTCTCAGGTGCCTGCTTGGCTGACTTCGGCAACGCTGTGGTCGCCGTCGACATCGACGAGACACGCGTCGAGTTGCTGCGGTCGGGCGAGGTGCCCATCTATGAACCTGGACTGGAGGAATTGGTCGACCGCAATCGTGAAAGCGGACGGCTCAGTTTCTCCTCCGATGTCGCCTTTGCCATCCAGTCATCGGAAATCGTCTTCATCTGCGTCGGCACACCTTCCCTGCCATCAGGCGAGGTGGACATGTCCTTCGTGCACAATGCGGCCCGGACCATCGGCCAGTACATGGAGGACTTCAAGATCGTCGTCAACAAAAGCACGGTGCCCGTCGGAACGGGGGACGAAGTCGAGCAGATCATCCGCAAGGTGCGCCCTGACGCCGATTTCGATGTTGTGTCCAACCCAGAATTCCTTCGTGAGGGATCGGCCATCGATGATTTCATGCACCCCGATCGTGTCGTGATCGGGGCGGGAAGTCAGCGCGCCATGGAAGCCGTCGTCGACGTGTATCGGCCACTGTATCAGAACGACACGCCCATGGTGTTGACGGGCATCCAGTCGGCTGAAATGATCAAATACGCCTCGAATGCTCTGTTGGCGGCGAAGATCTCCTTCATCAATGAGATCGCCAGTGTCTGCGAAGCATACGGTGCCGACGTGACCGCCGTAGCGCGTGGTATGGGACTCGACGAACGAATCGGTCCACGCAACCTGTTCGCAGGGGCTGGATATGGAGGCAGCTGTTTTCCAAAGGATGTTCAAGGTCTGGCCGCTACAGCCCGTCGAGGCGAGGTCGACGCTCCATTGATCGAAGCCATCGACACGAGCAATGTTCGACAACGACGGCGAATGGTCGACAAACTGCACCATCTCGTTGGTGACTTCTCCAACAAGACGATCTGTTTGCTGGGGCTGTCCTTCAAACCGGATACAGACGATATCCGCGAGGCACCCGCATTGGAGATGGTCGCTTCGTTGATCGAGGCGGGAGCGACGGTGAAAGCCTATGACCCGGCGGCGATGGAGCACAGCAAACAGGAGCATCCGGACCTCATCTGTTGTGAGGATCCCTATACGGCCGCCCAGGATGCAGATGCCGTCGTGCTGATGACCGAGTGGAATGAGTTCCGCAATATGGATCTGCCCCGGCTCCTCGATTGTGCCGCAACAAATCGGTTTCTCGATTGCCGCAACATCTACGACCCCCATGAAATGGTCCGTCTCGGTTTTGAGTATGTCAGTGTCGGACGTGTCTCCCGCAGCCCTGGTGAATCCGATGACACTTCGTCCTGGATGATCCCGGGGCGATTCTCCCCCATCCGCACGTAAGCGACGCACGAACCTGAGTGAGGAGATCGTCTTGAGCAGGACTGTTTTGGTCACCGGTGGTAGCGGCTTTATCGGCAGCAATTTCGTCCGCTACTTCCTCAACCGGTATCCCACCGATCGCATCGTCAATCTTGACAAGCTGACCTACGCCGGAAATCCGGCTAATCTGAAAGACTTCGATCAGAACGAACGATACCGCTTCGTCCATGGTGATATCTGCGATGTGGAGGTCGTGGACGCCCTCGTCGCGGAGTGTGACGGCATCGTCAATTTCGCCGCTGAGAGTCACGTCGATCGTTCGATCTTTGGCGGTGCAGAGTTCGTCCAGACCGATGTGTATGGGACCTACGTTCTGTTGGAAGCGGCACGTAAACACGACATTGGCCGGTTCCATCAGATCAGCACCGATGAGGTCTACGGTTCGTTGGCAGAGGGTGCGTGGGACGAGGATTTCCCTCTTGAGCCGCGTAATCCCTACTCGGCCAGCAAAGCGAGCGCAGAGATGCTCGTGCGTGCGTATCACATCACCCACGGGCTGGAGACGGTGGTAACTCGGGCCTCGAACAACATTGGGCCCTACCAGTATCCCGAAAAGCGAGTCCCCCTATATATCACCAATGCCATCGACGATCAACCACTGCCGGTCTATGGCAACGGGCTTCAGGTGCGAGATCATCTGTATGTGGACGATCACTGCAGCGCCATCGACCTGGTGTACCATGACGGCGTCGCCGGTGAGGCCTACAATGTGGGGGGTGAAAACGACGCCAATGGCATCGGAGTGGCACGCGCGATTCTGGAGCAACTGGGCAAACCCGAGTCCTTGCTGCAGTTCGTTGAGGATCGCGCCGGACACGACCAACGATACGCCCTCGATTCATCCAAGGTTCGCGAATTGGGTTGGCAACCGGAGGTAGATGTAACCGAATCGATGCGTCGGACGATTCAGTGGTATGTGGACAATGAAGGCTGGTGGCGCGACATCAAAGCGAGCGATGACTATCAGGCCTACTACAAACGTCAGTATGGAGAGCGACTGAAGTGAGACGACGATGGATCGGCGCCATAGCCGCCGGCTGCGGGGTGCTGTTCACCCTCGCCAGCCCCGTTGGTGCGCAAGAATTGGAAGAGCTCGTCGATGAAAGCGAGCGTGAAGAAGCCGAGATCCGACGCATTCCCGGCACCAAGACACCGGGCTTCATGCCAGAAGGCATGGACAGCCGGCTGCGCCTGCCGGAGGACGAGGGTGTTCAGCGATTGCGGATCGCTCAGGATCGCGAAATCGACCCAGATACGTACATCGTCGGTCCAGGCGATGTGTTGCAACTGTATATCTGGGGCGAATTCGACCAGGACATTCGGTTCGAGGTGAATCCCGAGGGACAGGCCCTGGTACCGACAATCGGCACATTTAAGGTCGCTGGGAAGACGCTCGCCACGGCAAAGCAGATGATCGGCGACGTGGCCCATGAGAAGTATCCGAGTGTGGAAATCTCACTGACGCTGCAGAGCATGCGTTTCTTTACCGCCTATGTGACAGGCGCCGTCCTCGAAAGTGAGAGAGCGCACGTTATCTCCCCCGTCACGCGCGTCTCTGACCTCATCGAGAAGGCCGGTGGTTTTCTGGACGACGGTAAGGTGGCGAAACAGCCCACGGCACGCCGGTCGGTGAAGATCCTGCATCAGGATGGGTCGGCGGAGGAGGTGGATCTGGCCATGTTCCTGTCTACCGGTGATATCAGACAGAATCCCTACGTGCGGATGGGGGATGTCGTTCACGTTGGCTTTCGCAAACATCAGATCTTCGTTTACGGTACCGTGAACGCAGAGGGCTCCCAGGAATTCCGCGCCGGAGACACGGTAGGCGACCTGTTGCGTCTTGCCCAAGGCGTTGCGGGCAGTGCGCCCCTCGCCCACGCGGAGATCTGGCGCTTCGTCGCCGGCACGGATTCGATAACCGTGGTTCCGCTGGTGACGGAGGATAGTGACCGGTTACACACAAGTGCCGACATTGCCCACGTGCCTCTGCAGCCGAAGGACATGCTGTTCATTCGCTCCCGCTCTGACTGGCAGCAGACGCCGACCGTGCATGCCCACGGCGAGATTCTTTATACCGGCCGCTACCGAATTGTCGAGGGCAAGACCCGCATTCGGGATTTCATCGAGCAGGCCGGAGGTTTAACGAACCGAGCCAACCTCCTGGAGGCACGCGTGATTCGGACCAAGTATCGAGCGATCCAGGATCCCGAACTTGCTCGACTTCAGGACATCGTCGCCGCCACAGGTCTGGCGGACCTGATTCCGGAAGAGCGTGCATACCTGAAGACAAAACAGCGTGAAGAGAAGGGTCGCCTCACCATCGACTTTCAGCTGTTGTTTGAGGGCGACGAAACACAGAACATCCTGCTCAAAGGCGGGGACGTGATTCACGTGCCGCAGCAACGAGCCACGGTGAGCATGAGTGGCCAGTTCCTCAAGCCGGGCCTCCTCAATTTCGAAGAGGGGCGCCGCGCCGCGTACTATCTCGAAAGAGCCGGTGGTTACTCCTTTGACGCCGACAAGGGCGGTGCGCGTTTGATCCGCGCCCGTACGGGTCAGCGAGAAGCCTACAATGCGAATCTGATCGTTTTACCGGGTGACGAGATCTGGGTCCCCGAAAAAGAATACCGTGACTGGTGGGCCCTCGTGCAGGGCACGATGCGTACCACCGCTGAAGCGCTGACCCTCATCCTCCTCGTGCGCGCGATTTGACCATGACACAGAGCACCGAACGCCAAGACGTCAGCATTCTCGATCTGATTACCGCCCTCGTCTCCGGGTGGCGGATGATCGTCGTGGGAACCCTCATCGTCAGCGTCACCACGGGCGCCCTGAGCCTGTTGCTGGAAGACGAATACAAGAGTGTTGTCCAGCTGTTGCCCCCGAAGGAAGCGAAGAAGGGATTCGGCTTCGCGGAGCTGTTATCCGCCCTTCCGATTCCGTCTCTGCGATTGGGAGAGAAGGGCACACCTGCGGACATCTTCGTTGCCATTCTCAAGAGTCCCACCATGCGGCGAAAAATGGTGGATCGATTCGACCTGACCAAAGTATACAAGACCGAAGGCATCGAAGATGCATTGGAGGCACTCGAACGACGAACGGAGATCGGCAAAAGCGAAGAGGGCACGATCATGATCTCCGTCACCGATCGTGATCCTCAGCAAGCCACGGACATGGCCAATCAGTATGTCATCTATCTGGACACGACCAATCAGCTGTTGTCGAACGAATCGGCCCAGGAACGCTTTGAGTTCATCTCGCTGTTAGAGGAGCGCGAGGACGTGAAGCTGCAGGACGCGATGCAGCAGTTGCAGGTCTTCCAGGAAGAGCACAACGCGATCTCCTTGGCGGACCAGGCGCGGGCGACGATCCGCACAGCCGCCGAAATGCAGATGGCGTTCATGGAACTGATCATCAAACGACTCAGTCTGATGCAGTCCGGTTTTGGCGAGTCACACCCAGACGTCCGCCGATTACAAAAGGAAGCGCAGAATCGACAGTTGGCTTTACGCTATCTGCGCGATGGCGATGCATCGGTGATGGACCCCGTCGGCGACTCGCCTATCTCTCAGGTCTTCGGTTCAGAGAATCTGTTCCTGCCGTTGCGCGACATCCCCTCCGTATCGCAGGAGTATGCGAACATCGAGAAGGACGTGCTTGTCCAGGGCGCATTGATGAAGATGTTGTTGGAGCAGAAGGCCGAATCCCTTATCGAGGCGAGCAACACGACGTCTACGATTCAGGTACTCGATCACGCCATGGTACCGGAGAAGCCCGCAGGGCCGCGCCGTCTGCTGATGGTCCTCATCGCCGCTACCTTGAGTCTATTCGCCTCCATCTTCTATGTGCTCGCCGCCACCTATGTGTCGGCACTGCGCGCTCGTTGGCGAGTCGAATACAGTCAGCACGTGGCTTCGCGATGAGCACAGTAATTCGTGTGCGTGTTGTACAAGAGACCGAAGGAGCCCTGCCCGCCTACGAAACGATCGACAGTGCGGGCATGGATCTGCGTGCGCATCTCGCCGAGGCGCTGACCCTGGCTGCGGGCGAGCGTGCGTTGATTGCTTCGGGCTTGAAGATTGAGATTCCCACCGGATACGAAGGTCAGGTACGGCCCCGCAGCGGTTTGGCCCTCAAACGTGGACTCACGGTGCTCAATGCGCCGGGCACGATCGATGCCGACTACCGGGGCGACGTGGGGGTCATCCTGGTGAATCTATCTGGACAAGAGCAGGTGATCGAACCGGGTGAGCGCATCGCCCAACTCGTGTTCGCGCCGGTGACCCGAGCAGAATGGGAGCTGGTCGATGAGTTGGGAGACACGCGACGAGGCGAGAGAGGTTTCGGCTCCACCGGACGCACTTGACCTCAATGGACTCTGCCGAAGGGCAAAGGTGAGGGCCCCACGATTCGATTTCGCGGGGCCCGTTTTCTTTAGGGTTCCTGGCGTGCCTCAGCCGCCCGCCATGGCAGGCAGGAAGTGGACCTCACTGGTTTCACCGACCTTGCGTCGTAGACCTTCGACAGAGATCTCGCCATCGACGGAGACGGCGATATCGTGCCGAATTCGATCGTGTTCCGGATCGATGATTCTCTGCCGCATCCCCGGAAAACGTGCATCGAGGGCCTCGATCACCTGCCGCACTGTGGCTCCCTCGACATCGACCTGCTGTTGACCCTGCGTCAGTTTCTCTCGCCAGGGCGCGGGAATCCAGACCATCGCCATGGCGGACTCAGCCAGCAGCGGCTGGAATCGAATCTTCCATGGCATTGATGATGCGATCTGGACGCAGAGGCAGGACATTTAGCTGAGTACCAGTCGCGTTCTCAACGGCGGCGGCAACGGCGGCCGGCGGCGGCGCAATCGACGCCTCACCCACGCCCCGCACGCCATACGGATGTCCAGGATTGGGTACTTCGACGATGATCGTTTCGATCATGGGAAGGTCGAGGCTGGTGGGCATGCGATAGTCGAGGAATGTCGAATTCGCCATACGGCCTTCCTCGGTGTAAGCATACTCCTCGTTCAGCGCCCAACCGATGCCCTGTACGCTGCCCCCTTGCATCTGACCTTCTACATAACTGGGGTGGATCGCTTTGCCAGCGTCCTGAATGACGGTGAATCTCAGGATGTCCACTTTCCCCGTGTCGGGGTCGACCTCCACGTCCACGATATTCACCGCGAACGACCCACCGACGCCCGTGTCGGGATGAACGGTCGCTCTGCCCACGACGGGGCCTCCCGTATCCTCGAGCTTCTGGGCCAACTGTTTGAAGTCGGCCGATTTCGAACCGTCTCTGGTCTTGAACACTCCGTCGCTGTATTCGACTTGATCTGCACTCGATTCCCACAGAATCGCGGCGCGCTCGATCATCTGACGTTTCACGTCTTCTGCCGCTTCATAGGCCGCCCAACCCGTGGCATAGGTCACCCGACTGCCACCGGTGACGTCGGTATAGCCGATGGCGCTCGTGTCGCCGACGCTCGGATAGATGTCGGCCGCATCCAACCCGAGAGTTTCGGCAAACTGCATCGCCACGGAGGTGCGTGTGCCACCAATATCCGTCGACCCTTCCACGAGATGGACGGTGCCGTCGGCGTTGACGCTGGCCGTAACCGCTGATTTCAGGCCGATGTTGAACCAGTATCCAATCGCCATCCCACGCCCCCGATAGGGGCCAGACAACTCGGACTGATAGTGGTCGGAATCGCGGGCAACCTCCAGACATTCACGACCACCGATGCGTGGATAGACGATCCCGTCGACGCGCCGTGTGCCCTCTGCGGCTGCGTTGTCGAGGCGGAACGCGACCGGGTCCTTACCCAGTTGACGGGCCAGATCATCCATCACCTTTTCCACGGGCCACGTGACCTGTGTCGCCCCCGGTGCTCGGTATGGCGCCGATTTCGGTTTGTTCACAACGACGTCATAGCCATCGACGACCGCGTGCGGAATGTCGTAGCAGGAGAACACACACATCGCAGCAGCACCGATCTCAGCGCCAGGAAAAGCACCCGCTTCCAGAGCGATATGGGCCTCAGAGGCAACGAGTTTCCCAGATGCGTCGGTGGCCATCTTCACACGCACATAGGAACCGGGTGTGGGTCCGGTGCTCTCAAAGACGTCGGCCCGTGTCATGATAATCTTGACCGGATGAGCGGTCTTGCGGGACAGCAGGGCAGCCACAGGCTCGACGTAGACGGGGATCTTACCGCCAAAACCGCCACCGATCTCTTGAGGAATGACACGCACTTTCGACACGGGAATGTCGAGGATCGTCGCCAACTGCTTCTGCGCCGTGAAGGACCCCTGCGTGCTGGTCCAGATCGTCAGCTGGCCATCCTCACTCCATGAGGCGGTACCGTTCTGCGGCTCGATGTAACCTTGGTGCACCGTCGCCGTTCGGATCTCCGCTTCGGCCACATGGGCTGCCCCGGCAAAGGCCTGTTGCACATCGCCCATCTCATGCCGGATGTGCATGGCAATGTTGCTTTTGCGGCCGGTGTCTTCGTTGAGTTCGGTCGTCGTAAGCCCCTCGTGCAACAGGGGGGCCGAGTCCTTCATAGCCGTCTCGACGTCGATCACGGGCTCGAGGAGTTCGTAGTCCACATCGATCAGCGCCAATGCCTCTTCGGCAACGTGAAGGGAAACGGCAGCAACCCCGGCCACAGCGTGACCTCGATAGAGGACCTTGTCACCAGCCAGGATATTGTCTCGCATGTATTTCGTATCTGCATGCCCCTCACCAAGATCGATGCGGCCACCGGTGGTGTCCGGCAGGTCGGCGGCGGTCACGACGGCGTGAACCCCAGGCAGGGCTTCAGCTCGCGAGGTATCGATCCGCTGGATCCTGGCGTGGGCGTGGGGCGATCGCAGGATCTGGCCGTAGAGCATGCCCGGCAGCCGTATGTCTCCGCCGTAGACGGCGCGCCCCGTCACCTTGTCTGTTCCATCGTGCCGAATGGGCCGCGTGCCCACGACCTTGTAGGTCTGTGTGCCGAAATTGCGGATTTCACCACCCTTGCGGGTCGTCTCACCATGGTCTGTCATGGGTTGTCATCTCCGAGTTCGGGTGTCGGACCCTTTGTGAATCGATCCATGCGAAAAAGACGGCGCCAGCCTCCGTGGGAGACCAGCGCCGTCGAGATCGATACCGCGTTCGCGTGCCCTGTGCTGGCGCCGTTACTCGGCGGTTCCAGCGGCGTCGAGGACGGCGCGCACGATCTTGTCGTAACCGGTGCAACGACACAGATTGCCGGCCAACCAGTGCCGAATCTCGTGCTGGCTGGGATTGGGATTGGCGTCAAGCAGGGCTTTGCTTGCCACCAGGAAACCGGGCGTGCAAATACCACACTGAAGGCTCGCATGCTCCAGAAACTTCTGCTGGAGTGGATGTAGCCCCTCGGCGCTGGCTAGTCCTTCGACGGTGCCGACGGTCTTGTCCTGAACCTCGGCTGCAAGAATGAGGCAGGAGTCGACGAGGACACCGTCGACGGTGACGCTGCAAGCCCCGCAATTGCCGTCGTTGCAGCCTTCTTTCGTGCCGGTGAAACCAAGTTCCTCACGCAGGACCTCCAGAAGACTCTGACGTGCCTCGCAGAGAAACTCCGTGGGCTCACCGTTGATGGTGCATTGGACGTGGATCTTGCTCATGCTAAGTAGCCTTTGTCGGTGAGAGCGTCGTGCGTCAGGACAGTTGATAGACAGGATGGCCGTTGGACTGCACGGCATTGGGCACAAATTCGCCATTGGCGCGCTTCACAGCACCGATCAGAGCACGCTTGGTCAGCACACCGACGAGATGTCGGCGATACTCGGCCGGCCCGCGCATGTCGCTGATCGGACGCGCCGCCTCCTGGGCGATCGCCGCAGCGGCGGCGATGGTTTCTTCTGTGACGGGTTGCCCCTCGAGGGAAGCTCCCGCCTCAGCGACCAGCAATGGTGTGGGGGCGACAGCCGCCAGGGCAATACGAGCTGACTTGAACACGCGTGTCTTGCTGCGTCCACCCAACTCGACGAACGCACCAGCGCCTACGACGGCGATGTCCATTTCGTTGCGTGGGATGAATCGCAGGTAATGTCCACCGCTGTTGTTCTTGGGCAAGGGCATCCGGATGGCCACCAACATTTCCCCGGGCTTCAGGGCGTTGGATCCAGGGCCTGTGCAGAAATCTTCGACGGCGATCTTGCGTTTTCCGTCGGGGCCGATGACTTCCGCCTCGGCACCGTAGGCGATGAGGGCAGGAATGCTGTCGGCACTCGGCGAGGCGTTGCAAAGGTTGCCGCCGAGGCTGGCCCGTCCCTGGATCTGGATACCACCGATGATCATCGACGCGTCGGTGAGTCCGGCGAACTGCTCTTTGACCCCCTCATCGGCGTAGATGCGGTGACAGGGAACCGCTGCACCGATTCGCAGACCCTTTCGAGGGCTGACGGACAGTTCATTGACTTCGGGGATGTTCTTGACATCGACGACGCGTTCTGGCTGGAAGCGACGCGCCCTTAACTGCACGATCAAGTCGGTACCTCCCGCAAGAACACGGGCGGCCTCCCCCTTCTCGGACAGGAGTTTGACCGCTTCCCTGAGCGTGCTGGGTGCGGTGTACTCAAAATCTCTCAACGGGTAGCTCCTGAATTGTTGCAGGGTCGTTGGAGAAACGCCCGCTCAAAGGCGGACGCAGTTTACGAAACCGGTTGCCGATCGTAGAAACGGACCGACGGGCCGGGAAAGTTACCCGAGGCGGGGCTGCTGTCAAGCAATTGCCGACCTACAAATCCGGGAACCGACCTGGAAACGTCGGACCCTTTAGATCGCGGGATCGGCGCCCAACGGGGCCTCCGGATCGGGGGATCGGCGCCGCTCTACCTGACTGAGCACCATGTCCAGGCTCTTCATGCCTGCAGGGACACCGATCAGAATGATGAAGGTCGCAAAGAGAATGCCGAATCCGAGACTCACGGCCATGGGAATCAGGAATTGGGCCTGAACACTCTTCTCCAGGATCATCGGCAACAGGGCGAAGAAGGTCGTCGCTGAGGTCAGCACAATGGGGCGGAATCGAGCGCGCCCCGCCTCGACGATGGCCTCGTCACGGGTCAGCCCCTGGTCGCGAAGGCTATTGTAGAAGCTTAGCAGAATCAGCGAGTCGTTGACCACCACACCAGACAGGGCGACAACACCGAACATGCTCAACATGGCCAGATCGAGTCCCATCACGACGTGACCCCAGACCGCGCCGATCATACCAAAGGGGATCGCGCTCATCACGACGAGGGGTTGCGTGTAGGACTTGAAAGGGATGGCCAGCAACGCATAGATGGCCAGCATGGCCACCAGAAACCCCTGAGCGAGACTTGCAAAGGAATCCGCCTGCTCCCGCTGCTCGCCCTCGTAACTGAACCGGAGGCCTGGATAGTCCTGAATCAGTCGCGGCAGGAAGCGCGACTGCAGATCGCTATTGATCTGTTCCGCGTTTCCGACGCGGTCGTCCACATCTGCGGTGACGTTGACGATGCGCTGGCCATCGCTGCGTTGAATGGATGCGTATCCGTGGCCAAGGCTCACGTCGGCGACGTAGGAGAAGGGCACCTCATCACCCGCAGGCGTGCGGATCCGCATCCCCTCGATGTCACCCAGGGCCCGTCGCTCGTCTGCCGGATAACGCACCATCACGCGCGCGTCATCGCTCCCCCGTTGAATACGCAGTGCCTCGGCACCGTAGAAACCGGAACGCACCTGGCGAGCCAGATCAGCCATAGTCAGACCGAGCACGCGAGCCTGGGGCTTGAGGTCCAGCCGCATCTCCAACTTGCCCTCTTTGAAACTGTCCTGGATTTCGCTGGTTCCTGGATAACTGGCGATCTCGTCCTTGAGTCGCTCGACGGCGACCAGCAATTGCTCAAAATCCGCTGACGCAAGCTGGATTTCGATCGCATTGCCGATGGTGAACAGGCTGGCCGTATAGGTCACCGATTCAGGTCCGGACAGGTCGCCGGCAGCGGCCCTGACGTGGGCGACAATTGAGGAACTCGACACGGTGCGTTCCTCCGAAGGCAGCAGCTCGATCACAATTTCGGCCAGGTGCGCCTGGCCACCGGCACTGCCGGTGGGGGTGAAGCGCGAGCGGGCCCCCATCGGCTGATCACCGATGAGGCTGAAGACATTTCGGTAAATCGATGCGTCGGCATCTGCAACGCCTCGTTCAGCATCGAGTCGGTCCCTTACATCCATGGCTGCCCGCTCGATGTGACTCACCACCCGTCGCGTCTGATCGACGGTCGTGCCCTGGGGCATTTCGATGGCGATAGTGACCCAGTCGGAATCGATGGTCGGCATGAAAACAAACTTGATGTGGCCTCCTGCGACCCAGCCGAAGGTCGCCAGCATGACGGCGATTCCGATGGCCATGGTCGTCGGCGAATTGCGTACGGCCGAGCGCACCAGCGGTGTATACCAATGGTCGATCACGTGCCGCATACCCCGATTGACTGCAGCCGATGTGCGGCCGTGCCACTG
This sequence comes from Gemmatimonadota bacterium, assembly GCA_002712305.1. GTDB lineage: Bacteria > Latescibacterota > UBA2968 > UBA8231 > UBA8231 > UBA12574. Next base: position 98,074 of record PATE01000063.1, on the reverse strand, counting down.
AAGGGGTCGCGAGAAGAGGAAGCCGAGAAGTCTGCTCACCCTTCCTGCCTGGCTCGAAAGGTGCGCGGGCAGGATGTAGAGGGCTTCGACGAGGGACAGCACGAGAACGGAGACAACGATGATGGGAATGACGAACATGAACTTGCCCATCACACCGTCGACGAAGGCCAATGGCATGAAAGCAACGATGGAGGTAAGGATCGTAAAGATGACCGGTTTGCCGACCTCCAACGTTCCATCGATGGCCGCCTGCAGGAAGGGTTTCCCCCGCTCGCGGTGGGCGAAGATGTTCTCGCCAACAACAATCGCATCGTCCACAACGATGCCGAGAGCGACGATAAAGGCGAACAGGGAGAGCATGTTGATCGAGACATCGAAGGGTTCGATGAGCAGGAAACTTCCCAGGAAGGAGATGGGGATCCCCATCATCACCCAGAAGGCAAGCCGCAGATCGAGGAACAGACTCAGCACAATGAAGACGAGGATCAGCCCGAGTTGGGCATTGCGAATCAGTAGGTCCAGGCGGCTTCGCAATAGTCGTGCGTCATCGCGTACGAAGTCGATCTCGACGCCAACCGGCATCATCGATCGTTGATCGGCCACATAGGATTTCACGAAGTCCGAGATCTCGAGGGCGCTCTCGTTGCCCGTACGATAGGCCCCGATCACCGCAGCAGGCCGCCCTTCAAAACGCGAGATGAGGTCGCTGTCCTCGAATCCGTCGACGATCGTGGCCAGTTGTCCCAGCCTCAGCTGTGTCCCGTCGGGTGCGGTTTGTACGACGATCGATTCGTAGTCGCGCCCGTCATAGAGCAGACCCTTCGTGCGCAGCAAGATCTCGCCGCCCTCTCCTTTGACGCTGCCCGCAGGCAGGTCGAGGCTGGTTCGGCGGATAGCGAGGGCGATGTCGTCCAGCGTGAGTGAGTGACGCCGCAGAGATGCCTCTGAGACCTCGACGGAGATCTCGTCGATACGGACTCCGACCAATTCGACTTGCGACACGAGCGGCGAGGCGCGCAGATCTTCACGGACGCGCTCGGCGGCCACCTTGAGGGCCCGTTCAGTGACATCGCCGAAGACAACGATGTCGATAACGCGATTACGGCGCGTCATCTCCTTGATGATGGGCGTCTCCGTCTCGGCGGGAAACGTGTCGATTCGATCGATTTCGTTCTTGATGTCCTCGAGGACTTGCTCACCGTCGGCGCCAAGATCCAGTTCGACGCTGACCATGGCCATTCCCTCTGCTGCTGTAGCGGACACTCGACGGATCCCTTCCAATCCGTTGAGTCGCTCTTCGATTCGACGCACAACGCCATCTTCCACGTCCTCGGGACTGGCACCCAGATAGGGCACCTGGATCTGGATGATGTCGAGATCGAACTCGGGGAAGGTCTCTTTTTTCATCCGGACGATGCCGAGGATCCCGGCGACCATGACGAAGATCATCAACAGGTTGGCTGCTACGTGATTGCGGGCCATCCAGGTGACGGACTTGATCATGGACGGCCTCCGTCATCGGTAACACGGATCCGCATACCGTCGGTGATGCCGCGCAGTTGAGAGGTGATGATGCGATCACCCTCGTTCAGGACCATTCTGACCAGTCCTCGCTCGCGATCCGTGCGCACCACGTCTACAGACTGAACACGAAGCGTTCCAGGTCGGGTGGCCACCCATACCTGGTTGCCATCATGGATGGCCGATCGTGGAAGGGACACGACATTCTGCAGTGTTCGTCCGCGAATTTCCACGTCGCAGAACAAGCCCACCATCAAGGGTGAGAACTCCGCCGTTCCCTGCTGGGGTACAGAGGGAGTCACCCGTCGGTACGGATCGCTGACTTCGATCACGAGCCGCACCATTCGACTGCGCGGATCCAGCTCGCCTTCGCTGCGAAGGATGCGCCCTTCCCACCGATGATCACGCCCTGCGTACCGAGCACGGATGGTGACCGGTGGTTCGGGTGTGGGCACTTCCGAATCGACGGACGCTACGCCCGGTGACGGGTCGGTCGAGACCGGATCGGACGAGACCTGCCTGTCCATCTTGGGCACGTCGATCCACGCCAACTCTTCATCGGGGACGGGTACAACGATCTGTGCCTTTTCGATGCTGTAGATCCGGCCGATGGGCTGACCCGCGCCAACGAATTGACCCGCATCGACATTCACGGCCCGCACCCGCCCATGAAAGGGAGCTCGCAAGGTGGTTCGCTCCAGGCGAAGCTCGGCCTCTCGCAACCTGGCCTGTGCCGCTCGCAGCCCCGCTTCCGATGCCTGCACCTGTGGCAGTCGAAGTGCCAGGGGATCGGCCACCTGGTCGGGACGAAGGCGCTCCCACTCCAGACGCGCCACCTCGGCCTCGCCCTGTTCGATCTGCAGGTGGAACTGACTGCGTTCGACCTCCGCGCGGGCCTGTTCGAGGGCGAGTTCATAGTCCTCAGCCTCGATGCGCATGAGCGCATCTGCGGTGGCGAAGAAACCACCGGCTTCCAACTCCGGTGAGATCCATTCGATGACACCCGAGACCTGCGGCACCAGGTCGATCTCTCGATCCGGTCTCACCGTACCCTGAGCACGCACACTCACCTGTAGTGGGCTGGCCTCGGCATGGATCGATTGCACGAGAGGACCCAGGTCCACCCGCTCGACCCGTTCGGGTGCGGCTCGCATCGAACTGAGAAGAAAGAAGAGCGCCACGCCGCCGATGACGATGACGATGGGAGACACGACTCGTGCCATCTTGCTCATGTACCGGTCTCTTGGGTGTCAGGTGCTGAGGATGAGGGGGAAAGGGAAAACCCTCCCCCCAGAGCGACGTACAAATCAACCCGCGCTTCGAGACGTGACCTACGAACGCTGAGCAGTTGGCTTTGGGCAGAGAAAGCCCGCTGTTGGGATTCCATCAGAGCGATGTAGTTGATGAGCCCACGTGCGTATCGGTCCTGGGCGACTCTCTCTGCGGCTCGAGCCTCCGATGCAGCCACTCGCATGGCCTGCTCTTGCTCTGCCAGGGACAGTTCGGCCTCCAAGGCCCCCTCAACCTGTGCGTAGGCGCGCAGCGCGATCGCCGCATACTCTGCCAGGGCCGCTTCCTCGGCGGCCGCCGTCAGATCAACCTGAGCGCGCAGTCGGCCTACTTGCAGCAGGGGCTGGGAGAGATTGGCCACAAGATTCCAGACGCTGTAGTCACCGTCGAGCAGATCCCCCAGCGACTCACTGGATCGGCCTCCGGACGCGGTCAAGCTGATTCTCGGCAGCAGGGATCGTCGGGCCTGTTTGCCTCGCAATTGAGCGGCACGAATCCGGCGCTCACCGGCGGCCAGGTCGGGTCGGCGCTGAATGAGCTGTGCTGGCATGCCTGCCGGAACGGGACCATCGACCACCGGCAGGTCGGGCATTGAAGACAGTGTCGCCGACGGATAACGTCCCAGCAGGGTCTCGAGACTTCTCTTTGTGGCGTCAAGCTGGCTCCGTCGAGCCGCGACAGCAGCCCGAGAGCTGGCCGCGCCAGATCGCGCCAGACGCAGATCGAGAGACGAACGCAGACCGCGGTCATAGCGGTCCTCGATCTGACGAGCCGTACGATCTTGATTGGCGGCGGTGGCGATCGCCAGATCGAGTTGATTTTGGGCCTCGATGACGGAGAAAAGCAGTCGCCCAATCTGTGCCGCCAGGGACACCCGTGCGCCGGCTAGGTCCGCCTGGGCCGCGCCGACATCGGCCAGGGCAGCTGCGTGACCGGCACGCATTCTCCCCCACAGGTCGACCTCCCAGGAGATCAGGATGTTGGCGTTGAGACCGGTCGTCTCCGAAGCGACGACACCGTCACCGGCACCGCCACCGAGGGGGAACCCGATGAAGTTGCGACGCGATCGGCTGGCATCGACACCGGCCGTCGCCTGCGGTGTGATGGGAGCTCCCGCGATGCGCGCTTGTGCAACGGCGATCTCAAGTCGATGCGCCGCGGCTTTCAAGTCGTGGTTGCTGCGCAGGCCTTCGACGATCAGCGCCGTCAGCACCGAATCGCCCAGGTCTGCCCACCACGCGGTGGAGGGAGCCTCTCTGCTCACCCCGATCGAATCGGCCTGGTGTGTTTCCGCCTGCTGATCTGGCGACTGGTTGGCGGTCGCTGTCCATCGGTCAGGTGTTTCGATTTCCAGGATTGGGTATTGCACAGCGGGAATCTTCGCACAGCAGGTCAGGGTCAAACCGATCAAAACGAAAGCCACTCTCATGGCGTCAGACCTCTTCCGCCGCAGTCGATGCGGAACGCAATCCCGCACACAGAAAGTGGACCAACTGTCTGACGGTCTCTTCCGTGTTGTTGGGGTCGCATGGACCTTCCGAAACCTGCTCCAACAGTTGCCTGGCTCCAGTTGTATGGAGAGTCGCCCCGATCATGAAGTGGACGCGCCACAGAAGCTCCGTTCGACTCAGGTGGGGGAGAGCGCGAGAGAAAGCGGCTGGAAACCTCTCACGAATCTCATCGAACTGGCACAGGACAGATTTCATCTGGTCGCCGGGCTCGCAGTAGATCCGGCCGATAAGGCAGCGAACCGATCGAGCCGCAACTGGATCATCCTTTTTCAGACGCAACACAGGACCCACGAGCGCTTCGACCAGTTGTTCGAGTTGAGCAGCTCCCGGCGATGGCGTCGCTTCGTAGAGATCCAGAAGCCGCAGTCGTTCACGATTCACCGGTGCAATGTGTCGCTCATAAACCGCCTGGACGAGTCCGTCCTTGGAACCGAAGTGGTAGTGAACGGCCGCCAGATTCACACCTGCAGCCGTCGTAATCTGGCGCAGACTGGTTGCGGCCAGGCCCGTCTCGGCGAACAACCTCTCCGCCGTGTCCAGAATGCGGGCGCGTGTGTCGGTGCCGACCTTCGTTCCCGTCATTGCCGTGCCATCATGTGCCATGAATTCGCATGCGGTGTCTTTGCCGGTGAGGGAGGGAGGCTTCAGAAATGCGGTTCTTCAGCCAGCGGATGTCCTCGCCCAATAATCGAGCCGATCTCTCAAACAAATGACCGTTTGAATGAACCACCGTTTGCTGAGAGTCAACCCCCCCCTTTTTGCATTGTATCATCTCAGGATGGGTCAGGTTCAGGAGGCTGCGAACTTGCTGTACTCGGCCTCGATGGCCGTGGTGCCCAGCGACTCGTCACTGAGGAGCATCGCGTATCGAAGCTGGAGTGACTCGCCCAGATCGGTGACCAGGTCACCGGGGGCCAACAAGGCAGGACCGAGCAGGTTCGCCCGACAAAACCAGGTCGACGGGTATCGAGGATTGGCGGGGTGGTCGAACATGGCCACCATACCTCCCGATGCGCCCGCGGCCGCAACCCAGCGGGCAGGTTGCCCCATAATCTGCGCGTGACCCTCTCGACCCTCGCTGCACCATGCGTGTGATTCGCTCGCGGGACTTTCTGGATGACCAAAGGTGGGGCCCATGCGCAACACCAGTCCGCTGTAGCGAGCTTCTGCCCGGGTCGCTCCAAGGGTTAATGGTCTACCGACAGGTTGGATGGTCGTATCCACGCACCAGCGTGTCCCACCATCGAAAGGCTCGATGTCCCACACTCTCTGCTCCGTGGCAAATGTGTGATCTTCTGCATCCAGCCAACTGAGATGATGATCGATTCGCACACCCCCCGCATCGGTCGATCCCAGTTCATTGAACTGATCGTGACGCTGAATACCGTGCGTTTCGACTCGTTCGTATTTGCCCGTCTCGGGTGTGTACCAAGCTCCACCCCAGAGATTTGAGTCGTTCGCGTGAACCCATCCGAAGAACAACCCCGTGTGCCACAGGTGATCCCAGGGCCGGTGCTCGGTGAGTTGTCGCCCATCGCCGAAGAAAATCGGGGCGAAGGATGGTTTCGGAGACTCCCATCGCGACACCTGGTCTCGCACTCTGTACAGCGCCAGTGGGCGATCGGCGTCCATCACGTCCACGCCAAGCGGACTCTCTCTCACGATGAGAGTCATCCTGACGTGCCCTGCTGGCCTTCACGCGCGACCTCTTCACGAAACCAGTCGATCGTGCGGCGCAATCCGTCCTCGGGCGCCACAACGGGCTCCCAGCCGAGTTCACGTCTCGCCTTGGTAATGTCTGGAAGACGCACCTTGGGATCATCTTCGGGTAGTTCCTTGTGCACGATTCGACTCGAGGACTCTGTGTAGCTGATGATCGTTTCGGCGAGTTGCTTCATCGTCAGCTCTGTTGGGTTCCCGATGTTGACGGGGGTATTGACGGAAGAATCCATCAGACGACGAATCCCCTCGACCAGATCGCTGACAAAGCCGATGCTGCGCGTCTGGCTGCCGTCTCCATAAACGGTGACATCTTCTCCAGCCATGGCCTGGGTGATGAAATTCGGAATGGCTCGTCCGTCGTCACGGCGCATGCGTGGCCCGTAGGTGTTGAAAATCCTGACGATTCGCGTATCGATGTCGTGAAGTCGGTTGTAGGCCATCGTCATCGATTCGGCGAAGCGCTTCGCTTCGTCATAAACACCACGGATACCGATCGGATTCACATTCCCCCAATAATCCTCGTTCTGCGGGTGTACTTTCGGATCGCCATAGGTCTCTGACGTCGAGGCGAGCAGAAACTTGGCCCCCTTCGCGCGAGCCAAACCCAGTGTCTTGTGGGTGCCAAGGGCGCCGACCTTCAGAATTCGGATTCCGAGACGCTCGAAGTCGGCGGGACTTGCCGGACTGGCGAAGTGCAGGATGTAATCGAGAGAGCCTTCGATGTGGATGTATTCGGTGACGTCGTAGTTGATGAATCTGAATCGCGGGTGGCCGATGTGGGCGGCGATGTTGTCTGCCCGTCCGGTCAACAAATTGTCCATACAGATCACATCGTGACCTTCATCCAGAAAACGGTCCGTCAGATGGGACCCAATGAAGCCGGCACCGCCAGTGACAAGAATGCGCACGGCAGTCCCCTATCGTTGAAGAGTGGATGTGTGAAACACTTGGCTGACCATCACCGACGAATGATCCCCTCGCGCAGAATGTCGACGAGTCGATCGCTGGCGTGACCATCCCACAGATCTGGAATCCGCCCCGCCTTTCCACCCTCGTCGAGAATCTGCGTCGCAACGGCCACGATCTGGTCAGGCGATGGGCCAACAAGGGTGTTTGTGCCCTCATCGATGGTGACCCGCCGCTCGGTGTTGGGTCTCAATGTCATGCAGGCCACCCCGAGAGCCGTCGTCTCCTCCTGAATACCACCGGAATCGATCAGGACCAGTCGCGCCGAGGCCTGCAGGGCCAGCATGTCGAGATAGCCAACAGGGTCGCATAGATGTACGCCCGGTGCAGATTCCAATCGGGAGGTGAAGCCGAATGTGTCCAGACGCTGGCGTGTGCGCGGGTGAACGGGGAAGACGATCTCCATTCGTTTGGAGAGTTCCAGCAAGGCGTCGAGAATGCCCTCGAGGGTCGGAGCATCATCCACATTCGAGGGTCGATGAAGGGTGACCAGGCCGTATTGCCCCGCTTGAACGCCGAAGCGATCCAAGGTGTTGCTGGCTCTGGCCTTCGGGAGGAAACGGTGCAAGGTGTCGATCATGACATTGCCGACGCGGAAGATGCAGCGTTCAGGAACGTGCTCCGATCGCAGATGATCGTCGGCTTCGGCGCAATGCGTAAAGAGCATATCGGCCACGGAGTCTACAGCGACGCGATTGATCTCTTCGGGCATGGTGCGATCGCCACTTCGCAGTCCTGCTTCCACATGGGCAATTGGAATCTGTCGTGTCGCCGCGGCCAGGCTGCAAGCGACGGTGCTGGACACATCTCCCACGACCAGCACGAGGTCGGGTGCTTCTTCGGCCAGAACGGGGTCGAACTTGTCCATAATGTCCGCCATCTGTCGCACGGGACCGGCATCGCTGCGCGCTTGCAGGTGATATTGCGGCGGTCCGAGCTCAAGCTCGTCGAAAAAGATCTCCGCGAGTTGGTAGTCGTAGTGTTGCCCGGTATGAACTACCACGGGCGGTGTGAAGGGGTCTCCCGCCTGACGCAGGGCGGCGGCAATCGGGGCAATTTTGGGGAAGTTTGGGCGTGCCCCGGCGACCAGAAGAACCTTCACGATGGTGAGTTTTCGATCACGAACTGCGCAGATTTCGACAGGAGGACGAGGGTAAGGACGGCGAGCTGTTGAAGATACAGGGCCAGTGAGCGCAAGGGCAACTGGGGGCAGCAATACAGTTACAATGTGACGCCGCCGATGCCCGTTGACGCTCTTGACGGGCGGTCATACGTTAGCCACAGGTGACCGGATGATCCCCATTTCCCACCACTTCTCCCCATAGATCCGGGCCTGCGGTTCCAGACCCGTAGGACTAACATTTCAGAACTGGGCGCTCGAGTTCTGGGCATTCGAGTCTCGACGGGTTTCATGGCCACACCCGGGCCTTGGTCTCCCGCGTGTGGCTCGTGAGATTCCGGTCTTCCTCGCGTGGCCGCGCATGTCAGATTTCTTCATCTACCCCACCGCGTCGTCGGTGATCTTGAGGCTGTCTAATGGCATCACCTGAATTCGTACATCTGCACGGTCACAGTGAATACTCGTTGCTGGACGGTGGCTGTCATGTCAAGGCCATGGCCCCGGCTGCAGCTGAGCAAGGTATGTCCGCACTGGCAGTGACCGATCACGGCAATCTCTTTGGTGCCATCTCTCACTATCGGTCGTGCCGCGATGCCGGTGTGAAACCGATTCTGGGTTGTGAGACCTATGTCTCCATCGGCAGCCGACATGAGCGTAAGGGGGCCCGAGGGCTGACCCATGGCTCCAACCACCTGGTCTTACTGGCCAAGAACCACACGGGTTGGAAAAATCTGATCAAGCTCGTGTCGAAGGGCTACACCGAAGGGTTCTACTACAACCCGCGCATCGACAAAGAGCTGTTGCGGAAGTATTCGGAGGGTCTCGTATGCCTGTCCGCCTGCGTGAGCGGGGAGGTGGCGCACCTGATTCAGGAAGAGGGCCTCGATAGCGCCGAAGCGGCGGCGCGCGAGTTCATGGACATCTTCGGTGACGACTACTACCTCGAGATTCAGCGGCACGGTATCGACATTGAGGCCAAGGTCAACGACGGATTGCTCAAGTTGCACGATCGGCTCGGTGTGCCGCTGGTGGCAACCAACGACTTCCACTTCCTGCATGCAGACGATCATGCAGCTCACGATGCGCTCGTGTGCATTCAGACGGGGAAGATGCTCGCAGAGACCCAGCGCATGTGCTACCCGACGGGACTCTACATGAAGAGCCCCGCCGAAATGCAAAAACTGTTCGCCGACCTGCCCCAGGCGATCGAAAGCACCGTCGCCATCGCTGACAAGTGTGATGTGGAACTTGAATTCGGCAACCTGATCCTTCCCGAATTCAGTATCCCCGAGCAATTCGAACACGCCTTCGCCTACCTGACCCATCTGGCACATGTGGGCCTCAAGCGACGGTATGATCGCACGGACGATGCGCTGATCAACCGCGTGGACTACGAGTTGGGTGTGATCCAGCAGATGGGATTTGTCGACTACTTCCTCATCGTCTGGGACTACGTCCACTACGCTCACAGCATCGGCATGACCGTCGGGCCCGGTCGCGGGTCAGGCGCCGGATCTCTGGTCGCCTACAGTCTGGGTATCACCAATACGGATCCGATCAAACACTCGCTGCTGTTTGAGCGCTTTCTGAATCCCGAACGTGTGAGTCCCCCCGACTTTGACATCGACTTCGCCGACCGCGAGAAGCTCGTGCAGTATGTGGTCGACAAGTATGGCGAAAGCAATGTCTGTCAGATCATTACGTTCGGCACGATGGGTGCCAAGGCGGTGATTCGTGATGTGGGTCGAGTACTGGGTATGGGTTTCGGTGACGTGGATGCCATCGCCAAACTGGTTCCCAACGAGTTGAAGATCACCCTCGACAAAGCCATCGAGAAGACCCCCGAACTCAAACAGATGGCCGAGGGAAAGGGTGACACCCAGCAACACCAGCTGCTGACACATGCGCGAAAACTAGAGGGACTGGCCCGACACGCCTCCATCCACGCGGCCGGAGTCATCATCGCTCCCAGCGATGTGTCCGACTACATGCCTCTCTACAGGGCCCCCAAGGATGGCAAGATCACGACGCAGTGGGATGGCCCTACGTGTGAGGACTTTGGCTTCCTCAAGATGGACTTCCTCGGTCTCAATGAACTCAATCTGATGGACGAAGCAGTCCGGCTGATCCGTCTGCAGCAGCCGGACTTCGACATCGAAGCCATCCCCTGGGACGACGCGACCACATTCGAGCTGTTCAGTCGTGGCGAAACAGTCGGTGTGTTCCAGTTTGAATCCGCTGGGATGCGGGAGTATCTGTCGCAGTTGGAGCCCGACAAGATTGGCGACATCATCGCCATGAATGCGCTATATCGACCTGGTCCGATGGACAAGATCCCTGACTATGTCGCCCGGAAACAGGGCCGACAGGAGGTCGTGTATCTACATCCGGATCTGGAGGAGATTCTCGACGAGACGTATGGCGTGATCGTCTACCAGGAGCAGGTCCTGCAGATCGCGCAGAAGATGGCCGGATTCACCCTCGGATCTGCCGACATTCTGCGACGAGCCATGGGCAAGAAGAAGCCGGAGGAGATGGCCAAACAGAAGAAGGCCTTCATCGACGGTTGTCTCGAGCGGGATGTGGACAAGAGCATCGCCGAGCAACTCTTTGCGGAAATCGATGTGTTCTCGGGCTACGGCTTCAACAAGTGCCATGCGGCACCCTATGCTGAATTGGCCTACAAGAACGCTTATCTCAAGGCGAATTGGCCCGGCGAATACATGGCGGCAAGTATGACCACCTCCATCGGTGATACGGACAAGGTCACGGTGCTTCTCGATGAGTGTCGGCGCATGGAGATTCCCGTCCTGCCCCCGGACGTCAATGAGAGTGCGCCCAACTTCACACCCACACCGGATGGAATCCGCTTTGGCCTGGCCGCGATCAAGAATGTTGGACAGGGTGCGGCGCAATCGATCGTGGATGGCCGCGTTCAGGATGGTCCCTACGAGAATCTGTTCAGCTTCTGCGAGCGACTAGACCTGCGTGCTGTGAACCGACGTGTCGTCGAGTCGTTGACCGCCGCAGGCGGTCTCGATCAGATCGGTGGTCATCGCGCGCAGATGTTGGAAACCCTCGACATGGCCCTGCGCAATGCTCAGACCGTGCAGGAGGAGAGAGGCCGAGGACAATTCAGCCTCTTCGGTGGTGATTCGTCAGCGCCGGAACTTGATCAGCAGTTGAATCTGCCTGACATCGAGCCCTGGACAGAGACCGAGCAGTTGGCACACGAGAAAGACCTGCTCGGATTCTACGTGACCTCACATCCGTTGAGTCGCTTCGAACGCGACCTGCGCATGTTCGCGACGCCGCTGTCAGAAGCACTGACGGGAAACGATGGTGAAGCGATTCGAGTAGGAGGGCTCGTCACTCGGATCAGCACCTCCAATGACCGCCGAGGCAATCCGATCGCTTTTGTTACACTCGAAGACCTGCGTGGCTCTGCCGACATCGTGTTCTTCGCCGATGCCTTCGCCGCCAGCCGTGAACTCCTCGTCAACGATCGAGTGATTCTGATTGAAGGGCGGCTGAACGAACGCAAAGGAATGATGAGCATCCTCGCCGATGCGGCCATCGGCCTGGAAGAGGCGCGTGAACGTCTTACGCGGGCCGTCAATGTGGCGCTACCGGCCAACCATCTGTGTGAGGAGTTGCTGGCCGATCTTCGGACGGTCTGCCAACAATTCACGGGTCGCTGCGATTTGGTCATCCACCTGAAGGGCGCCGATGAATTGGAGCGGGAAACACTCATTCGCTCGCGTAGTATCCGCGTCAATCCATGTGACGAACTGCTCTCGAGTGTGGATGCTCTTGAAGGCTCCCCGGAGACATGGCTGACGGCCGTGCCCCCTCACGCGAGGCTGGCGCAGGCATAGGACAAACGTACACCGGTCAGACCCACAACGCCGTTGAGCCACAGTAGGTCCTTGGTGCGCCCGTACGACGGTAGATGGAGCGGCTGACAAGTGGCGACCGAACCGTATATTCCTCGCATGATGATTCCCCTTCTGCGTATCGAACGTCTGCAGGCCATGTTGGTCAAGGCCCTGCTCCTGGTGAGTTTCGTCACTGTCGGGTGTGGTGACAGCGAGGGGGCGAGCAACACCGATCTGGCTTCACAGGCGCCGCAGATTCCGGTTCCCGATGCAAAGCAGTTTGCTCTCGGCGATCATGCAGGGAAGGTCGTGCTCGTCAACTTCTGGGCGACGTGGTGTGTACCTTGTCGACGGGAGATTCCGGCCCTTGCTCAGTTGCGGAGGGATTTCTCCACAGAAGATGTCACTATCGTCGGTATCTCCACGGCAGAGTATGGCGCACCGGATCAGGTTCGCCAGCGACTGGCCACCTACATCGGGCAGAGCGACATCAACTACCCCATCTACTACGACGAGACGACCGAAGTCACCCTCCACTACAACGAGATGGCACCCTTCATCAATATCGGAATCCCCGCGACCCTGATCCTTGATCAACAGGGCCGGGTCCACAAACGACAACTGGGCGTGCCTTTTCGCGATGGTCGGCCGGACCCGCATGGTATTCTCAGCGAGGACATCCAGCGATTGCTCGACGGCTAGGTCAGTCAGCGGCCCGGCGATCTATCGGTAGGCACCAACGAAACAAGGGGCACCCCTCTGATGGGAGTGCCCCTTTCTTGTGCTCGCCGTGTGTCGGCCGCTGTGTCTGTGGCCGGCTAAGGACCGGCAGGCGAATCAGCTCGCGTATTCTGCCAGAATCCGTTTGCCGTGACGCTTGACGAGGATCTCTTTGAACGTCGCCAATGAGATCCCTTTGCGCAGTTGCTCGAGGGCAACGGTCTTCGCCATCACCATCATCGTTCCACTGCGATAGTCGGGAAACCGGCAGAAGCTCGACGTAATGGCTTCACCGGTGACACAGCACGTGTCTTCCAGTTCAAGCTCTTGCTGAGATTCGGGATGAAACCCGAAATCAGTCGATTCTTCGCCGTCTTCGTCCTTAGACTTGGCCATAGTATGGTCTCTCTTGCGGTTCCAAGTTGGTAAATGATTCAGGCTCAGGAATATAGGTCACCAAGCGACAATCGCAACGCACGACGCTGCTCACACCTATGACCATTCACCTAAAAGGGCAGATCTGCGAAGCGGGACAGAACGTCGGGACCCGCGTCGGTGACGGCGACGGTGTGCTCGAATTGCGCCGAGAGGGCACCATCCACCGTGACAGCGGTCCATTCATCGTCGAGGACGCGGACATCGGCCACCCCGGCATTTACCATCGGTTCTACCGTGAACACGACTCCTGGTTGCAGGCGGCGTCCCGTTCCCGCAGTGCCGAAGTGCAGCAACTGAGGCTCTTCGTGAAAGTTTCGTCCGATGCCATGGCCGCAGTAGTCGCGCACGACAGAGAATCCAGCTGTCTCGACATGTGTCTGTATCCGATGTCCCACGTCACCAAGCCGCGTCCCCGGTTCGCTGGCCGCCAGACCAATCTCCAGTGCCTGTTTGGTGGTCTCGAGCAGCCGTCTCGTCTCCATGTCGATCTCCCCCACGGCAAAAGAGACATTCATGTCTCCGTGGTAGCCGTCCTTCTTCACGGCGATGTCGACGGAGATGATATCCCCTTCCACCAGTTGCCTTGACCCTGGGATACCATGGACGACCTCCTCGTTGATCGAGGCACAGATGCTGCGCGGGTATCCCCGATAATTGAGTGCACTGGCCACGGCCCCCTGCTGTCGGATATACTCGTCTGCCACTTCGTCCAGGTGAGCCGTGGTCACACCCGGGGTGACAAGGTCAGCAACACGGGCCATGGCATCAGCGGCGATACGACAACTGGCGCGAATCTTTTCGATTTCGTCGGAGGACTTCAGATGCATCGGTTGGATCCGGTTCGGTGGCGACATTTTTCGGAGGCTCGCAGTATCACTGCCGCAGGAAGGCCTGTCAAGATCTTGCCCTGGATGTGCCTGTGACCACCCCTCTCGTCTCCGTTCTGTTGCCCGTCTACAATGGTGCGACGACCATCGAGGAAGCGCTGGACAGTCTGGCAAGTCAGTCTCTGGAGGATTTTGAGATCGTCGTGGTAGATGATGGATCGACAGACGATACCGCATCGCTCCTCGCTGGCCGAAACGACGCTCGACTGCGTGTCGTGCGACGACCACATGCGGGTTTGCTGCCGGCACTCAACGAAGGCCTGAAGGCCTGTCGGGGGTGCTACGTCGCAAGGATGGATGCCGATGACCGATGCCATCCGACGCGGCTTGAGAAGCAGGTTGCCCTGGCCGCTGAAAACGATCGCATCGGCGTCGTGGGGACCCTCGTACGCTCTTTCCCAGCACAGGACGTGGCCGAAGGATTCAGAATCTACGAGCAGTGGCAGAACCAGTTGATCAAACACGAGCAGATCGTCCGCGAGATCTTCATCGAAAGCCCCATCGCTCATCCGTCGGCTATGATGCGGCGTCAGGAACTGGTTGAGATGGGGGGGTATCAGGAACGCGGCTGGCCCGAAGATTACGATCTGTGGCTTCGTTATCACGCAGCCGGCCGCCACTTCGCCAAGGTCCCCGAAGTCCTGCTCGACTGGCGCGAACATGAATCACGCGCCACACGCACCGACAGCCGCTACTCAGTGGAGAACTTCCTGCGCGCCAAGGCCCACTATTTGTGTTCGGGCCCACTGGTGGAACGTGGTTCGGTCGTGGTATGGGGTGCGGGAAAGACGGGGCGACGTCTGTCGAAACATCTGATTCGAGGCGGTCACCGTCCCGACCTGTTCGTCGACATCGCACAGGACAAGATCGGCCGGACAATGCGCAACGTGGAGATCATCGGCGTCCAGGATCTGCCAGCTCGGTGGTCTCAGCTCTCCCATCCGATTCTGTTGGCGGCCGTCGGCTCTCGCGGCGCACGAGAACTGATCCGGCAGCAGTTGGACCAGTGGGGTTGGCACGAAGGTGACGATTTCCTCTGCGTTGCGTGATCGGCGTCACGGTTGCCATGACCGATGTCATGCTTGCGCATTCGAGCCGATTGTGGGTACCAATGGCTCACGCTCTGTACCGGACATCCGCTTCTGAATCTGGGTGATACCTTCCGTCGCCCCGCTCGCTGATGGAGTGCGCATGCAGAGTGCCATCGAGACACGCCGGGACTACCCGGGAGACGTCGCCGATCGCGTAGAGATCCTGCGGGGTGATATCACCCGCCTGGACATTGATGCGATCGTGAATGCGGCCAATTCGCGTCTTCTCGGCGGTGGTGGTGTGGACGGTGCCATTCACCGTGCCGCCGGGCCAGGGTTGCTTGCCGAATGTCGAGCCCTGGGTGGGGCTGCCCCACTGGAGCGGCTCGCCTGACCAGTGGCCACCTCCTTCCCGCCCGTCATGTCATCCATACCGTCGGCCCCATCTATTCAGGCACTGATGACGACGCACGGCTACTGGCCAGTTATTATCGCCAGAGCCTAGCCATAGCCGCCGAGGCCCGGATCGCCCAGATCGCATTCCCCGCCATCAGTTGCGGGATCTATGGCTATCCTATCGAAGATGCAGCACCTATCGCCGTCGATACGGAGATGGTCCGATGGACAGTCCCACGTATGTCGATCTCAACAACGGTGAACAGAAAAACATGTTTTTCTTCCTCCTCAACGCCTATCTGACGTCTCGAATCGAAACCGACTGCGAGTCTGATGGTGATGAGGAGGTCAATGTCTATATGGCGGGACTGCTGCACGGCGTGGTGGATGGGAAATTCTATACAGAGACCACCGATCATCTGGCCATGTCTCCGACGGACGTGCAGCGTAAGGCGGAGGATGGCGGATCCGATCGGTCCAAGGCAGATGTCTATCGCGCCAACGCCGACCATCGGATGATCGCGTTTGGATTGTTCGATGGTTGGGGCGAACGATCCTCTCGCCAACGATTTCGAGACCTACCATGGCGTCCTCGATCACATGGCTCGCCACCACCTCGATCTGCTTCCGCGGTTATCTCGGGGACAAGCCTTTCATCTGGAGCACGGTGCGCACGAGGCGGCACTGCCCGCGATCCAGGAGCATGCCCTGGATCGCATGCTCGACGCTTACAATGCGTGGCGCGCTGAGCCGACGACCGAGACCCGCGCCGAGTTCATGCGTCAGAGCCAGGCCTATACGCAGCTACCGGTCGGACTTCGATGCGGATGAACTTGTGAACTAGCGTCAACAGCGGGGACGGCTAAAGTCCGAGGATCTCGCGCGTAAGCTTTGGGAGTCGGTGATAGTCGCGCAGTTCGTAGCGATTGCCATCCGTGTCCTCGATCAATGCTCGTTGCCGGGACAGAAGTCGGATGTTGCTGCGAATGCCGCGGATCTCGATGTGGCGTGGGCCGCTGGTTGTCTCCACCTCTGCGTGGATGACACCGAACTCCTCATCCAAGTGACCAAAGTCGGTGATCACGGGGAGGAAGTAGGTTCGCTGCAACTCCGCTTCAAGGGTTTCTCGACTGCCGCTTTCCATCGAGGCCATGTCCTCGATAATCCCGATTTCCTTCCCATCAGCACCGATCAAACCGATAAAGGCGTCAGCCATCTCCAGTGGGAAGGCACGGCGGACGCTGACGTCTTCGTATCGCTCCTCAGCGATATGGACGGTCAGGGTACGGGCTTCGCTGCGTTCGATGCGGATCGACTTGGCATCGAGAAATCCGTCCGTGGATTGAGTCGACTCGGTCACACGGCTCTCACCTTCGCCAACTCGGTCTGCATATCGACGAGTCGTCGATAGACGCCATCTTCTTTCTCGAGCAATTCGGCGTGTGTGCCCACCTCGGCAATACGTCCCTTGTCCATGACGAAGAGCCGATCGGCATTCTTGAGTGTGGACAAGCGATGGGCGATGGCGAAGGTCGTGCGATTCTCGGTGAGTCGCTCGAGGGCTTCCTGGATCTCGTGTTCGGTTTCCGTATCCACTGAACTGGTCGCTTCGTCGAGAATCAGAATCATAGGTTCGCAGATCAGAGCCCGGGCGATAGAGATCCGTTGGCGCTCACCGCCGGATAGTCGTCCGCCACGTTCACCGACTTCGGTATCGTAGCCGTCCGGGAATCTCATGATGAAGTCATGGGCATTGGCAGCACGCGCGGCGGCGATAATGCGGGCGTGCGGCGCGTCGGGTCGACCATAGGCGATGTTCTGTGCGATCGATCCCTGGAACAGAAGCGGCTCCTGCAAGACCACACCGATCTGCGAGCGAAGCTTGCCCTGCTGTAATGAGGTGATCGGTTCACCATCGATGTAGACGTCGCCGTCGGAGGCGTCGAAGAAGCGGGAGATCAGATTCACGAGAGTTGACTTGCCTGCACCGGAAGGACCGACAAGGCCGATCATTTCACCCGGTTCGACATCGAAGGTGACGCGGTCGAGAATTCGGGCGAAACCGTCGTAGGTAAACGACACATTTCGAAACTCGACGTGTCCCTGCAGAACGCCCGGGTCGGTGGCGTCGACGGGGTCGGTCACGTCGGGTTCGGTGTCGAGGATCTCGAAGACCCGCTCTGCCGTCGTCGCCGCCGATTCGAGTTGATCGGACAGGACGCTCAGTTCGCGCACTGGACCGTAGAACATGACCATGTATGCGATGAATGCCTGCAGCTGACCGAGAGAAAGGGTGTTCTCCAAAACACGGTTGCCACCGAACCACCACAGGATCACCGATCCCATGGCGGTGATGAAGGCGATGCCGGGAACGAAATACGCCTTCATCTTCACCGACTCCATGCGTGAGTCACGCAGCTCGGTGTTGCGCCGATCGAAGCGCTTCCTTTCGCGATCTTCCTGCGCGAAGGCCTTGACCACCTTCACGCCGGGAATCGTGTCGGCCAGCTGTGAGTTCAACGAAGCGATGCGGCGCCAGATCGTATGGAAGGTCCAGTGGATGCGCTTGCGATAGATCTGGGTGACGATGAGCATGATCGGCGTGGGGATCAAGGCCAGCAGGGCCAGCTCCCAGTTCATCCAGAACAGCATCGCACCGATGCCGATCAGGGTCAGGATGGCGATGACCATGTCCTGAAAGCCGGTGGTGATGAAGCCCCGCATCCGCTCGGTGTCGCTGGTCACCCGCGTCATAATGCGGCCCGTACTGTGCTGGGAATAGAACGACAGGGACAGGAACTGCAGGTAGTTGAAGATCTCCGTCTGCAGATCGTAGGTGATGCGCTGGCCCAGCCAGCCCAGGGTATAGGAGCGGGTGGCGTTGATGAGCAAGCGGCCGAAGTGAATGCTGAAAAGCCCTGCCACGACCCAGATCAGCAGCTTTGCCTGCTCGGCGGGTGGCGTTTTTGGATCATCGGGAGTGAGCTTCTGCTTCGGAATGCCGTCGGCGCCTGTCTCCATGTATTCGACGATGACGGGCGTGATCACATCGTCGATGAGGATCAGGTTCAACTGTGGCGGCAGTAGACCGACGAAGGTCATCGTCAGGGTCAGCCCGAAGCCGAAGAGGGCGATCTTCTTGTAGGGTCGAACGTAAGAGAACAGGCGCCAGAATGTCTCCCGTTTCTTGATGCAGTTCGGGCAGACCTTCGTGCCTTGTTTGAGGGCACGGCCGCACGTTTCACAGTGTTCGATGCGGCGCGGCGGTATGGCGCGTTCCGCATCAGGCTCTTCGGCAATCTCTTCAGACGGACGGGTCAGAAGTGCCTCGACCGCCTGCGGCACAGAAGAGAACTTGAAGTAGGCGCCCTGCGAGAAACGCACCAATTCGCGCGTTCCTTCGTCGAGGTCGGCCACCAGAGACCCACTGCCCACGTGATTCCGTGTCTGCACGCGCAAAACACGATCGATGGAGATACTCTCCACGACGGGCACGTCGGATCCGTTGGCGTGCAGGATCAGCAGTCGCTCATCGGTGACGGTGAGGACCGATTCGGCAAAGTTGCCGTCAGTAGCGATGTCGGCGATCAGAAGGACGAGGGGTAGTTCGCCCGGGTGGAGTTCTTGCCTCAGAGGGGTGTCGAGATGCTCGGGGATGGGCTCGACGAGATCCAAAACTGGGGGCCGGACTCCTGTGGTTCGGGGGGTCGGTGTTGGCATCGTCCTGAGGATGGGAGGACGATCTCAACCCCCTGCGGGACAACGGATTAGACACTATTGACCCAAGCGGGTGGGGTAGTCGATTTGCGTAACTGAATGTAGGGCGTGAAGTTACGCGTGGCAATGCCCTGCCTCTCGAGGAGAAAACGCCCTTGACCACGTATGATGTCTCTGAACTGCGGCAGCGACTGGCGAGCTTGCCACGGCTGTCGCTGGCGACGCTGCCGACCCCCCTGCAGGAGGCCCCGCGCTTGAGTGAGTCCCTCGGCGGTCCCCGAATCCTCATCAAGCGAGAGGATCTGACGGGGATGGCCATGGGTGGAAACAAGATCCGAGAGTTCGAATACTCCATCGCCCAGGCCGTGGAAGCCAAGTGCGATGTCTTGCTTCACAGCGCAGCGGCCCAATCGAATCAGTCCCGTCAGACCGCCGCCGTCGCCGCCCGTCTCGGCTTGCGATCTGTCATCGTCGGTCGGCAGGATTCTCATGCTCAACTGCAGGGTAATCTGTTGCTGAGTCACCTGTTTGGGGCCGAGATCAACCTGCCGCCCATGAACGAGCAAGGCGACACGGTGAAGGCGACGATGCAGCGTCTTCGCGACGAAGGGTGCCGCCCCTTCAACACCTCGTCTGACGGTGCCGACTATCGGGGAATCGCCTATGTAGACGGCTTCTGCGAACTCTACGATCAACTGCAGTCGATGGACGTAACACCCGATGCGATCTACGTCTGCTCAGGTGCCCACACGCATACTGGGCTTGTCGTGGCGGCGCGTGCCTTGGGCCTGCCGTGGCGAGTTGTGGGGGTCAGCCCAAGCGAGCGCGACGACGAGAAGGCGGCGAAACAACATGTGGAACTGGCCGAAAGACATGCCCGGATTCTCGACCTTGATGTCGAGGTGACAACAAAAGATCTGGAGAGTTATGCAGAGTTTGTCGGTGAGGGATACGGGATTGTCACCGAAGGTTCCCAACAGGCCTTGCAGGTCACAGCACAGACCGAAGGGTTGCTGCTGGATCCCTGCTATTCGGGCAAGACCATGGCAGGCCTGATGGCCCACATCGATCGGGGATGGTGGACGAAGGACCATACCATCGTCTTCCTCCACACGGGAGGAACACCGGCGCTGTTTGCCTACGCCGATGAACTCGGGTTGGAAACACCCGCCCTCGATGGACTCGACTGAACGAGCCGGCCCGCACAGCATGGGCAGGCACCAGCGCGAGTCGACGCGGAAAGCGTTACGAAAGGCGTTGCCCGACCTTGCCCGCTCCGGGCAGTTGCTGTTGAGCGATGAAGAGCTTGCCGTGTACGAGTGTGACGGCTTGGCCGCCTATCGACAGGCGCCGATCGCCGTCGCCCTACCGGCCACGACACAGCAGGTCCAATCAGTCGTGATCGCTTGCGGGCAGTTGGCGGTCCCCATCGTTCCCTGGGGTGCTGGCACCGGACTGTCAGGGGGTGCGTTGGCCGTTGCCGATGGTCTGGTGTTGAGCCTCGCCCGCATGAACCGAATTCTGCACATCGACTACGATCATCGTTGCGTCACCGTCGAACCGGGCGTCACCAATCTCGCCGTCACCCACGCCGTAGCGGGCGAGGGTTATTACTACGCCCCTGATCCGTCGAGCCAGATTGCGTGCACCGTCGGTGGCAACGTCGCCGAGAATTCTGGTGGCGTCCATTGTCTGAAGTACGGAACCACGACCAACAATCTTCTGGGTCTGCAACTCGTGCTCAGCGATGGCGAAATCGTCGAACTCGGGGGACCTGCGCTTGAACGATCAGGGTTCGACCTGTTGGCGTTGTTTACCGGTTCAGAGGGACTGCTCGGCATCATCACGCAGGCCACACTGCGCATCCTGCGAACACCTGAGTCTTCGCAGGCGATGATGGCTGCCTTCGACAGCGTCGAAGCGGCCGGTGGCGCCGTAGCCAGTGTGATCGGTTCCGGAATCGTTCCGGCAGGGATGGAAATCATGGATCGGCTGTCGATTGAAGCGGTGGAGGATTTTATAGGATGCGGCTATC
Organism: Gemmatimonadota bacterium; assembly: GCA_002712305.1. Taxonomy (GTDB): domain Bacteria; phylum Latescibacterota; class UBA2968; order UBA8231; family UBA8231; genus UBA12574. The sequence goes on along the minus strand of PATE01000063.1, from coordinate 76,842 downwards.
CGCGTGGTGTGGCGGCCCTTCTGTTGGTCGAAATCGACGGCCCTTCATCGGAGGTGGCTGCCCAGATCGAAGCCGTCGAACAGTGTCTGCGAGATGCCGGGGCAACACAGTTGACGCATGCGACAACCACCGAAGCGCGTCAGAAACTCTGGGCAGGTCGCAAGGCTGCTTTTCCTGCGATGGGGCGCGTATCACCTGACTACTACTGCATGGACGGCACGATTCCGCGGGGACAACTGTCTGCGGTGTTGGGCAGGATCGAAGAGTTGTCTCAGATCTTTGGCCTGCAGGTGGCCAATGTCTTCCATGCCGGGGATGGCAATCTTCATCCGCTGGTGTTGTATGACGGGAACAAGTCGGGAGATCTTGAAAAGGCCGAGGAGCTGGGTGCAGAAATCCTGAAGCTCTGCGTCGCAGTAGGAGGTGTGCTATCGGGCGAACATGGAATCGGCGTCGAGAAAAGAGACCTCATGCCGTGCATGTTCACCGACGACGATCTGGATCTGCAGGAGGAGATTCGTGATACCTTCGATCCGGATCACCTGCTGAATCCGGGCAAGGTCTACCCCCAGCTGCGGCTGTGTGCCGAGGGGAGAACTCACGTGCATGGAGGCCAGCGCCCGTTCCCCGAACTGGACCGCTTCTGAGGTGGCCAACCAGATCCTGCGCCCACAGGACGCATCACAACTTGCGGGTTTCGTCAAAGAGGCGGCGCAAAAGCAGACCGTCCTCACCACGAGAGCCGGTAACAGCAAATGGGATCTGGGTTGTCGAGGGTCCAAGCAACCTACAGAGCAGGTCATCTCGCTGGATGCCCTGTCAGGCATCGTCAGCTATGAGCCAGGTGAATTGGTTCTGGTCGTGGGTGCAGGTACTCCTCTGCGGCAGATCGAGCAGTTGCTGTCTGATGAGGGTCAGCACCTTGCCTTCGAGCCGGTTCATTGGCGCGACACCGCCACTGCCGGCGGTACCGTCGCTGTGGGGTTGGCGGGGCCACGGCGATTCCGCGCCGGCGGCGTTCGAGACTTCGTGTTGGGACTCCAGTTCGTCGACGGTCAGGGTCGTTTGGTCCGCACCGGCGGTCGGGTCGTAAAAAACGTTACGGGATTCGACCTGTGGCGCGGGCTGACGGGGAGTTTCGGATCACTGGGCCTGATCACGGAGATCTGTTTCAAGTTATGGCCACGTCCACAGACACAACGCACGCTGCTGCTGGCCAGGCAGGACCTGGAGACGGCGCGGCGGGTCATGCTCGAGCTGGCTCAGAGACCTGAGGACCTCACGGGTATCGCATTCGCCCCTCACCGCGGGGTGTCCCTACGACTTGAGGGGAGTGATCGCGGCCTGCAGCCGCAGATCGATGCGATCGCACGCGATGTGGATGTGGAAGAGGAATTGCCCCAGATCGAGTCTGCCAACTTCTGGTCGCAACTGCGCGAAGTCGAAGCCCTGCGCCAGTCCTCCGGCAGGGTGTGGCGGTTCGTGTTGCCCGCAGGTCATTGGGTTGCGTTGGTACACGACCTGCAGGCGGCACAGGTGGACGACTATTTCGTGGATTGGGGAGGCGGTCTGGTCTGGGCCCTTGCGCCACCTGAACAAACCCTCGATGGACACCGCATCGCCGAACGCCATGGCGCGATCGCTTGGCGTGTCGCCACTTCGCCCGATGATCCCAATGAGCTTGGCATGCCGTCCCTTGAACCGGGATTGAAGCGCCTCAATCAGCGACTGAGGACTGCTTGTGACCCTGGAGGGATCCTGAATCCAGGCCGATCCGGGTTGTAGATCCGACTCTAAGACCCGACCTGTACTGCGACCTAAAAGATATGTCCGGCGCGATACGATGGCGGTGGCTTGACCTCGCTGGAAAGCCAGTGCGCCCTGCCCTGACGGGCCTGAACGTAGGCGTAGTCGTAGGTGTCCTCGGGGAACGAGACATTCGTCTCGGACGGATAGGCTGCGATCGCCTCCTCCACGATGTCGATTCCGAGGCCGGGTGTATCCGGAACCAGGATGTGCCCCGCCTCGATGACGGGCTGACCCATCATCACCTCATACCTCTGAGGTACATCGTCAGCCAGGTGTTCGAGGATGAGGAAGTTGGGAATGGTGGCCAGCAGATGGACGGCAGCCATCTCTGCTACGGGGCCGAGGGACCCATCGTGTGGGGCCATCGTGATATAGTGCGCCTCCGCCATGGCGGCGATCTTCTTCATCTGCGACAGGCCGCCGGCACGTCCCGTATCGGGCTGGACGACATCGATGATCTCGCGCTCGATGAGTTCACGCACGCCCCAGATCATGGCGTGCCGTTCACCGGCAGCGATGGGTAGATCGACTGCGTCGGCGACACGGGCGATGGCGTCGATGTTTTCTGGCGCCACTGGATCTTCGTAGAAGAGCAAATCAAAGGGTTCCAGACGTTTGCCGAGAGCAATGGCGTCGCGCGTCGTCAACCACGGCGGCCCATGGACATCCACCATCAGATCCACCTTGGGACCCACCTCGTCTCGGATGACGGCTACGGTGTCGACACAGTTCTGAATACCGCCGGTCTTGATGGCGTCATATCCTGCGTCCACCAGACCCCGCGCTGCCTGCGTCGTGTGGGCATGCGCGTAAATCCGGATGCGATCTCGAACCCTTCCGCCGAGCAGATTCCAGACGGGGACGCCGAGAGCTTTCCCCTTCAGATCCCACAACGCCATCTCGATGCCCGTCATGGCGCCGGCCCCCACCACGCCCGTCATACCATGCCCCATCATGGCCGCAAGCATCTTGCTCCATAGCCGCTCGATATTCTGCGGGTCCTCACCGATCAGCAGTGGTGTCAGATCCTGGATGGCTGTCTCCACTACACGTGGCCAGCCACTGGCTTCGCCGATCCCATAGAGGCCGTCGTCCGTGTGCACACGAACAAACAGCCAGTTTCGCGCCGCCCAGCCGCCTTGGCCCGGTGGAGCGGCATGCATGAGGAACGTTTCGATTCGGTCGATCTTCACAGGTGTTTCTCGCGATGGAGGTTTGACCAGTCACAACATGCGCGACCACAAGTCGCTTCTTTGTCGGTGATACAGGGTAGGCAAAGGCAGCGATGGACTCCACCGATCCGGGGATCAGATCGCCAAAACACACTCTAGCAACGCGTTGACACTTTCTCTTTCGAGCGCTAATTTCTGCGTTTTCGTGTACTTACGGGCGTTTTGCCCGTTTTTCTCGTCGCCCGCGGCCCTTTTTGCCCCACCGATGACCGCCTCTCCGGGCTCGATGGATCCCCTGCTGGGGCCGATCCAGAGCGAAATCGACCAATTTGAGCATCGACTGGATGAGATCCTCCAGTCAGACGTGGCTATGGTTCATGACGTGGCCCGGTATATGGCGGGTCTCAAGGGCAAACGCCTGCGTCCCGCCCTTACGATTCTGTGTGCTCGTGCCACGGGTCTTTGGGACGATCGGGTGATCGACGCGGGTGTTGGCGTGGAGATGATTCACGCGGCGACGGTCGTTCATGACGACGTCGTCGATGCCGCCACCACCAGGCGGGGCAAGGCTTCGGTCAATGCTCGCTGGGATGACCACATCGCCGTCCTGATGGGTGACTTCCTGTTGGCCCGCGCTTTGTGTCTGCTGGTCAGCTTGGGCAATCTGGAAGCCCTTGGCGCCGTGTCGCACGCGACAGAACGGTTGAGTCAGGGCGAGATCCATGAAGTTCAGATCGGACAGCAGACGGATACGGCGGAGGAGTCCTATTTCTCCATGGTCGGTGACAAGACGGCGTCGCTGATCTCTGCTGCTTGTCGGATCGGCCCCCTGATGACGGGGGCAGACAAACAGGTCGTAGAGGGTCTGACCCGCTACGGTGAGTATCTGGGATTGGCATTTCAGATCGCCGATGACATCCTCGACTTCACCGGTGATGCGGCCACTCTTGGCAAGCCCGTCGGACACGACTTGCGGGAGGGAAAAATCACCTTGCCCCTGATCCGCGCCTTGGCTGCGGCAGAGACAGGTGAACGGGAATCGATCGTCACCCTGCTGGGCACTCAAGATGCGGGCGAGAGCGATCGGCAGCAGATTTTGGAGTTTGTGCATCGGCACGACGGTGTTGCCGCCGCCAGTGCCACGGCCCATGACTACGCGGCGGAGGCTCTCAAGTGCCTGGAGGTGGTAGAGCCCTCCGTCGCCCGCAGCATACTGGAGACAGCAGTGCGTCTCGTGGTCGAACGCGACAGTTGAGGGAGTGAGGGCGGTGCGTCGATGGCTGGCACCCGTTGCTGGGCTGCTGGTCCTGTTGTGGTTTCTGCGCTCGCCATCGGTCGAACCAGTAGACGACTACCACATTGCCATGGGCACCATGGTGCGCATGACATTGTATGTCGACGATCCGGAGATGACGACCCGGGTCGTGGAACTCGGTCGAAAGGCGATCGCCGATGTCGAAGCCATCGCCAGTAACTATGACAGCAGTAGCGAGTTGTCGAAAATCAATCGGCTGGCAGCACAGCAGCCGGTGATCGTGTCTCGGTCCATGGCCGACCTGCTGCAGCGCATTGAGCGGCGGACGGAGCAGACGGAGAATCGATTCGATCCCGCCCTCGGTGCGCTGACGGCGGTATGGGGTTTTCCTGAGGCGGTGAGACCGCCAGCTGGTGAGCAGGTCGCCTCAGGTCGCCAACACAGTGGCTGGCACCTGGTGGCGTGGAACGGAGTGGATGTACGTTTTCTCGATGCGAATGTCCGGCTCGATCTGGGCGCCGCGGCAAAGGGATATGCCGTCGATCAGGCGGTGATTCAACTGCGCGGAGCCGGCGTTTCGGCAGGGATGATCGAAGCGGGGGGCGACATTCGCTTCTGGGGTGTGAAGCCGGATGGGCGGCCTTGGCGATTTGGCGTACAACACCCGCGGGAGCCGGACCGAATCATCGTCATCGACGATCTCGGTTTGCCGGCATTGGCCACGTCGGGTGACTACGAACAGACTTTTGAGTTTGAGGGGACAAGATTCCACCATCTCCTCGATCCACAGACGGGGTACCCTTCCCGTCGGGCGGTCTCTGCCACCGCCTGGGCCACCTCAGCCGCAGCGGCGGACATGTTGGCCACGGCAGCGTTCGTTGCGGGCCCGAGAGTCGCATTGGAATGGGCCGCCGAAGATGACAGCCTTGAGGTGTTGGTGTACTACGAGGAAGATGGACAATTACAGCGCGTCGCCTCCGATGGCGTTCGTGCCCAACTACAGGGCGACGAGGAACCAAACCGCGTCGCCTCACAGGAATAGGTTCGGCCCGAGCTGGGTCGCGAAACACAGAAGCGATACGAGATGAAACAGAATTGGAAACCCCTGCTCATCCTCGCCCTCCTGGTGACGGCCGTGATGTACCTGTATCCGACGGTCGAATTCTACGGAATGGCCCCCGACCAGCGCGAAGCACTTGAGCACGACACGCCGGCCACCTACTACGATCTGCAGCGCAAGTCCATCAATCTGGGCCTGGACCTGCAAGGCGGCATCCACTTGGTCATGGAGGTGGTCACGGAGGGTCTGAGCCCTGAAGAGGCTCGCGATGCGGTCGATCGTGCGCAGGAAGTCATCCGCAATCGAGTCGATCAGTTCGGCGTAGCCGAACCGACCATTCAGCGACAGGGTGAAACGCGGATCATCGTTGAATTGCCCGGTCTTCAGGATGTCGAGCGCGCCAAGAATCTCATTGGGCAGACGGCCCTGCTCGAGTTCCAGCTCGTGGAACCCGACGAGGATCGCGATCGACTTCTACAGAGAATCGATGCGGTGCTGGCCGCGAGGCTTGATGGTGACACGGCACCTGCTGAGGTCGATGCCGTCGATGACGCCCAGGAGGCGTCCACACAAGACGCTGCCGCCGATACGGCCGCCGTCGCACCCAGTTTGTTCGGTGAAGAGAGTGCTGAGGGCGAGTCGGGTTTGTTCGACGTTACAGACGAGGTCACCACACCGGAGGACGATTCCCGACGCCTGTTGGCGCGTCTGGTGCGCCTGGGTAGCGAAGTTGCCGTGATGCAGCGGGACGTGACGGCCGTAAAGGCGATGCTCGCCGATGAGCGCGCGCAGGGCGTGATTCCCGATGACGTGGAATTCCTCTTCACGAGCAAAGCCGAGGGGCCCGAGGGCAATCGGTACTACATCCTGTATCTGGCGCGCACGAAAGCCGAGATGACGGGGAACATGATCGCTGACGCTCAGGTTTCCATCGGCCAGAGTGTCGAATACATGGGCCAGCCGATCGTCGATCTGCGAACCACCGATGAGGGTGTGCGTCTCTTCCGGCGAATCACGGGAGCCCATATCCAGGACCGTCTGGCCATCGTCCTCGACGGGGCCGTCTACTCCGCACCCGTCATTCAGACCAAGATCATGGACGGTCGTTCGATCATTACCGGATCGGGCACGCAGGAAGAGGCCAAAGATCTGGCCATCGTCCTGCGAGCGGGCGCACTGCCAGCGAAGGTCGAGATCATCGAAGATCGAACGGTCGGCCCCTCTCTGGGTCATGATTCGATCGAGCAAGGCAAGGTCGCAGGCCTGATCAGTCTGATCACTGTGGTCACCTTCATGATCCTCTACTACCGTGTTGTGGGCATCGTCGCCAATGTGGCGCTGACGCTGAATATGATCTTCGTATTGGCAATCCTCGCCGGATTCCATGCGACCCTGACCCTGCCGGGCATTGCCGGCATTATCCTGACCATCGGTATGGCCGTCGACGCCAACGTGCTGATCTTCGAGCGGATTCGAGAAGAATTGCGTACGGGCAAGACCGTGCGCGCCGCCATCGATTCCGGTTACAGCAACGCATTGTCGGCCATCGTCGACGCGAATATCACGACCTTCATGGTCGGTATCGTCCTCTACGAATTCGGCACCGGCCCCATTCGCGGATTCGCATTGACCCTCTGCGTCGGTATCGTGTCCAGTTTGTTCACCGCTTTCGTCGTGACCAGAGCGATCTTGAATCTGATCACGTCTCGCAGCAGCACGACGAGTCTCAGCATCGGTCCCGTCGATGTGTTGTCGAAGGTGGCCATTCCGTTTATCAATCTGCGCAAAGTGGCCCTGTTGGCCTCAGCTGCGGTGTTGACGGTCGGTCTGGTTTCCATCGGTACCATCAATGGTCTCAAGCCCGGCATCGACTTTGCCGGAGGCACCCTTCTCGAGCTGCATTTCGATCCTCCAGTGGAGATCGAGGACATTCGCCAGGAGTTGCGTTCCGTTCAGATCGGCGATCGGACGGCTGACTTGAGTGCCAGCGAGATCAAGCAGTTTGGATCGGATCAGGATGTGTTGATTCGCGTGACCGAAAGTGAGTCCGGTACCGACGTGGCAGACGGGATCAAGGCCTCCTTGCGCGCCGGCCTCGGGCAGAGCATTAGCGAGTTTGAATGGGTGCGACGCCAGGAGAAGGTTGGACCCCGAATCGGTGAGGAACTGACGGGAGCTGCTGTGCGCGCTGTGCTTGTATCCCTTGCGCTGATCCTCGTTTACATGGCGTGGCGCTTCAAACAGTTCCTCTACGGGATCGCCGCCGTTGTCGCGCTATTCCACGACGTATTGCTAACAATGGGCGTGTTGTCTCTGCTCAATGTGGAGGTGACCCTGGCCGTTGTTGCCGGTATTCTTGCCATCGTCGGTTATTCGCTCAATGACACGATTGTCGTGTTCGATCGAATCCGTGAGAATCTGCTGTCCTCTAAGAAACTGGCCTTTGGCGACTTACTGAATGTCAGTATCAACGAGTGTCTCAGTCGTACCGTGGTGACATCGCTGACGACGTTGTTGGCCGTCGTCGTGCTGATGATCTGGGGTGGAGAGGTCATCCGCGACTTCACCATCACTCTCGTCATCGGCGTCTTCGTCGGTACGTATTCGTCGGTCTTTATCGCCAGCCCGACACTGTACTACGGTCACATGCGCGCTGAGGCGAACGAAAAGAAGTAGCCATCGAGATACCGGAGGCCATTCCCGGCCTCCGGCCACCACCGGAGCCGGTGCCGCGTGCGAACTCTGGCCGTCTGTGTCATCCTGCTGGCTCTGGCCAGTTTCTCGGCCTCTGATCCGCAAATCAGCAATGATTCGCGGATCGATGTCCTGTGGGTGACAGGGACCGTTCTGCTCCTGGCTCTGACGATGCAGCGCGTGTGCGAGCGGCTCAGCCTGCCCACGTTGTGGGGGTGGGTTGGCGCCGGATTGATTGTCGGTGCCACCGGCCTGAGTGTGGGAAATCCATCCCCCGACATGCAGGAACTCGTGCTGCGTTTCGTCGGCCTGTGGGCTGGTTTGCTGGTGGGCATCGGGTTTGGCTGGCCCTCCTCTTCAACGCATGGTCACTTCCTCGGCATCGTCACCGCATCCACGGTGGTGGGCGCTCTGGTCGTCACCTTGGGCTGTTTCCTGATCGCCGACCAGGTCTGGACGACAGCTCTGCTGGTGGGCGCTCTGTCGGCGTTGTGGGGGCCGGTGCTCGTATCCAGTGTCTGGCGCGATGATGAGTCGGCGGGGGCAGCACTCGTGGGTACACTCGTGGCCACCGTGCTGCTCACATGGGTGATCGGTTGGCTCCATGAGTCAAAACTACTGGCCGGTGATGGGCTCGCCTTCGCCACACGTGTCTGGATCTCGCCAGCCGTAGGTATCGCAATTGGCTGGCTTCTGCAGCTGTTGAGCGTGCTGAAACGGCGATCTGTTGCGCTCGTGGCCCTGCTGCTCATGTCGAGTCTCGGTGCCGTTGCCATCGACCACTACGATCTGCTGGGGATCGGCGTGGGCCTGGGCGCCGGCCTGGCCTTGTCCTTCCGTCCCCAATCTGGGCGTGCTCTCGATCGGCTTTTCGGCGCCTCCCGTCCGCTGGCATCGTTCCTTTTCGTCGCCCTCGCCATGAGTCGCGTGGATGTGAAGGTGCTGTTGTCCGCCCCCTCCGCCGGACTGTTCGAGATCGTCCTTCTTCAGGTGATCGTGCTTTTTTCGATCCGGGGACTCGGGCCGATCCTCTGGCAACCGCGAATCTCCCGTGCCACCAGCCTCAATAGCTGGCTCTTGCTGCCCAAGGGAATCGTGGCGATCGAACTGGTGCTGGTCGGTGGTGGACTGACCGATCTGTTGCAACCGTCCAACGCCTTGTTGCTGCAGCAGATCGTGGTCGTGGATCTGCTGATCTACGGATTGGTGGCCACGACCTTGTCCGCCTGGATGATGCGCCCTGCCGAAGAAGGATCGCCTGCCTGAGAGATCCGGCACCACTGGCCGGTGGCGAGTCTCTTCGTTGTGTAGGGTTCAGCCCAGGGCTATATTTGTCTGTTTCCTATGGATTGCCCGAAATCTTATCTGAACTCTCTACATAGGGATGCTGGCTGGCGTGCTTGAGTCTCGAGATCAGGCGCTCATTTAGGAGAGACATGGCGCGGGATCGCACTTGATGAGCGATATCCAAGACAACTGGACTCGAGTCTGCGATCGGGTGGAGGAGGCTGCGCAACGTGCTGGCCGTCAACCTGACGAAATCACCATCGTCGCCGTGTGCAAGACCCGACCCGCCGAGGATATCGAGGCTGCATTGGCAGCTGGCGTCACCGACCTGGGTGAGAATCGTGTCCAGGAAGCGACACAGAAGCGGCCTGCAATTCAGGGCGGACGTTGGCATCTGATCGGCCAACTCCAACGCAACAAGGCGGGCAAAGCCGTCGAGTTGTTTGACTGCGTGCAGTCCGTCGACAGTCCGCGACTTGCCAAGGCCCTGGCTCAGCGGGCCGAAGGTTCAGATCGGACCATGGACGTACTGATCCAGGTCAATACCTCTGGCGTCGAGCACCAGGCAGGTGCCGCGCCCGACGAACTGCCTGAATTGGCTGATCAGATCTTGCTGAGTCCGTGGTTGCGACTGGGTGGGCTGATGACGATTGCCAGCCAGGCAGATGAAACAGAGGTGAAGCGCTGTTTCCAATCTTTGCGGTCTTGCCGCGACGCCTTGGTAGCTCAGCGTCGCGACCTCGACCTGTCGACGTTGTCGATGGGGATGAGTGGAGATTTCGAATTGGCCATCGAACAGGGCTCGACGATGGTTCGCATTGGCACTGCAATTTTCGGCACCCGCTCCTGATCGGATCATCATGTTCGACCACACTGGCTTCGTCAAAGACATCATCCGCATTCTTGACGGACTGCTGTGGCTGTATTTCTGGATTCTGACGGCACGAGTCATCATCTCCTGGGTCAATCCCGATCCGTACAACCGGATTGTTCAGGTGTTGTGTGGCTTGACCGATCCGGCATTGAACGGATTGCGCCGCTTCATGCCTCAAGCTCTGTGGTCAACGGGTCTGGATTTCAGTCCCCTGATCCTGATGTTGCTGATCCAGGTCCTGTCTTCCTTCCTTCGCAACCTTAGTCCGTAGCCATGGCTGCCAAGCGTAAACCCGTGTTCGCCGACGTCGCCGCGAACGTCGACTTTGCCGCCCAGGAGCGAGAGATCCTCTCTGGGTGGAAGTCGGCTGATCTCTACCGCAAATCCGTTGAGCAGCGCACGAAGCCCTTCCGTTTCTATGATGGTCCTCCCTTCGCCACCGGACTGCCTCACTACGGCCATCTGTTGGCATCGATCACCAAGGACGTGGTGCCTCGATACTGGACGATGCGGGGCTACCGTGTCGAGCGCCGGTGGGGCTGGGACTGCCATGGTCTGCCGGTAGAGAACGAGGCCGAACAGCAGCTTGGCCTGAAGACCCGGCGCGACATCCTCGAATACGGCATCCCTCGTTTCAACGAATTCTGCCGTTCCGTCGTCCTGCGCTATACCAGCGAATGGGAGGAATTGATCCAGCGCCTCGGGCGTTGGGTCGATTGGGATCGTCAGTATCGGACGATGGACGTGGACTTCATGGAGTCCGTGTGGTGGGTTTTCCAGTCTCTGTGGGACAAGGGACTGATCTACGAGGGTTATAAGTCGCTCGCCTACTGTCCCAGATGTGCCACGCCCCTGTCCAACTTCGAAGTCAATCAGGGCTACCAGGACACGCAGGACCCTTCCATCACCGTCCGTTTTCGCGTGCGTGACACTGAAAGACGCTCATTGCTCGCCTGGACGACGACGCCCTGGACCTTGCCATCCAACATGGGTTTGGCCGTCGGGCCAGATGTCGAATACGTCTGCGTAACCACTGTCGAAGGCGAGGAACTGATCCTGGCCAAGGCTCGTTTGGAAGCGGTGTTCCGCAAGCGAGAGAATGAGATCGATCACGTCGATCCCATCAGTGTCGATGAACTGATCGGTCTGCGATATGAGCCGCTGTTCGACAACTTCAGCTCCCTCGCCGAAGAGGGTGCGTTCAAAGTTGTGCAGGCCGACTTCGTATCCACCGAGGACGGCACGGGCATCGTCCATATCGCACCAGGCTTTGGTGAGGACGATTACCAACTCGGTCTTCGGGAGAATCTTCCCGTTGTCTGCCCCATCGATGCCGATTGTCGATTCACCGACGAAGTAAGTGATTTCGAAGGCGAGTTCGTAAAGGACGTGGATACACCGATCATCCGACGCCTGCGCGCATCTGGGCAGTTGTTTGCCGAGACCTCGCTCATGCACTCGTATCCGTTCTGCTGGCGCTGCGACTCCCCCCTCATCTATCGCACGATCTCGACGTGGTTTGTCAAGGTAGAGGGAGAGGTGAAAGACAAGATGCTGGCCGCCAATCAGCAGATCTGGTGGATCCCAGAACACATCCGTGACGGTCGGTTCGGTAAGTGGCTGGAAGGAGCCCGTGACTGGGCAATCAGTCGAAATCGCTACTGGGGGACACCCCTGCCCATCTGGCGCAACGAGGAGACGGGCGAGGCCGTCTGTGTCGGCAGCCGTCAGCAATTGAGTGAACTGACGGGTAAAGACGTCGACGATCTTCACAAACACTGTATCGATGATCTGGAGATTCCCGCCCCATCCGGTGATGGTGTGCTGCGTCGCGTGCCGGAGGTCCTGGATTGCTGGTTCGAGTCGGGCTCCATGCCCTATGCGCAGAGCCATTATCCCTTTGGCCCACGAGAAGACTTCGAAGCGAGTTTTCCCGCCGATTTCATTTCCGAAAACCTGGATCAGACACGCGGTTGGTTCTACACGTTGACAATCCTCGCGGCGGCGCTGTTTGATGGACCTGCATTCAAGAACTGCATCGTCGGAGGTATGCTGCTGGCTGAAGACGGCCGCAAGCTCAGCAAGCGCCTGAAGAACTACCCCGATCCGTCGGAGATGTTGGAGACCTATGGGGCGGACGCCCTGCGACTGTATCTTCTCAACTCGCCCTCCATGAAGGGAGAAGAGTTGAGGCTCAGTGAGGACGGCATCAAGCAGAGTCTGCGTGATGTCATTCTGCCACTGTGGAATGCCTACAGTTTCTTCGTCACCTATGCTCGGATCGACGGTTGGGATCCAGCTCAGGGAACCTCTGCCCCGGTCGCCCATCGTCTGGATCGTTGGATCCTGTCCGAGTTGCAGACCTTGCTGCACAACATCAACCAGGAGATGGAGGCCTACCGCCTCTATCGCACGGTGCCGGCCATGGTCGGCTTCGTCGAGAAACTGACGAACTGGTATATCCGACGTAGCCGTCGTCGATTCTGGAAGTCGGATGACGATGCGGACAAGGCCTCTGCGTATGCGACGTTGTATCAGGTACTGACCACGTTTATCCGCGCCCTGGCACCGGTTCTACCCTTCGTCACCGAGGCGATCTATCAAAATCTGGTCGCTCCCCAGGCAGGTGCCGCCGGGGTGGAGGCGACGCAGAATGGCACCGATGGCCCACCAGAGAGTGTGCATCTGTGTGATATGCCACTGGCCGACGAGACTCTGCGAGACGGCGAGCTCGAAGAACAGATGGAGCTGGCCACACGAGCCGTCACCTTGGGTCGTGCCCTGCGCAGCAAGCACAACCTCAAGACGCGCCAGCCCTTGCAGCGTGTGTTTCTGCTACCACCAGACGAACACAGTCGTGAGGAACTGACGCAGGTTTCCGGTCTGATCGCCGACGAGTTGAATATCAAGGAAGTCGTACTCGTAAAAGACGAAGCCGAGATCAGTGAGGTGTCGTACAAGCCGAACTTCCGTTCCCTCGGTCCTCGCTTTGGCAAACGAATGAAAGAGGTAGGCGCATTCGTCTCCTCTCTGAGTGCCGAACAGGTGCAAGGTCTGGCTCGTGGTGGCCGGCTCGATGTGGCTGATGGCGACATCGGCATCGAAGATGTGGATATTCAACGCCGTGAACGAGAAGACGTCGTGGTCGCTGTAGACGAGAATCTGTGCGTCGGTCTCGATGTTCAGGTCACTGACGATCTGCGTCTCGAGGGATTTGCTCGAGAGTTGGTGAATCGTGTGCAAAACATGCGCAAGGATGCCGGCCTCGATGTGGCCGATCGGATCGAGTTGTGGATCGAGGGACCCGACCCGGTCGCTCAGTCGATGAGTGCTCACGAGACGTATGTGGCCGGTGAGACCTTGGCTGCCGAAACACATGTAGGTGCTGCACCGGAAGATGTGACTGCGTCTCGCACGTGGGATGTAAATGGCACTGAATGCCAGATTTCGATCACCAGAGTCGTTTGATCGATTCACGTAATCGAGTCGAATCGCACATTGGAACCTGAGAAAGTGAATCGATGAACCAGGAAGACCTGGATTTCTTCAAGAAGCTGTTGTTGGAACGACGAGAACAGGCTGCAGGTGATCTGCAGGAATTCGAGCGTGTCTCGCGCAGCGCCGACGCCCAGGAGTCCGCAGAAGACCGCTCGGCGTATTCCCTGCACATGGCTGATCGGGGCACCGATGCGATGGAGCGAGAGAAGAACCTCCTCTTCGCTCAACGCGAAGGCAGCTATATCGACTACCTGGATGAAGCGCTGCAGCGGGTAGAAGACGGCCGCTTCGGCACATGTCGCACGTGTGGTGGCGAGATTGGCCGCGCACGTCTTGAGGCCGTGCCCACAGCGCCACAGTGCATCGAGTGCAAGAGCAAGGACGACAAGGCCAAGGACTGAATCGTGCGTCCTTGGACGGATCTACTGTGGGTCCCTTTGGCGCTGGTCCTGGATCAGGTCACGAAGTTGGTGGTCGTGTCCACCCTGCCGCCCTATGACCCTCAGCCGGTCCTCGGTGATCTGGTCCGCCTGACCTACATCCACAATCGGGGTGCTGCTTTCGGCCTCAACCTTGGCAGCCCTGTCGTCCACACGGTGATCGCCATCGCCGCCCTCGGTCTTCTCGGTTGGATGTTGTACACGCTCCCTGCAAATGCGCGATTACAGCGCTCGGCTCTGGCCATGGTTTTGGGAGGTGCTATTGGCAACATCGTCGATCGGATTCGACTCCACGAAGTGATCGACTTCGTCGATGTTGGCTTCGGTGACTTGCGGTGGCCCGTCTTCAATGTGGCCGATTCGTTCGTGACCGTCGGTGTTCTGGTGCTTGCTCTCACCTATTCTCGCGTCGCCGAGCCCACCGAAGAAACGCCCGCCGCAGAGCCACCGGCTGTCGAGCCACCGGTAGACTCCGTGGGCGACGGCAACGACTGATCCACTCCGACGCGGGAGCTGCCTGTGTCATCGGTTCCCATCACCAAGCTGCATACCGTTGACGATGCCGAAGCATCTTTGCGATTGGATGTGTTTCTGCAATCGCGTCATGAGGACCTGTCACGCAGCCGATTGCAGGGATTGATCGCAGATGGTGACGTGTCGGTCAATGGTGCCCACGTTCGGTCCAGCTATCGCGTTCGATCGGGAGACACGGTGGAACTTCGTGTCCCAAAGCCGGTCGAATTGGGCGCTGAGGCTCAGGACCTGCCTCTCGATGTCGTCTACGAGGACGAGGCGCTTCTGGTGGTTGATAAACCGTCGGGCATGGCCGTCCATCCTGCGCCCGGCACACCCTCGGGGACGCTGGTCAATGCCCTGCTCCACCACTGCAAGGATCTATCAGGAATCAACGGCGTCTTGCGGCCCGGAATCGTCCATCGTCTCGACCGGGACACGACAGGTCTTCTGGTGGTCGCCAAGAACGATGAGGCCCATCGGGTCCTGGCGGCACAGTTGGAGGAACGGCAGATGGTCCGTCGATACATTGCTGTCGTGTGGGGGCGAGTTGACGACGCCCTTCGCATCGAGGCCCGCCTTGCCCGTCACCCAAAGGACCGGCTCCGCATGGCCGTCGTACCGGACGGTCGACACGCGGTGACACATGTGTCGCCAGGTGATCGATTCTCGATGGCGACGCAGATCGATGTCCGACTGGAAACCGGTCGAACCCACCAGATCCGCGTGCACTTACAGCACGTGGGTCATCCGGTGTTCGGTGACCCGGTCTACGGGGGGCGCACCCAAGTTAATGGGATAGATCCAGCTCTGCGACCTATGGCGCGGCATTTGTTAGCTCGCATCGATCGGCAAGCACTCCACGCCCGGCTTCTGGGGTTTGAGCACCCCGATGGCCGTCACGTGGAGTTTACATGCCCGCCTCCCGACGATTTCAACAACCTGTTGGACACCGCCCGGGGTGAGATGATCTAAGCGAGATCGACGGACGTCTCGCCGGCATCGGCGGCGGCCTGAATCCGAATGGCCTGTCGCGAGGAAGCGATCACCTGGGCCGTCGTGAGCGCGCCGTCCGTTGCGGGTTCTCCATCGACGCTTCGCAGAAAGGCGTCGAGGTAGTTGTCGCCGCCTTCATCGAGAGGCAGATGTTCTCCCTCCTTGTCGTCAGCTCGCAACAGGTGCACGGTCGGCAGGTTTACGCCCGCCTCCAGGACACCCTCCCGACCCCACCAGGTCATGCGCCAGTAGTAGAACATGCTGTAGCCGGGGGCGTCGGGCGCGAAGTAGGACACGTCCCCCATCACACCGGCTCCGTTGTCGAGGGTCAGCATCATCTGGGCCCCATCGCCGAAGTGGGGGTACTGTGGAGCAAAGGCATTCCAACATCGAGCTGCCTCGATCCTTGCGATCTGATGGCCACTTACCCAGGGAATGGCGTCGATGGCGTGTATGCCGATGTCATTGATCGTTCCGCCGTGTTCGCCCGGTTCGAAATACCAGTCAGGACGTGAGCCCAGAAGCAGTGGGTGTTGTCCACCGAATTGAAGCGCATGGACCTCGCCGATGGCACCTTCCATCACCAATCGTCGCGTCGTGCGCATAAATCGACTGTCGCGCATGGTGAGCATGCATCCCACCTGCAGGCCACTTTCTGCCGCCGCCTCTTCGATTTGATGCACTTCAGAGAGACGAGTGCACGCCGGCTTGTCGGCAATGACATGCCGACCAGCCTCCAGGGCGGCAAGGAGCAGGCTGCCTCGCCGAGCATAGGTATCTCCCACGGCGACGATGTCGCAGTCGCTATCGCGCAGCAGATCCGTGGCAGAATCGTGGGTGAATTCGACTCGGCCCGAATCGGTCAGGTCTGCTCGCGTGGACGAGTGCTCCTCGCAGGCGGCTACAATCTCGAGATCGTCGCGCTGCTGAGCTGCATCATACAGCGAGAGGATATGACCGTGGCGAAAACCAATGAAGGCGATCCGATGTGGCATGGGGGTCCTTTCAAGCCGGGAGCCTGATATCAGGCTTCAAACGTCTGTTTATCAGTGCGCAACCTGAGTTGGACCGCCGCCTTCGTCAAGCTCAGACCCATTGATTCGATTGCCCGTTCGACAAGATGCCGGTTACCTTAGAATGTTGATCTACTTCCTCATGAATCTCCGAACGAATACAACGACGAAGAGAATCCGTCGACGGTTGTCTGTTGCCGCGTGTCTGTTGCTTGGGGCATGCGCCGGAATCTCCCCGGCGCCTCGGTATACGGGGGTTGCCTCGACGGGGTCTGGTCAGGAGGAAGCGGTCGGTCCTGAACTGGCCACGCGCCAGCACGCTCGGCTGCAGGGCGGCGACCGCCGCTTGATGAAGGTCATCGACAGCTATATAGGCGTTCCTTATCTGTGGGGAGGCACGACCCGCCAGGGAATGGACTGCTCGGCTCTGACACGAGCTGTCTTGCGTGAAGCCTATGGCGTGGAACTTCCTCGGACCTCTCGCCAGATGTACCAGCTCGGTAAACCCATGGACCGGCAGGCTCTGCGAGCAGGCGACCTCGTCTTTTTCCGTATCGACGACTCCGGACCTGGCATTTCCCATGTGGGCATCTATGTGGGCGACGGGCGCTTTGCCCATGCCAGTTCAAGTCGAGGGGCGGTGATTGATCCGCTCGGATCTTCCTACTTCGACAAGCGCTATGCCGGCGCCCGCCGCATCCTTCTCGACTGAACTTGGTGCGGATCCAGCGCACGCTTCTCCCTCTCCGTCTCGACTGATGTGGCTGGCCGCGCTGTTGTGTGTGCTCGCATCGATCGGTCTGTGCACCGTGGGAAATCTCGCCGATCACGTTGGTCAGATGTGGATCTGGTGTCTCGTGGGCCTGACGGGTTATGCACTTGGTGCTTGGTGTGTGAGGCACACGACACGCCTTCCGATATCCGTCATCCTGTCGGTGGCCGTCATTATGCGTTTGGCCCTGCTGACGACGGAACCCACACTGTCTGACGACATCTATCGGTATCTGTGGGATGGCCGTGTGCAAAATGCTGGGATCAATCCCTACGCATATGCACCTGACGACCCATCAGTGTCGCACCTGAGACATGAGACCTGGGAACAGATCAACCATCGCCAGGTGCCCACCGTGTATCCTCCCCTGGCCCAGTGGATGTTCGCCATCGTCGTCGGAATCGGTGGCGGTGTCCTCGGGCTGAAAGTCGCACTGCTGCTGTGCGAAGCCGTGGTGGTCTATGCAGTGCTGGGATTGCTCGGCTTCCGGCGACGGGATCCAGGCTGGATTCTGTTGTATGCATGGCATCCGCTGCCCGTGCTCGAGATCGCCGGGTCAGGCCATGTGGATGCCCTGAGTGTGGCGGCGCTGATGGCCAGCCTTTTGTGGGTCGTTCGATCCCGGCGTGGCTGGGCCGCTGTCGCCCTGGGTGCTGCAATCCTGTCAAAACTGATTCCAGCCATGTGCGCGGCTGCATACTGGCGTCATTGGCAGGGGTCGGGTCCGTGGAGCTGGTTTGATCCGCGACCTCGAGCCCCTCTGATGCTGACCATCGGTGTGGTGGCGGCGGGTTATGCCCTGTTCATGACAGATGGTACCGATCTGTTTCGCGGTCTGCAGACATATGCCCTCAAGTGGCGCTTCAACGATGGCGTCTTCGCTCTCGTTTATGAGGTGCTTCGTGATCGCAGCCTCAAATGGGATGACGGAGCTCTTCTGGTTGCACGGCAGGTCTGTGCCTTTCTCTGGTTTGGGATCCTGATCTGGGCGCTTCGGTGGCGAGACCCGGTGCGAATCAGCTTCTGTCTGCTTGGTGCATACATCGTAATTTCTCCGACGGTCCATCCATGGTATCTGATCTGGGTATTGCCCTTTCTCCCGCTGTTTCCGCGACCGGCCTGGGTCGTGTGGAGTTGGACGATTCTCCTGTCCTACGAGGTTCTGACGGGATACCGACTCACTGGCGCTTGGGAGCCAGCCTCGTGGGCCCTGTGGGCTCAGTATGGCCCGTTCTTCCTGTTGCTGGCCCTCGAACTGCTCCGTGGCTGGAGACGAGCATCTGTACCCCCGGAACGGTCTTCTGCATCCGACGTCTGAGTGGGGAGGACATCTGTCTTGTTACTGGTGCATATATTCCGTATTTCCAGACAGGCCCATCGGTCCTCACATTCGGTCATTCTTCGAAAAGTCTCCCATGCCCTTCGTCGATCATAAAAGAGTTCTGAGCCTTGGTGTTGCCGCCTTCGTTGTGGCGAGCATGGGTTGGACCAGCTGTACGCAAGCCATCCGTCGTCCGAGTCAAAGCCCACCGTGGTGGGCCGTGTCGCCCGCCGTCGACGTCGATGCCCAGACTGAGACACCGGCTGAGACACCGGCCGAGACGCCGGCCAGTGCAACATCCGAGATGGCACAGGACGTGACGGCCGAGGTCTCAGCCGACTCGAGCAGATCGGATTCACTGGCGAGTACCGCAGCCTCTGCATCGATCACAGACTCAACGCGGCTTCCCATGGCAGGCCCCCGGATCTACGGCATCGGCCCGATCAAACGTTCTGCAGAGCCGGAACGTCCGACCGTCGTAGAGTTGAGCGACGACGAAAGACAGCTACTTCGCGATGCTTACGCCGAACGCAGCGGAGAGGATCGCGAGCGGGTTGAGCAGGTCAACGCCTATGCCCTCTGGTGTCTGGAACGAGACATGTGGGCCGAGGCACGCACACACCTGGAACAGGCCATCGCTCGGGACAACCTCGCCGCGAGTCTGCACAATAATCTTGGGATTCTGTACGAACGCCTTGGCGAGTCCGATCAGGCGCGCCTGTCCTACGAGCGAGCCCTGGCCCTACAGCCGGGCAAAACGGCCTATCAGAGCAACCTGCGTCGACTCGACGGGGCACAGGTCAGTCGGGTTCAGGAAGAGGATCGCGTCCGTAGACGTAGTGAGTACGGCGAAGACGAAGAGCCGGACGACCTGCTCAGAATCATGGTGCACGATTGAGAACTGACAGAGAGGACCGCATGATGCTTCCCCGACTGCGTCCCATTCTTGTGCTGCTTGCGGCCTGTCTCATGCTGCCCTTGCCATCGATTGCCCAGGATATCGTCTCCTCGCAGTTGCGGCAGGGATTCGGACGCAACAAAGTCCGGTACAAGGAGTTCGATTGGCATTTCGTTGAGAGTGAGCATCTGCTGCTGCACTACGAGCCGGAATTTGAGGATCTCGCCGATCGCGCTGTGGGTTATCTGGAAGATGCCTATGGCCATATCAGCACGATCATGCGTCACGAGCTGTCGACGAAGCCTCCCATCGTCATCTTCAAGTCGCACTACGAGTTCCAGCAAAACAACATTATCCAGGCCTTCCTTCCCCCCGGTGTTGCCGGCTTTGCAGAGCCGCTGAGATACCGGATGGTCATCCCCTTCAATGGGGATCTGGATGATTTCAACAACGTCCTCACTCACGAGTTGATGCACATCTTCCAATACGATGTCGTCAACCGGGGCCCCGTGCGTCGCATCTCGAATCCGATTGCCAGTCCACCCACGTGGATTATGGAAGGCATGGCCGAGTATTCGACGCAGGAGATGAACACTGTCGATGAAATGGTCCTGCGTGATGCCGTTCTCACCGACGGCCTGATTCCACTCGAGGTCATGGATGCCAGCTGGCACTATCTGCCAAATCCGTTCCTCGCCTACAAGCAGAGCCACAGTCTCATCGAGTATATCGCCGACAATTTCGGCCCTGAGAAGGTGAGCCGGTTGTTGCGTGCTTGGGATCGACAAAGTGGATCGGACCGTTTGCTTGAACGCCTCATCGACATGGATATGGAGTCCCTCGATGAGCGCTGGCAAGCACACATGCGCAAGAAGTACTGGCCTCTGCTGCAGACCCGTGACTACGTGTCCGAGTTCGCTGAACGGATCATTGAGTCCGACGATTTCTTTGGGCTGTATACCTCACCAGACTGGTCTTTAGGCGGTGACATGCTCGCCGTCCTCAGCACCGATGGTGTCGAGCAGCATGTCGACATTATCCGCATCAGCAGTGGCAAGCTTGTCGAGCGTGTCAGCAGTGGAATGCGGACGCGCCAGTATGACGATCTGACCTTCAACGATGGTACGGTTGCCTGGGGCGCAGACGGTCGCACGATCGCGTTCGTCGCCAAGGCCGGACCCGCTGATCGCATTCTGCTGTGGGATCTGTACGACAAGGAACTGGGCAAGGCCTTTCAGTTTGAGGGCGTGGAAGTCATCGAGGGTCTCGATTTTGACCCCACCAGCGGGAGATTGGCCTTCGTCGGAACAGGCTATGGCCAGAGCGATATCTACGTCGTCGATACCCTCACTGGTGAGTTGCAGCAGATCACCGGTACGCCACAGCGCGACAGCTATCCCTCCTTCAGCCCCGACGGGCGTTACCTCGCCTACAGCGCCAAGCAGGGCCACCAATTCGATATCCGCGCCTACAATTTCGAAAACGATACCGTTTCTACACTGGTGGCAACTCCGACCGACGATTTGTGGCCCGAGTGGCTCCCCGCAGGCAACAAGATTCTCTTCGTATCGACACGGGAGGGCATCAATGATCTGTTCGTCTACCACCTCGAACAGGATCGGGAGTATCGCCTGACACAGACCGTCAGTGGCATCATGGCGCCTCGACTGTCGCCCGACGGCAAGCAGCTGGTGATGAGTACATACTACCACGGCCGGCGGGAACTCTACCTGATGGACATGCCCTCCTGGCCCGAGATCCGACGCCAGGATGAGACGCTGGCGGCTCGTTCTGGTGGTGTCGCTCCTGTGCCTCGCGTCGACGACGAGTTCGAGGAAGAGACCGAATCAGCTCCGACCGAGATGGACTCGACGACAACGCCTCGGTTAGGCCTCGACGAAGCAGTGGCTCTGCTGGCACAGAAGGCGCGGGGACAAACGGCGGTGAAACTGGCTGACACACGCACCGATCTCAACGAGACAGCTGCATCAGCCACGCCACCCACGGTGAACCACGGTAATCCGGCGGCGATCGAACTCTCCAGTTTCTTCGACGACGCCTACAATGTGGACGGACTTCCTCGGCGTCGATACAGACCGAAGCTGGAGTTCGATGGTGTATCGCTGCAGATGGGATACTACTCTGGATTCCTCTCCGGAATCGCCCACCTGAGCATGAGTGATCTACTGGGAAACCACTCGGCGAGCATGTTCACTGATTATGTGGGCTCACAGGAGATCAGCAATGACTTCACCTTCGCCGTCAGTTATGCGTACTTCAGCCGGAGAGCGACCTACGGTGCGACGATCTTCAACTGGAATCAGTACTTCAATGACACTCAGGGACGCGGGCCGATCGGGGGGTATTACCCGGTGGGCAGCACAAATCTCACACAGGGTCTGATCCGGTCTCGACAGAGTGGCCTGCTGGCCGACATCAGTTATCCCCTCGATGTCTTCCGTCGAATGGAGCTTTCCTACTCCTTTGTCGATGAAGTTCGCGAAATCGCGTGGCCCGTGACCGAGCCGGTTGAAGCCTTTGGTACACATCTGGTCAAGACCGCCTACGTGCACGATTCACTCAACAACGGGCTGCTCGGTCCTACCGCTGGCCGCCGTTACTATGTGTCGGTGGGACGAGCCTTCGAGTTGGTCGAAGGCGATCGCTCATTTACGCACCTGGAGGCCGATTACCGTCACTATTTCCGCCTGGGTCGGTGGTCGGTGCTGGGAATCCGCGGCGTAGGAATGGGCTCTCTCGGACGTGACGGACTCGCCTACAATCTCGGCGGTCCGGCGTGGTTCCTCCCCTTCTACCCGGGGTACAATCTCAATCTGGGTCCGCTCCGGGGATATTCCTTCTCTGAGTTGACTGGCAGCCGCGTTGTGTTGCTGAACTCGGAGGTGCGGGTTCCCTTTATTCGGAACATCACCTTTGGATGGCCGGGAACCTTCGCCATTCCCGCTGTGGATGGAGCTTTCTTCGTCGACATCGGCAGTGCCTGGAACAAGGGACAGGATCTGGATCTGTGGCCTTTGCAGGATCCGCTCGTGCCCTACAATCCAGCCACCGACGAAGCCCGACTGCAGGGCGGCATGGGTTTCAGCTTCCTCGTCTACTTCCTCGCGCCGCTCAACTTCGAATTCGCACGACGAACGGACTTTCGCGAATACTCCGACTGGCGTATGCACTTCAGCTTCGGTAAGGCGTTCTGATGCGCAGATGTCTGATTGCTGTGTTGGCCCTCGGATTGGCTGCATGTGCGGGTCGCGTTCCCGGACGGGATACGGTTCCCGTCGAGTTCCGTGCCCCCTCAGAGCCCGATGCTGAAGTGCTGCCCCTGCTGCAGAATGTGACGGTTCTGGGTGTGGTCTCCGAGACCAATATCGAACCACAGCGAAGTGTCGACATCGAACGCATCATGGGGCGGCTGAGCGACGCCACAGCTCGAGGCCTGAGCAACCTTCCCCATCGTCGAGTCGTGAGTCAGGACGAGATTCGCTGGCACTTCAAGGACGTGGTCCTCGATTCAGCCCATGTCTTCAGCGACAGCGTCCTGCTTCAGATGCAGCAGGAGTTGGAACTTGACGCGCTCGTGCACGTGTCCCTACGGGGGATGGAAGCGCACATGACCCCGGTCTCACCCGGACCCCACGGCAGCGCCGTGCATGCGCCTGGCGTCAATCTGACGGTCGAGCTTGAGCTGACGCTAATCAATCTCGAGACGGGTGATCGCTGGACACAACGTGGGAAACGAAGCAGCTGGGAGCGAGTCCAGCAGGATGTGGTCGGTGGTGGGGATCGAACCGAGCAACAGCTGCTCACGGCACTGGCAGGCCCGATGCGAGATTTCCTCAGACGCGTGTCACCCCCTCCGAGTCGCCAATTGCGTCAATTCGATATCAGCGGAGACTGACGATCGGCAAAATGCCGTCGTCCGAAACGCTTGAGCCAACGACACAGGGCGCATCTCCAACCGGAGAGGCGCCCTGTGTCTTTTACGGGAATCTGTCTTTGCGAATCTGCGTCTGATCTCACCGCTTCTTCTTACGCCGCTTCGCTGCGGAACTACCGCTGCTCTCGGAAGACGACGACGATGAAGAGGAAGAAGACGAGGATGACGTCACACGACCACTGGAAGGTGCCGGACGTGGTGTCCGGACCGCGGTGGTCGATCGACGCTCGGGTTCGGTCCTCTGTGTCCAGGCCCGTTCCGCATCGCGCTGTTGGCGACGGACTTGGGTCGCCCGTTCGGCGTCGCTGATTGGATCGCTGACAGTCCCGATTCCCTGCTGCTGATTGCGCAACGCCTGCAGTGCGTCCGTCGTGATCAGTTCGTAACCGGGCGGGATGTACGAACCGCGCGAGCCGTAGTAATAGGGGTCGTAGCCGTATCCATGAGGACCCGCACTGTATCCATATCCGTAACCGCCCGAATAGAGGCCTCCATAGCGGCCATAGGCGTAGGGGGATCCATATCCATAGAGACCGTAGAGGGTGTCATAGCCGAAAACCGGAACCCCGGCCGAACGTGTCGGACCGTATCCATAGGGATACTGGCTCGAGTTGTCGAAATCGCCCACAGTGGGACTGGCAGTGGCGCCTTCGCCATCCCATGTGTAGGCCTGTGATTCCGGTTCGGATGGTCGGGTCGCGAAGCCGGGCGCTTGGAGCACCGTGTAACAGCCACTCAGCGCCAGCGCGCTGATGGCGGTGGCGATCCAGGCGACAATGGGTCGGCGGATCATGGCTCCCTCCTCTGGTCTTTCTCTCGATAACCGAGCTTCAAAGCTGGCACCTGCTTTCAATGTACAGATGCTTGGCACCTCGTCAAAGATCCCCTGATACGGCAGGCGTCTCAGAATCGGTAGGAGACGCCCAGAGACCAGCGAGTCAGGGTGGCTTCCTCCCGAAGCCTGGAGGCGCCCTCCCCTTCGACCTGTTCGTAGTTGCCCCGACTCATCGTGATATCGCAACGCACCGTTTCTTCGAGGAAGAAACCGGCACCGGCCGTCAAGAATCTGCGATCCTGGATGGAGACTACGGGAGGATTCGTCTCGGGGTCGTCCGCCCGTTCAGGGTCGCGGGGCCCCACGAAGGGAATGGGGTCGGCATACGCCCCAACCCTCAGATCGACACCCATGTTCGGAAGCTGGTATTCGGCCCCCAGGTGCCAGCGGACGATGTCGTCGTATTGACGCTCAAAGTCGGCGTTCGTCCGAAGTTGGGCGGCGTCACTGCCATCGTACTCAGTCTGCGACCACTCCGTCGAGTGCAGACCCGCCGCCAGCAGAAGCTGTGGAAGCGGGCGATAGGAGCCGCCAATGGCGAGAGACAGGGGCAGGGACAGCTTATACCGATCGCTGAATTCGACACCAGGCGCCGTGAACACCCTGCCATCGTCGAATTCGACGATGCTAAAGGCCGTGTCTGGTGGAGCGAGAAAGTCGTAGGAAATCTTGTGCGTCGCCCCAGTGGTCACAGCCAGACCGAAACGGAGACGGGGATCAACCCTCTCGGATCGCACCATGGCACCGAGGGTGGCGGTGAAGGCCCGTTCGTAGTCGTCGACGAATTCCTCTCTGTCCACGAACCGCCTCTCAAAGAAGTGGTCCTCGGTGTCGAGAGAAATAAACTCGTTGCTTGATTCGTCTTCACCGGAAACGATGTTCACGGCCAGTCCCAGAGAAACCGATGGGCTCACATCGACCGCCGCTGCGAGAGTCGTTGTAGTGAGTTTCCCTTCGTGTCGGAAGCGGTCTTCGATGTGGAGACTGTCGAGGTGTCCGCTGCTCTCCAGACCCCAGTCCAGATCGCTAACACGATTGATACCGGCAGCAATCACGAAACTGCCACGCGCGACAGGCCAGGGGAAGACTGCGCCAAGAGAACCAAAGTGAGTGTTGTTCACATTCGCTGTGGCCGAGGCGCCGTCCATGCTCGATTGATTCTCAAAGCCGTTGCGATTCAACCCAACGTAGATTTCACGCTGTTGGATCTGTGCCAGCCCAGCCGGGTTCCAGAAAACGGCCGTGAAATCGTCGGCCACCCCGACGAAGGCACCCCCCATCGCCATAGATCGTACGCCCACGCCGGCGAAATTGCCGACGGCGCGTTCTTCCTGCGTCGAGGCGGGCACGGCGATGAGGATCGTTAGCGTCACCGCCATCAAGGCCCGTACGCACGTCATCAGAATCTCTCCGTGTACCGGACGACGAGTTCACGACTCAACTCAGGGTCGGGACCAATCCCACCCCCATCACCGTTCTCTAAAACGTTCTTGAGCAGGAAACCGAGATAGAGCCCGTCGGTGGGGGCCCAGAAAGCGCCCAGATTGAGATACCCGCGACCGGACCCGAGAGCATCGTCACCATTGTCGTTGAGGGCGAAGTCGTATTCGCCCGCCACGATCAGTTCCTCGTTGATCGACTTGTCGAGGCCAACCCATCCGTTGAGGCCGTCGTCATCCTCGTCTTCGCGACTGCGATTGGCACCGGCATGAACTCCAAACTGACCAAATCCCGACACATAGTTCTTGCTGATGGCGAGAAAGAACCCTTTCGATTTCACCTGATACCGCTCGCCCACGTATCGCCCGTATCCTTGGGTTTCGTAGCCCAACGTGAAGGCCGGCAGGGCTTCGCTTTCCTCGATAACCCGATAACGCGCCGCCACTTCGACACGAGGGTACCAGTCGACGTTTCCATCGCCGATGATCCCTTCGCCCCCGAAGGACAGACCGATCGCGAGCCGACGCATAATCCCTGCCGTCAACTGGCCTTGAAGCCCACCCTGTGGAAACAGTCGGAAATCGGCGGCGAAACGCCCCTTGTCTACCAGACCGGCCGTGGGGTTGTCGATGAGCCGAATCAACTCCACGGGATCCTGAGCCTGTGAGGCGATGGGAATGAAGGTGACGACCATCGCCACGATCGCCCACTGCACAAGGGCCTGGAAACCACCTCGAATTTCGCTCACGCCTCGGATCCTCTCGCAGTCGCCATTGCGGCACTCGGTGCCATGACCCAGCGACAGCAGACCTGCCGATCCGCTGGATCCTCCAGATGAGACATTTCGATGGACCAGTACTTGGCCGGCAGCAGATCGGGCACGCGGTCTGCCCATTCTACTAAACAGAGCGACTCCGGATCGTGAAAGAATTCACGCACGCCGATCTCCTCCAGCTCCTCAGACCCACTGAGGCGATACAGATCAAAGTGTCTGATCAGCAACTGCTCACCTCCTGGTCGGCGGCCATCGTATTCGTTGATCAGTACGAAGGTCGGACTGTTCACACGTGATGTCACCCCCAGCGCCCGGCAGAGTCCCTGAATCAGACAGGTCTTGCCACTCCCAAGATCTCCTTCCAGCGCGATCAGGTCTCCGGGGTGCAGATGCGTCGCAAGAGCAGCGCCAAGGGCCTGGGTCTGTTCAGGGCTCGAGGTGACCTCGCGCTGGAACGGAACCGTGCGCGTATTCATCGCGGTATGAGGGTTGCCACGGGGAGGATCATCTCCTCCAGAGAGATACCACCGTGCTGGAAACTATCCCGATACTGTCTGGAGTATTCATTGAACTTCGTCGGGTACACGAAGAAATAGTCTTCCCTGGCGATGATGTAGTTGGCACCGAGACCTGAGGGAGGCAAACCGTATTTCTCGGGGTCGTCGATGCGTAGAGCGTCCTTTTCTTCGCAGCGGAGGTTCCGGCCATGTTTGTACCGGAGACTGGTCGAGGTCTGCCGATCACCATGGACCAGCGTTGCCTGTCGAGCCCGCACCGCGCCGTGGTCGGTGGTGATGACCACGCGAGACCCCGAACGAGCCAGTTTCTTCAGCAACTCGAAAAGAGAAGAGTTTTCGAACCAGGACAGAACGAGTGAGCGGAACCCCCGTTCATCGGGGGCGATTTCCTTCAGGAGTGCAGAGTGCGATCGGCCGTGGACGAGCATATCCAGGAAGTTGTACACCACCGCCACGAGGGGGATCTCCGCCATGCTGTCTGCCTTCCTCGCCAGAGATCGACCCTCCTCCGGGTCGATGACCTTCACGTATCTCGACTCGCCCTTCAGATCGATGCCCATGTCCTTGATCTGATCGTCAAGGAATTGATGCTCGTGGCGATTCAGACTGGTCTCGTCGTCTTTGCCCACCGCTGGCGACCACAACTCTCGGTATTTGGCGGCGATCTCCAAGGGAAACAAGCCTGAAAATAAGGCATTGCGCGAGTACGGTGTGGCTGTGGGCAACACAGAGTAGTGATAGTCTCGTTTGACGTTGAAAAACTCGGAGATCTTCGGCTCCAGGATCATCCAATGATCGAGACGAAGGCAGTCGATCACGACGAAGAACGTCTGCACCCCCGTCTCCAATTGCGGGGCCAGGGCCTCGGGAACCACATCGACCGAGAGAGGCGGCGAGTCGTTCTCGTCCTTCACCCATCCGGGATAGTTAGTCTCGACG
The DNA here is from genome assembly GCA_002712305.1 of Gemmatimonadota bacterium. Classification (GTDB taxonomy): domain Bacteria; phylum Latescibacterota; class UBA2968; order UBA8231; family UBA8231; genus UBA12574. Next base: position 48,778 of record PATE01000063.1, on the reverse strand, counting down.
AAGCGGGCGAACTCATGATTGCACTCTCGGCGTTGGTCTTCGATCATCTGCTGCAGGCTGCCATCGCCGATGCGGCTCACCTCGATATCCCATTCGCACAACATGCGATGCACGTCGATCCACGTGCGCCATGTGATCTCACCTGAGAGCCATTCACGGATCTGCTGGGCCCGGGTGACGTACGTCTGACCCGCCTGGCTCTGCCGGATCTGGCGAGCATCGAGAATCTTCTTGCATGCCATGAAGATCTGGCTCGGGTTGACCGGTTTGGTGAGGTAGTCATCGATGCGGCGACCGATGGCCTCGTCCATCAAGTGTTCTTCTTCGTTCTTGGTGATCATGATGACGGGCACATTCGGATCCCGGTGCTTCAGCTGCTCCAGGGTGGAAAGGCCATCGAGACCCGGCATCATCTCATCGAGCAGTACCAGATCGAAGCGCTCCTTGGCAAACATCTCCAGAGCGTCTTCGCCGTTGGTGACTGGCGTGACCTCGTAGCCACGCTCGTTGAGATACATGTGGTGGGAACGAAGCAGGTCGATCTCGTCATCTGCCCAAAGAACCTTATGGCGGGGTGTTTCCAACTGCGTCTCCTGTAAGGGGGCCCACTGTGTCGCTCGCCGGGGCGGCCCTCCGTGTTGGTCGAAAGGTCAACTCGTAGGCAGCGAGATCTCGAAAGTCGTCCCCTGCCCACGTTCGCTCTGCATCACCTGGATGCGACCGCTGTGATACTCCTCGATGATTCGTTTGACGAAAGCCAGTCCGAGGCCCCAGCCTCTCTTCTTCGTGCTGAAACCGGGTTCGAAGACTCGAGGTAGGTGTTCAGCCTTGATGCCGCACCCATTGTCCTCGACGACGACGACAACTTCGTCACGCTCCTCGTCAAGGCGGGCAAGAACACGGATCTGGCCGTCCTGTCCGATCATCGCGTCGATGGCATTCTTGAACAGATTCTCGAAAACCCATCCCATCAACTCGGCGTTCAGGGGGATCTTCGGCAGAGGCGGCACATCCGCCTCAAAGGTATGACGCCCGAACTGGGATCCCCTTCCCCGGAAGTAGTTCAACGAATCGGTGACCACTTCCCCGAGATCCCCTGACTGGAGTTCGGGCACCGAGCCGATCTGACTGAATCTGGAGGCGATCTGATTGAGTCGGCCCATGTCGCGTTGCATCTCGGTGGCGATACTCGCTACCGCCTCGGCTTCACGCTTGTCTCCCCGTTGCTGCAGATCTTCGAGTCGCTGCTGCATCAGCTCTAGCCAGCCGGACAGAGAAGAGAGCGGCGTGCCGAGTTGGTGGGCCGTCTCTTTTGCCATGCCCACCCAGATCGAACGTTGCTCGCTGCGACGCATGTTGCGGAATCCGACATATCCGATCAGCCCGAACAGGCACAGCACCCCGAGGGTTACGACCGGTGCCAGAGAGATCCTGTTGAATAGTTCCGTATCACCAAAGTGGATGAAGTGTTCCGTGCGGAGTTGAAATGCCACAGGGGCGTGCTCGGCGGCTAGCGCGTCGTAGCTGGACCGCACCAGGCTGTAGGCAGTCGTGTCGGTTGGAGCGGGCAGTTGATCTCCGCCCCAGACAAGGGGAGAGGCGTTCCCCATCTCGATGATGATGAATTCGTCGCCGGATTGGGCGAGATAACAGGTGTTGGAGGCCTGGGCCGTGAAGTCTTTCGGTTGCACACCGGCCTCCATCATCTCTTGCAGGGTATTGGCCACTTGAATTGGTGCCGGATCCCCTTCCTCGACCAAAGCGGGAAGATCTTCACCTGCCCAGGCGACGGGATAATGGGTGGGATCAGTTACGATTACGTGTGTCCCATCGATATAGACGCGCCCTCGAGCCTGCGTGGTCCAGTGGGCCTTCACTGGCTCGTTGACCGCATCCATCCTGTCCATCAACTCTTCTAATTTGCGTCGTGTCTCGGGGTGCTCGTCCCCCGCGAGCAAACCAGTCCCTTTTTCCAGAATGATCTCGCCACGATAGTTGGTGACGATCAGGGGCAGATCGATCGTCGGGTTGATGAGGATGCGATCGGCGATCAGTGCCGAGTATTCTGGTGGAAGTGCCTCCGAGACAGCCAATCCATACAGATTGGCATAGAGCTCGGCACGAAAACGCTCCTGCTCACTCACCTCGCGAATCAGATACTCGTTGTACAGCAGGAAGGACATGACGGCGACGATGGCGCCAAGGAAGAGCAGGACACGGAAAGTCGGCGTCAATCCCCAGGATGCAGGGATGAGTCCTCCACCGCCGGAACTTCCTCGAGAACGACCGTTGGGGGTCTCGCCCCGCTTGGCCGGGGGGGCGTTCTTGGCGTCATCGGTCCGGCGACGTCGGCGTCGGCGACCCGGTTCGGGCGCACCGGCGTCGGTCGTGGGATCTTGAGAAGAAGGGGTCATGGTTTCATCATTGTCGTCTACCTCTAAATTAACACGCCCCCCCGAAGACCGATACTACCACGTACGTCAACGATCTGGGACACATGAGTCCACCCGACCCGCTGTATCGTTCTGCGCTGCAATGCTCGATGGTTGCTTTTCGCTGCTCGATAGTCTGCCTGCTACTGCTTGGCACGATGGGATGGGCCGAATCGGACGATGTCACCGGACCACACTTGGCTGGCGCTGCGGATTCGGGTGATTCAGAACGCAGGCCTGTGGGACTCCGACCGCGTCGACTGGTGGCGCTCGGTGGCCTGGGAGCTACAGCCCACTATGTCGGATTTCGCTACTTCGACCGCGCCTGGTATCAGGGCCAGAAGCGTGACAGTATTCGATGGTTGCAGGATTGGTCGGGAAATACCTATCTGCACGTCGACAAGGGCGGTCATTTCATGTCAGGACTGTTCCTGTCGAGCAGTATGAACGATGCCTTCGTGTGGACGGGTTTCGCCCCACGTACGGCCGCCTTGCTCGGAGCCTTGACCAGTTGGGGACTCCTGTTCGAGATCGAGATGCGTGACGCCTATTTCGATCAGTGGGGGTTCAGCGTTCCTGATTTCGTTGCCAACACGGCGGGTGTGTCGGTGCCCCTGCTGCATGCATGGATTCCCGCAACGCGGATCGTTGACTTCAAGTTCAGTTGGTTTCCTTCATCCCTGTATCGGGACTATGATGCCCGTCTGGCTGTGGATCGCCCGCGAACACAGTATGCCATCGATGACTATGAGGGCATGACGTTCTGGATGACCATCGCCGTTGAGCCTATGCTGCGAGGACACGCGAAACAGATGTGGCCGGACTGGCTGGGTCTCGCCATCGGTTATGGTGCGACGGGGATGCATGGCGCCAACGTCAAGAGCAAAGGAAGAGAACGCGAGTATCTGCATCTTCCCGACTCCCGGCCGGAGATTATCCTGTCTCTGGACGCCGACACTCGATACCTGCCCGGCGACGGAGAGATCTGGTCGCTGTTCAAAGAACAACTCAACTGGCTGCACTTGCCAGCACCCGCGATCCGGATCTACCCGAGTCTGCGACTGTATCTGCTGTATATGTAGGAAGACCGATCTGCGTCGTAGCGTTGATCAGGATAACAGCGAGAGAATCCGCTCGATATCTGTGTCGGCCTCGATGGCGACCTGCGTGGCAACCTGCGACAGCACTTGCGAACGAGAGAGGTTGGTGATGGAACGCGCCACATCGACCTCTCGAATCTCGGACTCCGTATTCACCATCCGCTCCACCACCGCGTCACTCGTGGCGACACTCAGTTGAAGTCGATTCTGAAACGCCCCAAGTAGGTTGCGTTCTGTTGTGATGGACTGAATCGCGTTCCCGAGACGTTCGAGGGCATTGTGTGCGTCGTTGATGGTCACGATGGAAATGTCGGTGAGATTCAGGATCGGGCCACTGGCACGCATGTCCATGATGTCCACGCGACTCACATCATTGCTGGTTTCAGACGGGCCCATCTGGAAGGTAAGCCCAGACTCTTCCTCAACGACAAGCTGCTGACCGTCCAAGGCACCATCGATGTAGACACCGGGCGCACCGGCCACATCTGCACCGGTCAGACTGACGCGCACGCCGAGGCGATCGAAGATAACACGGAAGAATTCCGTGTCTCCCACACTACCATCGGGCTGCAGGTCTTCGCCGATACTGACCGTTTGCGTCTGAACACCATTGCCGATCGTCAGTAGACCGTCGCCGGGTTCATCGATGAATGTGTACGTGCCGGGAATGGCCTCATCGATACGGATATCCGACAGACCCGTGGTGGAGGCCAGATCGGCGGCCGTTGAACCAGGACCGAGGCTGTTGTTGCCCCCCGTCAACAGCTGGCGCCCATTGTACGTCGTCGAACCGGCGATGCGATCGATCTCTTCGCGCAACTGTTCGAACTCAGAGTTGATGTTCTGTCGATCGACGTCGTTGAAGATCGACGATCCTCCCTGCATAGCGAGGGTCCGCATACGATTGACCATCGCGGCGATTTCATTCAGCGACCCGTCGGCCACCTGCAGCAGAGAAAAAGTCTGCTGGATATTGCGTGTGCCTTCGGTGATGGCACGTACTTCTGATCTGATTCCGTCGGCAAGAGCGAGGCTGGCTGGATCGTCACTGGCCCGCTCGACACGCAGACCAGAGGACAGTTGGCCGATCTCCTTGCTCATGTTGGCAGAATGAACGGCCAACATGCGATGGACATCTTGAAGATGAGTGTTGTGGTTGATTCGGGCCGTGGGCATCTCGCTCAAGTCTCCTGTCGGAGGGATTTCTCCAGCAGCGACAAGAGCAAAGNGGATACCACGAACCCAGACGCAAGNCTTTGTCTCGCGTAAAGNAATGTAANATCAGCAGTTATAGGCGANATCGTCGAACCGGATAGCGATGGAAATGCGATTCCAGTTGAGCANGAGCTTCCTTCCGGGCGGAAGGTCTTTACCGGTTGGTCGNTNCTCGGAGGATGTNAAGGCAGGGCGCCCCGAATACCGAGGGGATCACATCGGACCAGACTCAGGTCTGAGCTACACGAGCCTCGTCGGTGACCTCGAGGGACTGAGTGGTCTCGTCACGCTTGCCGTCCATCGTCAGAACGTTGGCGTCACGCTTCTTCGACTCCTTCACCTCAGCCGCTGCCGATTCCATGGAGCAGCTGCCATGGAACACGGCACCTTCCGAGACCGACAGGGCGCCGGTATAGACGTCGCCGATAAAACGCGCCTGACTATCGAGGCGCACCTTTTCGGCACGCACCGTTCCACGAACGATACCGTTGATATAGATATCGTGACCTTCGAGATGGGCGTAGGCCTCGCCGGACTGACTGATTGTCAGGGCCCCAGAGCACGAGAGTTCGCCTTTGAAAAGGCCGTCGATGCGGACACTGTTGTCGACCTTCATCACACCTTCGAAGATCGTACCCCGACCGATGATCGTGTTCAGGGTCTGACCGCCGGCGACGGCGCCGTTGTCCTTTTTGCCCAACATGTAGTCGATTCCAGTCGCTGTATCGGCTAGAAAAACAGCCGCTAAATGTCGGTTAATGCTTGAGTTGTCAATATAGCCCGGGCGTGGTGGTGGAGCAACGGAAAAGGGAGCCCCTGTGGGCACCCCATTCGCTCCTTCAGCGGTCTACTTCTTCTTCTTCCCGTTTCCTTTGAAGAGACGACGGATCTCCCGGTGTTTGCGAAGTCGCTCAGCAACCAGAGTGACGGCGGCACTAGTTGGGTCTTCAACGGTGGTCACCTCAATCACGGGAATATCTTCCTGGTCACTTTCATCTAAAATGTGCTGCTGGATCGCAATGATGTCTTCGAGGTTGTCGAGGTATCGTTGCTTGGGGCGATTCGGCGCCTGGTCAGCGCGACGTGCGAATCTCTCCTCATAGACTTCACGATCCGTTACGGCCAGGCACATGGGTACGATGAAGGCGTCGTCGACGAACGCGCTCAGGTCCGTAAACCCCGGGATCAAGTGAACGCCGTCGACAATGACACTCGTGTTCTCTTCGATGCAGCGACTGATAATCGCACGCACACCGACACCCACAACGCGCGCCTGATCGCGGAAGCCGCTGATGACGGGGTCTTCCGATGACGTGTCGGGCAACTGTACACCTCGTGAAACGGTATACGAGGAGCGATGGATCGAGGGCATGAACTCCGGTGACAGAGTGAGCCGGAGAATCTGTCGAATGTCATCGGTCGCCACCAGCCGTGGAATATCGAGAACGCTGGCCAGACTGATCGCAAGTGATGTCTTGCCCACTCCCGAAGCGCCACCGATCAGGACGACGAGTGGCTTGCCGACATCTCCCCATGCGCGCCAGACCAGATACCGATCGACCAATCGATCACCGCGGTACTCGGCGAGCACCTCGACCACGAGGGATTCAAGTTCCTGGCTTTGTATTCGGTCTCTGCGCTGCTCGAGGAGCCGTTTCTCCACTCGGTGGGCCATCTCGAGAGCTTGGTCAGGTGCCAGACCTGCTGCGCGCACGGAGTGAGCCAGTCTCTCGCGGGAAAAGGGATGAGCACTGTCGCCGACATCGACGGTAATGGACGTCGGCACGGGCTCCCAGAAGACCAGATCACGGATCCCGTGGTCGGGGTGGTCACGGCTCAACAGTTCCTCGATCAGGACAACCAGTTCCTCACGATCGATGTCCTGCTTGTGACTTCGCAGGGCTGAGCGCACCTCGTCGGCCACCTCGAAGGCAGCCTCGTGGTCGAGACCGTGCTGAATCAGGTGATGAACGAGCATGCCACGCATGAAGGGAATGCGCTTCTTGCCGTCGATAATGTCTGCCATAGGACCGTGGCCACGATTCGTGGTTGGAGTGTCGTGGTAGAAGTGAAGGTGCGATCGATTCTTGGAAAGATAGCACCGCCTCCACGATTTGGGGATCAGGCGGTGCGCATCCAGGCGAGGGTTTGGCGCAGACCTTCCTCGAAAGATGTGGTGGGGACGTAACCGAGGTCACTGGTCGCGGCGGCGATGTCGGCCAGGGAGGCGCGAACGTCTCCGGCACGTGCCTGCACATGATCCGGTTGGAGATCGGTTCCGAGCTCATCGTTTATGGCCTGCACCAGATCATTGATCGTGATCGCTCGCGCACAGCCAATGTTGTAGATCTCTCCCGCTGTGGAGGAGACGGCACATGCCCCCATGTTGGCATCGACCACATTGTCGACGAACGTGAAATCTCGCGACTGTTCACCGTCGCCGTGAATCGACGGGATCCGACCATCCAGCATGATCCGTGCGAAAATGGAGATCACACCGCTGTAGGGACTGTTCGGATCCTGACGGGGTCCGAAAATGTTGAAGTAGCGTAGACAGACGGTCTCGAGGCCGAAGACATGGGACCAGACACGACAGTAGTGCTCACCGGTCACCTTCGATAGGCCGTAGGGGGAGATTGGCTGCGCACGCATCGACTCCTGTTTCGGCACGGTTTCGTCTTCACCATAGGCTGCGGCGGACGCTGCGAAGACGACACGCTTCACTCCCGCCGCACGTGCCGCTTCCAGCAATCTCAGGGTGCCGACAACGTTCACATCCTGTTCTTCCAACGGATGCTCGACTGAAAACTGAACCGAAGCGATCGCGGCGTGATGTAGAACGAAATCGGCGCCATCTGTGGCCGACTCGAGTGCATCACGATCGCGCAGATCGCCGACGATGAGATCCACATCGACACCGTCGAGGTTCGATCGGTGACCGCTCGACAGATCGTCAAGAGCACGCACGTCATGCCCTTCGGCACAGAGTCGGGTACACAGGTGAGAACCAATAAAACCGGCGCCACCCGTCACGAGGTATCGAGCCATTCCTACGCGCTTGTCTCGGGTTGTGAAGGGATACTGGACGTCCCGTGGCTCGGAGACGCGGCGGGTTTGCCGGTCATCGACCCAGTCGGGATATTATAGCCTTGAAGCGCAGCCGCTGCACTTCGCCTGCAGTCCCTCCGCGTCTGTATCGACGTCGGGGTTCTCGCGTCCGCGCGAGGGCTGCTGTCCGCACCCATCTGAGCCTCACCGTCACCAGGAGTTGTTTCCATGTCGAATCCGCTCGTCGATCTCGGCCAGCAGGGCCAGAGTGTCTGGTACGACAACATCCGCCGCAGTATGATCACGACCGGCGAGTTGAATCGCCTGATCCAGGAGGACGGTCTGTCGGGGATGACGTCGAATCCAGCGATCTTCGAGAAAGCCATTTCCGGATCTGACGACTATCGGGGCGCCCTGCGTCAACTGGCCTCGGCGGGATTGCAGCCTGTGGAGATCTACGAGTCCATTGCCATGGAAGACATCCGTTGGGCAGCCGATGTCATGTTGCCGGTGTATGAACGGACGGAAGGCATCGATGGATATGTCTCTCTCGAAGTCTCTCCACACTTGGCCCACGACACACAGGGCACGGTCGAAGAGGCCTTGCGGCTGGCCACCGACGTGGGTCGTCGCAATGTGATGATCAAGGTACCAGGCACGGCGGCGGGCATCCCCGCTGTTGAACAGTTGATTGCCCAGGGCATCAACATCAACATCACCCTGCTGTTTTCGCAGGAGAACTACCTCCAGGTGGCCCAGGCCTACATCGCCGGTCTGGAGCAACTGGCCAGTCGGGGCGGAGACCTTTCGAGCGTAGGAAGTGTGGCCAGTTTCTTCATCAGCCGCATCGATGCCTTTGTCGATGGTCTGATCGATGAACGTCTCCCCGAGACCGGCAGTGCCGAGCGGCGTGTGGCGCTGCGCTCCCTGAAAGGACGTGTCGCCATCGCCAATGCGAAACTGGCCTACGCATCCTACAAGAGTCTGATCGCCGATGAGCGCTGGCAGCAGTTGGCCGCCAATGGGGCTCGACCCCAGCGCTTGTTGTGGGCAAGCACGAGTGTGAAGAATCCGAGTTACCGGGATGTCCTCTATGTGGAGGAGCTCATCGGTCCCGATACGGTCAACACCATGCCCGATGCGACATATGAGGCCTTCCGCGATCATGGCATACCGCGACCCGGATTGGAGGAAGATCTCGATGAAGCAGCCGATGTCATGGAGACACTCGGTGCGGCGGGCATCTCGATCGCAGAGGTAACCGACAAGCTTCAGGCGGACGCAGTACGACTCTTCGTCGAACCCTTCGACAAGCTGCTGGCCACGATCGAGGACCAGTGCGCGGCAGTCGCTCGCCGTGCTTGATCCGCCCCAGTGAACGATTTCCTCGCCCCGGAACGAGTTCCGGACCCCTGTGTTCTTGTCATCTTCGGTGCCTCCGGCGACCTGACACGAAGGAAGTTGCTCCCCGCGGTCTGGCACCTATCCCGGCAGGGCCGACTCCCCGACGCGTTTGCGCTTGTTGGCGTCGCACGCACCCAGATGTCGACGGAGGAGTTTCGACGTCGGCTGCGGGAGTCGTTGAACGAATTCGTCCAGCTCGGCGAGGCTGACGCGCAGCGTGTGGATGACTTCCTTGAACGCGTTGACTATGTCAGCGGCGATCCAGCTGATGATGAGACCTATGATCAGCTGCGGAAAAAGCTGAGCTCCATCGACGAGAGACTGGGGACCTCATCGAATCGCTGCTACTACTGCTCGGTACCACCCCAGGTCTTTCTCGACATCGTCCGCCAACTTGGCAACACAGGCCTTGCGGCAGAGGATGATGGATGGGTCCGCATCATCGTCGAAAAACCATTCGGCCATGACCTGGAGAGCGCGCGCAGCCTCAATCGCTCTCTTCATCTGGTCTTTCGCGAACATCAGATCTTTCGAATCGATCACTATCTAGGGAAAGAGACGGTCCAGAATATCCTCGTGTTCCGCTTGGCCAACTCGATGTTTGAGCCCCTGTGGAACCGACGATACGTCGACCATGTACAAATCACAGCGGCCGAGTCCGTGGGGGTAGAGCATAGAGCCGGGTACTACGATACGTCTGGTGCTCTGCGGGACATGATCCAAAATCATCTGATGCAGGTCATGTGTGTCGTGGCCATGGAGCCACCCTCTACCTTCGACGCCGAATCGGTCCGGGTAGAGAAGCTGAAGGTGCTCAAGGCGGTGCGGCCCTTCAGTGTAGGGAAGGTCGATCAGATCGCTGTGCGTGCGCAGTATGAAGACGGCGAAGACGCAGACGGGAAGCCGTGTCCCGGGTATCTGCAGGAAGAGGATGTACCAGCGGGGTCCAGGACAGAGACCTTCGCCGCCGTCGAGTTCACGATCGACAACTGGCGGTGGCAGGGCGTGCCTTTCTATGTGCGGACAGGAAAACGGATGGCGCGCCGGACCAGTACGATCACGCTACAGTTCAAGCAGCCTCCCCATCTCATCTTCTCGGGAGGTGATAACCTTCGTCCGAGTACACTGACGATCCGGATACAGCCCGAGGAGGGGATCTCTCTCGCCTTCAGTGGCAAACGACCCGGTCCCGATGTCCAGTTGGACACGGTGGACATGGACTTCTGTTACGCAGATCACTTTGGTGGTCGATCTCCCGAGGCCTACGAGACACTCATCCTCGATTGCCTGATTGGCGACGGCACGCTGTTCGCGTCCAGCGACTGGATCGAAAAATCCTGGGGGTTGCTGATGCCGATTCTCGAGGCGTGGAGTGCCGCCTCCGCGACTCAGATGCCATCCTACCCAGCCGGTAGCTGGGGACCGACTGAAGCTCGGGCGTTGTTCGATCGCGATTGGCGAAGCTGGGAAGAGGCCGTTGCCGAATGATTCTTGCTGGGGATGTGGGTGGGACGAAGAGTTATCTGGGCCTGTATCAGTCGACCTCAGACGGGTTGAAGGAAGTCACCGTGTCTCGATTTGAGTCCAACGACTACCCAGGTGCAGCCGAATTGCTGAAGGCCTTCCTGAAATCGTGTGACGGCTACAGACCGAACAGGGTCGTGCTCGGTGTACCGGGCCCTGTGCGGCAAACGCCGGTGAAACCCGTGAACCTTCCATGGGTCATCGACCCCGAGGCGATAGCGGCACACCTGGACGTCGCTTGGGTGGATCTGCTCAATGACTTGGAGGCGACGGCATATGGCACACTCGCCTTGGGGCCCGACGATCTGATCGAACTGAATGCGGGAGAGCCAGACCCCAACGGCAACGCGGCCGTCATCGCCGCCGGCACAGGCTTGGGTGAAGGCGGTCTCGCATGGGTCGGGTCAGGCCACGTTGCCGTGCCATCTGAAGGCGGCCACGCTTCTTTCGCGCCGGGTACTGATCTCGAGGCCGAGCTGTGGTCCTATCTGTTCGAGCGTCACGGCCATGTGAGTTGGGAGCGAGTCGTGTCCGGCATGGGGCTGGTGAACATCTATCAGTTCTTGCGAGACACTGGACGGGGCGAGGAACCCGAGTGGCTGCGCGAGCAACTGGGCAGCAACGGGGGTGGCGCACAGGTTATCTCCGAGGCAGCCTCGCAAAGCTGCCAGCTCGCTGCAGATGCCCTCGACTTGTTCGTCTCTCTCTACGGAGCGGAAGCGGGCAATCTGGCGCTCAAGTTCCTGGCCACGGCGGGTGTCTTCATCGGTGGTGGTATTGCGCCCAAAATCGCCGACAAACTCGCAGACGGTTCCTTCATGGCCGCCTTTGCGGAAAAGGGCCGCGTATCTGACATCCTGCACCGCATTCCGGTGCACATCATTCGAAATGATCACACGGCTATGCTGGGTGCCGCCTACTACGGTGCACAGCAGGCTGAACATCTATGAGAAAGGCACGTCGATGAAACGCCGTATCCGCGAGATCCTCAGTTGGTATGGATCCGACAATCCCGGTACCCTCACCAACCTGGCCCGCATACTGAACCAGGGGAAACTCGGTGGTTCGGGAAAACTTGTGATTCTGCCGGTGGATCAGGGGGTCGAACATGGCCCGGCGCGGACCTTCATCCCCAATCCCGCCGGCTTTGATCCACGATATCACTTTGAGTTGGCTATCGATGCCGGGCTCAGCGCCTATGCGGCGCCCCTTGGATTCTTGGAGGCCGGCGCCGGGGACTATGCGGGAGACATTCCGCTGATTCTGAAGCTCAACAACCGAGAGAATCTGAGTTCGGACGCAGATCCGCTGCAGGCGGTGACCGGATCGGTCGAAGCGGCCTTGCGTCTCGGATGCGCCGCCATCGGCTACACCGTCTACCCTGGGTCTCTGCAGCGCGTTTCCATGTATGAGAAGCTCCAGGCTCTGACCGAAGAGGCCAAGCGGCACGGGCTCGTCGTCGTGGTCTGGTCCTATCCGCGGGGTCGTGACATCAGCAAAGACGGTGAAACGGCCCTGGATGTCTCCGCCTATGCAGCTCAGATCGCTGCCCAACTCGGTGCACACATCCTCAAGGTCAAACCGCCGGGCGATTTCGTGGAGCAGGATGAAGCGCGCAAGACCTACGAGGATGCGGGCCAACAGACGGATACACTTGCCAAACGTATCGAACACGTGATCCATTCGGCCTTCGATGGTCGACGGGTCACGATCTTCTCCGGGGGGGCCGCCAAAGGCACCGAGCAAGTCCTGGAGGAGATTCGAGGAATCCGGGATGGCGGGGGTTTTGGCTCGATCATGGGACGCAACGCCTTCCAGCGCGAGCGCTCCGAGGCGCTGGAACTGCTCGATTCGGTCATCAAGATCTATCAGGGCAAGTTGTAGGCGACTCAGCGATGGCGAGAACTGTGTTGGCTCCGCACCCCCACCTCGCAACGGCAGCCGCTCGTGTCCGACTGTTGTTGACGGACGTCGATGGCGTATGGACAGACGGTCGGTTGCTGTATGTCCCAGGTCTCGATGATCAGATCGTCGAGACCAAGGCCGTCAGCGCCCTGGACGGACAGGGATTCCGTTGGTGGCATGCAGCCGGGCACGTGAGTGGAATTATCTCAGGGCGCGAAGCACCTGGCATCGACTATCGTGCCCGGATGTTGGGTGTGACCTACATCTACCAGAATCATCTGGAAAAGATGGCGCCCTATGAGGAGATCTGTGCCGCCGTCGGTGTGAGCGATGAGGAAGTCGCCTATGTTGGCGATGATTTGCCGGACATCCCCCTCCTTCGACGCGCGGGGGTTTCGGCAGCCGTCGCTAACGCTCGGCAAGAGGTGAAGGCCGCCGCTGACTACGTTACAGAAGCCCGCGGAGGAGATGGAGCGGTACGCGAGGTCATTGAACTCATTCTTCGCGCTCGAGGTGAGTGGCAAGCTGTGTTGGATCGATACAGCGCGACCTGACATTAGTCGTAACAAGAACGGGCAAAGGGGGTGGGACCAGGCTGGTTCCACCCCCTTCCTCGTTCTGTCAGAAACGCCTAGGCACTGAGGACTTCTCGCAACCGTCGACCAACGATCTCCGGCTCACCTTCTTTCAGGCACATGGGTCCGAAGGCGACTCCCCCCTCGCGCACGTGGGTTGGGTTTGCCTGAATCGACGGATCGCCATCCTGCAGACGACGAATCACATCCAGCGCTGACATGCCGCACACGTCTGCGTCGATCTGTGCCGTAACGACAGGGATCTCCGATCGCTTCGGGTCGTTGACAAGAGCCAACTCGACACCGCGAATCTCGCCGGCCGCGGATAACAACTGCTCCATCAATGTCAACCAATCCGCTCGTCGTGCAGCTGGATCTTGCTGGACGAACAGATCCAGGGCGGTGAGCAACCCAACGATCTCCTCTTTGCCCACCTTGCAGGGGCGACCGATCCCGTGATGGGGTGCGCCCGGCAGATGTCGTTTGTCGATTAGTTCGACCGGTGGATTCCATTGATCCCAGAGAATATCCAGGTCGAGATGCTGGAGGGCTACGGCCTCGATCAGATCGCGTCGGCCGCAGAGGATCCCCGACGCTTGTGGGCCGCGAATGGCTTTGCCGCCGCTGTAGGCGACCAGATCCGCCCCCTCAACGATGAAGCGCTTCAGATTGCTTGCCGGCGGAAGTTGGCCTGCGGCATCGACGATCACAGGGACGCCCGCCTCGTGCGCTACTGCGACCACCGAAGCCAAATCAGGTTGTGTATGCTCGTAGGCGACGTAGACGACGGCCGCCGTATGCTCGTCGATGGCTGCCGCATATTCCCATGGCTCTGCGTCACGAACGCCAGCACCGGAGTAACGGTCGGCGATCCCGATCTCGACCAGTTCGATCCCGACCGACCGGACGGCATGGTCGTAGAAGTTTCGATGGCTGCGAGCCATCACCACACGATTCTTCATTCCCGTCGTGTCGGGCAGGCGATTCATCCGCGTAGGATCCAGTCCAGTGACACACGCTGCTGTCCCCAACAACAGACCCGCTGCGGCGCCACTGGTCACATATCCCGCCTCGGCGCCGGTATGGCCGGAGATAATCTGACTTGCCCGTGCCTGCAGAGATGTGATGTCGACGCAGTATTGGGACGCATCGCGCATCGCGTCTGCCACTTCAGTCGGCATGATCGAGCCACTGACACGGGTTGCCGGTCCGAGGGCGTTGATGATCGGCTTGATGCCGAGACGCTCGTAGATGTGAGTCATTTTTGTACCTAGTCTGGAAGACGCGAGAAGCGACTGCGGATGGATGGTACGTTGCGGACGAGATCTCTCAACTCGCTTCGTAGATGAAACGATTGACGAGGTAGGACTTCATAGCGTCGGAGTCGAGTTTGAAGCCGAGACCGGGTCGGTCGGGGACCACGAGACCGCCATCGACAAACTCGAACGGTTCGAGGGTCAAATCGTGCTCCCAGGCCATGGGTCCAACCATGTCGTATGGTTGGCTCAGATGCGGCATACAAGCTGCCACATGCAATCCCATGGCAGCACCCGGGCCATAGGCCACACACTGCGACCAACCGCCCATGCCCAGATCGTGCGCCAAACGACTGTGATTCAATGTCTGCACGTGACTGGCACCGCCGACGATGGCGTAGTCGAGCGCCTCGGCCTGATGGCGACGAAGCAGATCCTCGGGGCCGGCGACGTGATCGCCGATGGGTAGATGAATGGTTTGGCGCAGCCGGCGCCATTCACTGAAGGACCCACCAGCGGCTGCCTTCGCGATCGGGCTTTCGAGAGACTCCATGGGATAGTCGGCGAGTCTCTTGGCCAACTCCTGGGCCACCCACACCTGCTCCAGTCGCCAACGGATATCGGGACGAACCTGCATCCCCGGTGCCGCCGCATGAATGGCCTCAACACGATCGGTCACGTAGCGAATGCGCTGCTGCGCATCGGTCTCGCGATGGGTGATGCACTTCATCTTGTAGAATCTGAAGCCGCGCTCCCATCCCCAGGCGGCATCCTCACCGGTGTGCTGAGGTGTCTTGTAGCCCGTGCACTGAGTGATAGGAACGGAGTCCCGCAGTTTTCCACCGAGCAACTGGTGCAGTGGCACGCCCAGAGCCTGACCCCGTAGATCGAGAATGGCCTGCTCGAAGGAACCAGCCATCGTCGCCCGTGGGTGTGCCAGATTCACCTGCAACACGTCCGTGCCGAGCCATCCGCGAAGTTGCTCGTCGATAATCTTCTGATCTGTGAATCGTTCGACCTGGGTCAGGCCCGTCAGGCCCTCGTCGGTCTCAACCTCCGCAATCCCGTGCTCTGCGCACTGGTGCAGAGGCTGTCCGTAGATGTCGTCCGACCACCACCAGTGCCGCTCGGGCACATTGACGATATGGAGCTTGATCCGAGATATCTTCATGCGTCACTCCAGGAGCACGAGGCCAGACGAAATGCAGCCGTCGGTCTTACGCGATGTCCAATCCGGGTGCGGGAAAACGATCGCACAGATCTCTCACCTCACCCGCGACTCTTCGATACGCCTCTCGCCTGGAATCTCGATCGATCGATTCGTCAGCGCGGATCTGGGCAATCTCGTCCATCCAATCGGCAAGCTGGATCATCTGATCACCGCCAAACCCACGACTCGTGATCGACGGTGTTCCGAGGCGAATGCCACTGGGGCGTCGTGCCGAACGCGGGTCGCCCGGGACCAGATTGTAGTTGCACACGATCCCGGCCGCGTCCAGAGCCTTGCTCATCTGATTGCCCGTGACGCCCTTGTTCGTCATGTCCACCAATAGCAGATGGTTGTCGGTACCGCCCGATACGACGCCGAAGCCCCGCTCCACCAGCGCCTGACCAAGAGCCTTGGCGTTGTCGACAATGGCCTGTGCATAGGCCCGAAACTCCGCGGTGTCCGCTTCCTTCAGTGCCACGGCCAGGGCGGCTGTCGTGTGATTGTGCGGCCCACCTTGCAGACCCGGGAAAACAGCCTTATCGATGGCGTCTGCAAACTGTGCTCGGCACATGATCATGCCCCCACGTGGGCCACGCAGGGATTTGTGCGTTGTCGTGGTCACCACATCCACGTGACCTACGGGGGAGGGATGCACCCCGGCGGCGACCAGTCCAGAGATGTGGGCAATGTCCGCGATGACGAAAGCGCCGACCTTCTTGCCAATCGCCGCGAAACGCTCGAAGTCCAATACCCGTGGATAGGCAGTGGTTCCACAGAAGATGAGCTTCGGCTGGCACTCGGTGGCGAGTCGCTCAATCTCGTCGTAGTCGAGATACCCCGTAGACTCGTTGACCCCATACTGGACCGCCTTGTAGTGAAGGCCCGAGATACTGACACCGGCACCGTGGGTCAGATGACCTCCGTGAGCCAGCGACAGACCCATCACCGTGTCTCCGGGATTCGCCAGCGCGACGTAAACAGCCTGGTTCGCGGGAGAACCCGAATAGGGCTGAACGTTGATGTGTTCGGCGCCGAACAGTGACCGAGCGCGATCGATAGCCAGCTGCTCAATCTTGTCGATCTGCTGCTGCCCTTCGTAGTACCGGTCGCCTGTGTAGCCTTCCGAGTATTTGTTGGTCAGAATCGAACCGGTCGCCTCAAGAACGGCGTGACTGACATAGTTTTCGGAGGGGATCAGTCGGATTTTGGCGTGTTGCCGACGCTGTTCGGCAGCGATGATCGAGCTGACATCGGGGTCGACCTGGTCCAGAACGGACATGCACTTCCTCACGTAAGGCGGAGAGTGAAGGTGATGGTGGGGTGTCGCCGCCGACTTCCGCTCGCAGGCGATTCGGCGTTAGTTTCTGGCCCTCAGCACCGGCGAAATGGGTCGGTGTGAGGGTGAGCGGACGAACTTAACCAGGGGTGTACCCATGGGCAACTTTCTCGGCATCGACGCCAGTACGCAGTCTCTGACAGGCCTCGTCATCGACCCTGTCACAGGACAGATCGTTGCCGAAGAGTCCGTGAATTTCGATGAACACTTCAGCCATCGATATGGCGTGGCCAATGGCGTCATCGATCTGGGTGACGGTGTCGTGCATTCTCCACCCCTGATGTGGGTGGAGGCCCTGGAGATTCTCTTTCGACAACTCGACGCGTCCGGCGTCAAGATGGCCTCCATCGACGCGGTGGCCGGCAGCGGGCAGCAACACGGTACGGTCTATCTGAATATGAGTGCGGCCGGCGTCTTAGGGGGCCTGCGGGCGGACATGGATCTGAGCGAGCAACTGAGAGACATTTTCTCGCGTGCCACTGCGCCTGTTTGGATGGACACCTCGACGCGAGAACAGTGTACACAGATCGAGGAGGGTGTGGGTGGACGTCAGCGCCTCCTGGATCTGACAGGGAACACCGCCTTCGAGCGCTTCAGCGGACCGCAGATCCGCAAGTTCGCACAGACCGAACCGGAAGCCTACGAACGTACAGCCAGCATCTGTCTCGTCAGTTCCTTTATGACCAGTCTACTGGCCGGTCGTCTGGTTCCCGTCGACGCGGGCGATGCAAGTGGGACCAATCTGATGGACATCCGTCAGCGACGGTGGAGTCCTGATGCGTTGGCAGCCACGGCCGACGGGCTGAATCGTCGGTTGTTGCCTGTCATCGACGCGGATTCGGTCGTGGGTCCGATCAGCCCCTTCTGGGTCGAGCGATACGGCCTGGCTGCGACCTGCCAGGTACTCCCTTTCTCGGGCGACAACCCGTGCAGCCTCATCGGCCTGGGTCTGGTGCAACCCGGGCAAATGGCTTTGAGCCTCGGCACATCGGACACCTTCTTCGCCTGTATGGATCAGGTGAGAACGTCCGATTCGGGCGAAGGCGCGTTGTTCGCCTCTCCCGATGGTGAGCACTATATGGCCCTGATCTGCTTTCTCAATGGATCCCTGGCTCGCGAAGCGGTGAGAGATCAGTATGGGCTGAACTGGGCTGAATTCGCCGAGACACTTCGTCGAACCGAACCGGGTAATGATGGCCGGCTGATGCTTCCCTATTTCGATGCTGAGATCGTCCCCCACGTGACCGCGGCCGGTGTGATCCGCGAGAACCTCGACAAGGGTGATGTTGCGGGGAACGTTCGCGCTGTCGTGGAGGCACAGGCGATGTCATCGAGAATTCATGCAGAGTGGATGGGAATCCAGGTACAGTCGGTGTCTGTCACCGGAGGCGCTTCATCCAGCGAGGACATTCTGCAGGTCTACGCAGATGTCCACAATTGTCAGGTGCATCGTTTTCAAACGACCAATGCCGCCGCTCTGGGTGCTGCCCTTCGCGCCGTACACGGCCTGGCTCGAGCGCAGGGAACACCCATGTCGTGGGAGGATGTCGTAGACCCCTTCATCCAGCCCGAAGCAGGTTCGACGATTTCGCCTCGACCCGAAGCGGTCAGCCGTTACACCGAGTGCGTCGAGGCTTATCGAGCACTGGAACAGCGACACACGGGTTGAGAACTACTCGCCTATTGGAAAACTGGTGCCATCTTCGGGCTCAAATCCGACCCGCGAATCCGACTCACTGACAGGGAACCACGTAACCCTGTGGCGAGAGACTCCGTTTACGATGGCGAACCCCACATCGTCGTCGGCCTCCACGCAGCGACCGAAAACCAGTGCCGCATCTCGTGCGCTGATGGCAGCGGCACTGGCCTGCGGGTCAAAAGAGGTCTGATCGAAGCTTGGGGATGTAAGCCGTACGCAGATGCATGAAAGGGAATGCTGCTCGTCGTAGACACGGGCCAGGGCCTCTCCCCAGCACTTGGTCGCACCATAGACATTCGCCGGATAGATCGGCACATCCCAGTGGGCGGCCTCGTCCGAGCTTCCATATCCCAGCACGGCATTGATGCTGGACGCGAACACGATCCGGCGACAACTGGCCAATCGAGCCGCTTCGAATCCGTTGTACCCACCGATGATGTTTCGCTGCAGCAGGCTCTCGTAGAAGTCCGCATTTGGGCTGGGATCGGCCGCCAGATGGACCACCGTGTCGATTCCCTCACACGCGCCGGTGAAGGCGTCCAGATCGGTAATGTCGAGTTCGACGAAGGTCTCATGAGAAGCCAGATCATCCACGGGACGAATGTCGGCCAATCGGATCTCGTATCGATCACCCCAGTGCTGGCGCAGAATAGATGCCACGCGTCCCGCGCCTCCCGTCACCAATACTCGTCGTTTGCTCATCGACCTGTCATCTCCATTTCCTTGATCCATGATCTCTTGTGGGTGATTCAATCGTGCGCGGGTGCGGAGTCGTCGGAATGGTTACCCAACAACGCTTGATAGGCAACCAGTGCGGCAGCTACGTGAACATTCATCGACGGACCTTTCCCGTACATTGGGACAAAGACCGCCCCGTCACACTGCCCGAGTGTGGCTGCGTAGACGCCGTTGGATTCGTTGCCCAGCACGAGGCACACCTTTTCGGTGTAGGGATATTCCAGGAAACAGCGGGCTCCCTTTGCCGTCTCCAGGGCCACCACCTGGTTCCCCTCGTCGTGGAGGATTTCGATCGCCTCATCGATTCGAGCGATCCGACGCCATGGGATGCGGCGATCATGGCCCCGTGAGGTCCTGTCGATCTCATCATGGGGTGGTGTCAGCGTCTTGCCGGTGAAGATGATTTCGTGCGCACCCACCGCGTCGGCAACGCGGAAGATCGACCCCACATTGCGCGGATCTTCCATGCTCTGGAGGAGAAATGTCACCTCCGATTGGGGAGGATACTGCTTCGCTGCTTCTTCAAAGAGGCGACGAATCTCGACTTTCTTCAATGGCAGCATCGCCATCGGTGTCAGACACTCCCCAGGTCGACGACCAGGCCATCTGCCCCGACAAGGACCTCGCCGTCGAATCTCTGGCGAATCGTCTCCCCCATCTTGTCGACGGCAGTCAGATCTCCCGTGATGTCTTCTATGACCAGGTGTTTGATCATCAGCCGCTTGACGCCGCACTCGGTGGCCAGCTCGGCGAGGGCCTCAGGGATGATGTGCCACGTACCCCATGGTTGCTGATCGAGGAATTCCTGCGTCCCGGAACATTCGTAGACCAGCAGGTCTGCATCGCGGGCGAATTCCACGAAATCGTCCTGCGGCAACCCGTCGCCGCTGATCACGATGCGCTGGCCTTGGGCCTCCACGCGATAGGCGATGGTGGGCATCTTCGAATGATCTGTAAAAGCGGCGCTGATGCGAATGTCCTGTTCCTCATAAAATGTGCCGCGTTCGACGACTTCCACGATCTGTGGGTCAAGGCCAAACTCACTCTTGCCATGTCCCAACCGACTCTCGATGTCCTGCTCAAAAGGCGGACGGATGAGTCGCTCGACGAAATCTGTCGTGCCCTGAGGGCCCGTGATTCGCAGTTTGTTCTGTCTGGAGTTGTTCCAGCCGACAAAGACGAAGTAGGGCACGTCCACAATGTGGTCGAAGTGCAGATGCGTGAGGAAGAGACGATCGATGTCCTCGACACTCTCCCCTTGCTGGGCAAGACGCAGACAGGCCGCGCGTCCACAGTCGAACAACAGCCGCTGATCACCGATGTGGACGATCTGTGAGGGGCCGGCGCGACGCGGGTTGTTTCGTACCGCTCCGCTTCCGAGAAGCGTGAATCTCACGTGGATTCAGCCCGATTTGGGAATCAGACGTCGCACGCCATTCTCGTATCCCACCTCATATTCCTGAGTCGGCACCTCGATCGACCGCAAAGCCATCTCGCCCGCCGTGATCAGTGGTTCGCTGAGCAATAGCAGCTCGTCCAGTGACTCAGTTGGCGTCTTGTCCGTCGTGTCGAGCTGGATCAATCGGCCTTTGTCAGTAAACAGAGAGCGATCGACTTCGTCGTCGAATCGCTGCTGGAGACGCTCGACGTCCGCCGCCTTGATGATCTGGTATTGGTGGGGGTCGGCTTCCATGCGCTGACGGATCGTGTCCGCATTGGCCTTCACGTGGATGAAAACGATGTCGGGTAATCGAGATTCCAGAACCTGCACTTCGTAGAGACGCTGATGCCGGTACGCGTAACGCGGGTAGTACGGACTCTCGTCGTCCTCACCATAGATCTCGGAATAGATCAATTCTTCAATGTGCCATCCGCTGATCATGGTGTGCGGATAGTTGCGTATGACTTCCACGTGATACTGCAGTTGCATGCGCTGCATCCGCTCCTTCACGTCGTTCGGAAAGTCCAGATACAGCTCTCGAGACTCGGCACTCAGCGTTGAATCAGGGATCGTGAAATGATCGTCCACGTGGACTCGCTGTTGGCGATGACGGTAGTAGTCCGACAGCAGATTGATGAGGGTTGTCTTTCCGGAGTATTCGACACCTACGAAAACGCAGCGCATGGGCAGTCTCAGTGGATTCAGGTGGTGTACGAAGGCGTGTTGGATATATTCACGAACGCAGTATTGACCTGACGGCCGCCGCAAGATAGGCAACCGGTTCGGCCACCGGCAAACCCAAGGATACACGTGTCTTCCGCCTCATCAGCTCAATCTTCGAAGGTGGGCGTACTCATCGCCCAGCTCGGCACACCCGCCGCACCCACGGCCAAAGCACTGCGGCCCTATCTGAGGCAATTCTTGTCAGATCCACGGGTCATCGACCTAAAATGGTGGAAGTGGCTTCCCATCTTGTATCTGTTCATCCTTACCCGCCGTCCCGCCAGATCAGCGAAACTGTATTCCAGAATCTGGACCGATGCGGGATCTCCGCTTCTGCTGACATCGCAATCGCAGGAGGAAGGACTTCAACAGAGACTCGGTGAGAACTACCGGGTGATCCTGGGCATGCGGTATGGTGAACCAAGTATCGAACAGGCCATGGCCAGGCTGCAGCGGGAAGAGATCGAGCGCATCGTCGTCCTACCTATGTTCCCACAGTTTTCCTGTTCGACGACAGCGTCGATCTATGATGCCGTGAATCAAGCCGCTTTTGGTCGACGCTGCCCGCTGTTTTTCGATCGGCGCCGACGGATGCCGACGCTTCGTTTCGTGCCACCCTATTTCGAGCATCCAGACTACATCGACAGTCTGAAGATTCGAGTCGAGGAACAGGTGGAAGCGCTGGGTCAGGTCCCCGACCGCTACCTGATCACCTTCCATGGTGTGCCTGCTCGATATGTTGAGGAGGGTGATCCGTACCGTCGGCAATGCGAACGAACGGCCGACCTGTTGGCCGAAGCGCTTCAACTGGCACCCGACCAGTGGCGTGTCGGCTTCCAGTCCCGGTTTGGCAAGGAACCGTGGCTGGAGCCGTATACGGAGGAACTGCTCGCCGATTTCGGACGCGAAGGAATAGAGACGCTCGTGGTGACGTGCCCCGGATTTACCGCCGACTGTCTGGAAACGCTGGATGAGCTCGGCCATGAGGGACAGCAGCAGTTCAGCGCCACCGGAGGCGGAGAGCTTTATCTGGTGCCGTGCGTCAACGATCATCCACACTGGCTCGATGCGATGGCGACGATCGTCCGGCAGGAGAGTGCTGGATGGTCAGCCTGACGGCAGTCTCCCGGCGAGCCAGGTGCTGACGTCCTGGAGACACTCTCCGTTGATCTCGTGCCCCATGGGATACTCCCGATAGGTCAGATCAAGAGGCAGCGATTCGAGGATGTCGCGTGTCTTGTGTGCCTTGTTGATCGGCAGCAACGGATCGTGAAGACCATGGGTTTGCAGGACGGGTTTGCCCTCAAGTGCAGTAAGGGATTGCGCGTCATCTGGCAGGAGCTCGCGCAACCAGACGCCAGATAGAAAGGCTGTCCCCGCGAGTTTTCCGGGTGCTGTGAGCAACATGCTCAGCGCCATCGCTCCGCCCTGGCTGAAACCAAGCGTCACGGTATCCGAATCATCATTTCCGTATTGGCGCTGGGTCTGCTCGAGCATGCTGAGGAGGCGATCCCGGGATCGCAGCCCCTCGTCCATATCCATCACCATGCCCACGGGTGAAAACTCAATGGGAAACCATGCGAAGCCGCCCATATCCAACTCAAGGGGCGCTCGGACGCTGACGACTCGATAGCGGGGGTCGATGAAGTCTACGAGCCCGATCAGGTCCTGCTCGTGGCTGCCATACCCGTGTAGCATGACAAGCAGCGGTGAGCGGGAGCTGGACTGCCGTGGCTCACTGGTGACGAGGGCCAGATCTGTCATTCGAGATAGATCTGAAAATGCCCGGTGCGATCCAACAGCAGCAGAACATGGTCCTCTTCGGCGGCGATCAGATGCACGATCGGATTGGGATAGATTTTTTCGTTTCGCCAGACCACCTCGCCATTGACGCTGACGGTCGGCCGCTTGCGGCCTCCGCGCTCGAGCCTCAGGTGTGTCTCGCCCTCCAAGTCGACACCGAGATTCAGGCGAACGGGATTCGGGCGAAGGTTGTCCGCCCGAGAGACTTCGGGGTCTGGCGGGTCCTCGTCGATATCCGGTCCCCACGACAGGCTTAGAGATGCACCCTCGCAAAGCGGAACTCGCGCTTGCGCCTGTGGCAACACGGCCAGGGGCGGCGTCACTTCACGAATCGACCATGCTGGACCCAGCGAGCGGACACCGAGAAGATGACGAACCCACAAGGCGTCCGGACCCGGTGCGCTTGCCGATGGATCGAATGCCCCTTTGTCGCGCCACGTGCGTCCCTCGCGTGAGAGTCGTCGGAGCCAATGGTTGGAGATCACATCCATCATCCGCTGCACACGCCCGGCACGGCCCAGGCCCGCGGCCACGACCCACGCCTGTGTGAAGGTTGAGATGGGTTCGACACCAGGTCGGCGCATGGACTGTTCAATCTGGGCTGCCCGTCCGTCTTTGTCCCCACGAGCCAGCAGAACGAGTCCATTCGTCCACTGCTGGAAACGATCGCCCTTCGGATCATCTGCGTACAACTCTGTCGTTTCGTCCCAGCATGCGGTCAGCACTTCAAGACACTTTGCTCGGATCGCGTCCAGCTCGAGCGTTCGCTGGCGGTATTCACCGATCTGACACGTGGCGTCGATGGCGGCCAGAGCCAGAGCCGCAGCAGCCGCTTGGCCCCACCGAGTGGTCGGCCGGTCGAGCACGTCGTCCGCCTGAGACCACAACCGGGCCAGCACACCCAGAGCCGCATCGGTCGTGGCCTCGTCACCGGCATGTTGATAGTAGCCGAGCACAGCCAGGGCATATGCGAAATCGCCGGGCTCGAAAGGCGCGATAGGTGCCCGGCCCAGCAACGTCTGCCGAGCAATCCGAGGCGAGCTCGTATGAGCCAGGTCGTTGCTCTGTAAGACCCAACCGGCCAACCAGTCGTATCGATCCGGCAACAGACGAGAGCCGTAGGACTCTTGACGGCTGTTGTGGACCGAAGCCTGGCCGATCAGCCAGGCTGCATCAAATTGGTCGTCGATCTGCAGCTGCCCTACTGCGGTCTCCTCTACGGCCCGTTCGATCATGTGCAGCGCTTCGATGGCCGTATCCTCATCATCGAATCCGGTAAGGCTCATCGTCACGTACCGGGCGGTGATAAGACGCAGCCCCGCCATTTCCTGACGCCCGTCGCCACAGTGATAGCGGATGTGGTGTTCGGAAGTATCCGGGCGAGAAGACAGCCGCAGGTCTACGACCCCACCGCGGCCACCCCGGAGCCTTAGAAGAGGCCATCCGCTGATCTGGCGACCCAGATCGAACTGGATCTGCACCGTGTCACCGGGACGGGTACGCACTTGAGTTGTACCGTGACCACCACCCAGAAGGGCATCGTGGTTTACACACTTACAGCTGCCAAGAGACTGAGGGATCATGATCGTGGCGAGATCTGCGTCCGACGAACGTGCCCCGACGTGGACCACAACCGTCGGCGACTGTGCTGATTCGGCTGAGCCGACAAGGTCGCGGGGTGAGGATGGACCGTCGACGACGCTGACCCCTTCCCACCCGCCATGGCCAATGGGTGCGTCCATGGCCATGTGTCGCTCGAAGGACGTCGGGTTGCCCATCGAATCCTGGGGACGTGGGCAAGCCTGCCAGTCCACCCCACTGGTGATGGCCACGGTCTGGTCTTCGTGGCCCGCGACCTGAAGAGTGCCATCACAGAGAAACCATGGGGTGTCCGTCGCGCCGCCCTGGGCAACGACGATGAGTTCGATTTCCCCCGAATTCCAGGATCCCTCCAGGGGCACAGTCTCCTGCATGGGTGTGTCCAGCAATACCCCGCCGGCGCCCCCACCAAGGCGGGTGCCACCCAGGTAGATGTGGTAGGGACCACTGGCGCAACAACGGATCTGGCCGTCACGGCACGGCTCCGGGAGACGTAACGCAAGGCGGAGAACCACTTCTCGTGGATTGCCTGCGGACCAGATGGGGATGGGTGTACTCACCTTTGATAGATCCGCATTGGCCTCGCTGACGTCAAGGGACGATCCGTGGCGGACGTTTGGATCGCCTCAGGAGATCATCCGTCACATCGAACGACGATCCGTTGCTGGCGTTTTGTCACGGACCAAAAAACGCGGACCCCGATGCCCCAGGATCCGCGCTTTGTTGGGCCATCGGTGTGGCGTCAGTCGGGTAGCCTAAGGGCCACCACGTCCGTCAGGGTTCCACGTCGACTGGGTCTACGAATCATCAACAGGGCCGTGCCGGTTGCCTGTTCGAGTGCGTCCTCATAGTCCTCGATATCCGAGATGGCTTCTCGATTCACTTCGACGATGAGGTCATACTGTTGCAGACCGGCACGCTGTGCTCGGGACCCACGCTGAACGCGGGAAATGATCACACCATCCTGTTCATCGAGCCCGAGACGATCGGCCACTTCATCGGTCAGATTCCTCACGCGCAGGCCGAGCCGTTCATTGTCGTCGTCTGGTTCAGACGGCGCTGCTGCCACGGGGGTCTCCAGCGCGGTAAGTGTCACGGGAACGCTCTTTTCTCGGCCGTCTCGGAGGAGGGTAAGCACGACCTGGGTACCGGGGGGTTTGTGAGCGATGTAGGCCCGAAGAGCGGCCTTTCCTTCAACCAGTTCACCGTCTACCGCGACGATGACATCCAGAGCTTCGATCCCCGCCTCCTGCGCCGGCGTGTCGTCGACGACCTCTTCTACGAGAGCGCCTTCGTTCCTCTCCAGTCCCAACGCTTGGGCCATGTCGGCGTCGACGTTGTCAATCTGAACACCGAGCATACCCCGATGGACCTCACCATTCTCGATGAGCTGTGACATGATGTTCTGCACCAGATTTGCCGGGATCGCAAAACCGATACCCTGATGTCCCCCCGACCTGGACATGATGGCTGTGTTGATACCGACAAGGCCGGCGCGTGTGTCCACCAAGGCACCGCCACTGTTCCCCGGATTGATCGCTGCATCCGTCTGGATGTAGTCCTCATAGTCGCTGAGATGGGCACTTCGCCCCACGGCGCTGACGATTCCCGTCGTGACCGTGTGTAGCTGACCAAAGGGATTGCCAATCGCGACCACCCATTCGCCCACACCGAGCTCGTCAGAGTCTGTGAACGACAGAAAGGGCAGGTCCTCCATCTCGTCGATCTTGAGCACAGCCAGATCCGTTCGTGGGTCGCGACCGATGACGCGCGCCTCAAAACTGCGACGGTCCGCCAATTCCACCAGAATCCGATCCGCCACATGATCACGCTCTCGCCCGGAGGTGATCACATGGTTGTTGGTGATGATGTACCCGTCGGCGCTGACGATCACACCCGACCCGAGTCCCTCGCGGATCTCACTGTCCGGCTCTCGCGGCCTGACGAAGGGATGGTTGCGGAAGATGTCGTTGAGGGGCTCTCCTGAGATCTCCTGTTCGGTCTTGACCGCCACGACGGCGGGGCTCACCCGTGCCGTCAGTTCGGCGAAGGCGTCGCTGAAGGCCTGCAGATCCTGCAGTCCAGCGGCGTCGCCGGGGGCTGGATTCACTGTCAGTGCAGTGGCCAGGGCGACGAGGGCAATCGAGGTTCGCATCTCTACTTTCCTCCGATGGCGACGAGGCGCCATGCGCTTGATGTGCTGTTGAATGTGCGTTGATACAGACGAGGGTGACAAGGAGCTGGTTCCCCTTTTTCAGCGCCTCCGCATCCGGTCAGGCAGCACACTCAGTCTTGTGTGGGGTGCGCACAGCCAGGTGGTCACCGTCGATGTCCACCAGCAGATGGGCACCCTCGGCGAACTCACCCGCGATCAAGCCCCGAGCGATGCGTGTTTCCAGTTCGTGTTGAAGATATCGTTTCATTGGCCGCGCTCCATAGACCGGATCGTATCCCTCTTTGGCAATGTGGTGTCGAGCGGCTTCGGTGATCTCAAGGTCGATGCCTCGGTCAACGAGTCGATGCCCCAGGTCTTGGAGAATGAGGCCGACGATGATCTCGATCTCCGCAAGGGTGAGAGGTTTGAACAGAACCACATCGTCGATCCGATTCAGAAACTCAGGGCGGAAGTGAACACGCAGATGCCCCATCACGTCTTTGCGAATCTCCTCTGGGATCTCTCCACCCGTGTCGCTGAGGCCTTCCTCCAAATGTGCAGAGCCGATGTTGGAGGTCATGATCACGACCGTGTTCTTGAAATCGACCGTCCTGCCCTGTGAGTCGGTGAGACGCCCATCGTCGAGCAGTTGTAGCAGGCTGTTGAAGACGTCTGGATGTGCCTTTTCGATCTCATCAAAGAGCACCACCGCATAGGGATGACGGCGTACTGCCTCCGTCAGCTGTCCACCCTCTTCGTAGCCAACATACCCCGGGGGAGCACCGATGAGCCGAGAGACAGCGTGTCTCTCCATGTATTCCGACATGTCGATGCGGATTACGCAGTCCTCCGAGTCGAACAACGCTTGCGCCAGTGTTCGAGCAAGTTCCGTCTTGCCTACTCCTGTGGGACCGAGAAAGAGAAATGATCCGATCGGTCGGCGAGGGTCCTTGATGCCAGCACGCGCTCTGATCACGGCATCGGCCACCAGTTGGACGGCTTCGTCCTGGCCCACGACGCGTTCGTGCAGAATCTGATCGAGTCGCAGCAGCTTTTCGCGCTCGCCTTCCACGAGCCGCGTCACGGGGATTCCCGTCCACCGGGAGACGATCTCCGCGATCTCCTCTTCCGTGACCTCCTCACGCAGCAGACGCGACCCCTCGGTGGGTATCTGATCCTGCTCCAGTTGAGCCAACGAGGCCTGTAGTTCGGGCAGACGTCCGTACTTCAGCTCGGCCGCTCGATTGAGATCAGCCCGACGCTCGGCGGTCTCGATCTCTCGCCGAACCGTTTCGATCTGCTCACGCAGATCACGAACCCGAGCGATCTGCGACTTCTCATGTTCCCATTGNGTAGACATCGCCGCGTTTTGGGATTGGAGATCGGCCAGTTCGCGGCGCAGAGCATCGAGTCGCGCTGCTGAAGCGGAGTCCCTTTCCTTCTTCAGAGCTGCTTCTTCGATCTCCAACTGCATCACCCGGCGTGTTACCTCGTCGAGCTCACTCGGCATGGAGTCGATCTCGGTTCGAATGCTAGCGCAGGCTTCGTCGACCANGTCGATCGCTTTGTCTGGCAGNAAGCGGTCGCTGACATAGCGATCCGACAACAGGGCGGCCGCAACTAGGGCGTTATCCTGGATTCGGACACCGTGGTGAATCTCATATCGTTCGCGAAGTCCGCGAAGGATCGAGATCGAGTCTTCCACGGATGGGGCCTCAGCGATGACGGGTTGGAAGCGCCGTTCGAGGGCGGCATCCTTCTCGATGTTCTGTCGATACTCATCGAGGGTTGTGGCGCCGATACAATTCAGTTCACCACGAGCCAACATCGGCTTGAGCAGGTTTCCTGCATCCGTAGAGCCCTCGGTTCGTCCTGCACCGACGATCGTATGCACTTCATCGATAAACAGCAGGATCCGACCCTCTGATGCCTTGATCTCGTGAAGTACGGCTTTGAGACGTTCTTCGAATTCACCGCGATACTTGGCGCCCGATATCAGGGCACCCATGTCGAGAGAGAACAAGGTGCGGTCCTTCATCAACTCCGGCACGTCACCCCGGACGATTCGCTGCGCCAGCCCTTCGACGATCGCCGTCTTGCCGACGCCGGGTTCACCGATGAGAACGGGGTTGTTCTTCGTCTTTCGAGATAGAATGCGAATGATCCGGCGAATCTCGCCGTCACGGCCAATCACCGGATCGAGATCACCACGACGCGCCAGATCAACCAGATCGACCCCATACTTCGCCAGAGCCTCATAGCTGTTTTCTGGATCGGCCGTGGTGACACGCTGATGCCCTCGAATCTCGGCCATTGCGGCCCTGAACGCGTCTTGCGAAACACCGGCCGCTGCAAGCGCCTGCGCAACCTTGCTGTCAGACGCCTCCAGCATGGACGAAACCACGTGCTCGACAGAGATGAACTCATCTCGCATTTGATCAGCAGACGCTGCGGCCTTGGAAAGGAGTTCTCGGACTTCGGCATCCATAGGCGGCGTGACCCGCTCTCCAGAGAGGGTGATCCTTCCGTGAAGCCTGTTCTCCAGTTCCTGCTGCAGTACCTGACTCGACACGCCGAGGCGGGTGAGGATTCGCGGCAGCACACCCTGCTCCTGCTCGAGAAAAGCCATCAGCAGATGGATCGTGCTAACCTCGGGATGGGCACGGCTCGAAGCCATCTCCTGTGCGGCTTGCAGCCCTTCCTGGCTCTTGTGTGTCAGCCTGTTCAGATTCATGATCCGTCGATTCTGGTGAATGGTCTTGGCGGGGTACTTTATGGATCGGTCTGATTGGTGTTTCGTCACCCAAAAAGGCAAATCACGTGCCCGCTCCGTTCCAGAGGCGTGCACGACTTGTAAAATGTGTATTTACAGTATGTTGAGGATTCCTTCTGCAATCTCGCCCTTTNCCCCTTCCAACTGCCAATCTGGCACACATCGACGAGGCCTGTNTACAGAACAAGAGAACGCCCCGGTCCGTCGGTGGTAGACCGACCGGGGCGTGCGGCTGCTGCGAGTTCTTGGGGCCTGCTACGAACTTGCGTTGCTACGCTGGAATAGAGAGTCAGNTCAGCCTGTTAAGTCCGCCAGGAGGCTGTCCTGATCCTCGTCGACGACCTCCGGTGGCGGAACCGGGGCGTCCAGAGGATNCTCCTCTTCATCCTCGCCGAAGGCATCGATCCCCTCCATGACGAGATTGAAGGTGGCATCTATGTCGTCCGATACACCGCCCGGGATCTCTCCAATACCGCCGAGAATCCCCTTGGCCTGGGCGAATCCTTCCTTTACGGCGCCTTTGATGAGGTCTTTGAACCCTCCAAGTCCGGGTCCTCCNTCCTCGTCGCCGGCGTGATTNGCCATGAATCCGCCGAAAAAGGAAGTAGAAAATTCGAGAATCCTGTTCGCAGTGGCCTCTGGCGAGAAATCGAGACCACTGGAGAGGATGCTCTCTGNATTGAGATCGAGGCCGGCCTTGGCAAAGGCGGCGTCAAAACTGGCTGCCAGGTTGTCATCGAGGACGCGGTTCGCGTAGCTGATGTCGATTTCGCTGCCCACGCTGAGCAGGACTGCGGCATCACTTCCCTGGGGACCGCTGCTGACGGTCGCCTGGGCATCGATTTGGGTCGAAACACTGACCGAAGCGATCAGCGACTGCTGGCTCTGAGTCGTCCCGACTTGCATNATTCCCTCCTTGGGGCGCAGGGGATTTGGGANATTCTGGTTACCCGCCATTCATAGGTATCGGCCCACTCTGAAGATCCATGAGGCTTTTTTTCACGGAATCACCAAAAAAAAGAGGGACGGCCATTTTGGCCGTCCCTCCCGGACTCAGAAAACTGCGAAACGCTGTTCAGATGANATTGANTCTGAAGAACATGACCGAGATCNNNNTCCCNTTTNCTGCCCCCGGCAAGACNCCNCCACGGGTAACCAGGGCGGTGTCCAGCAGTTGCAGCTGCATATGGAACACGCTGAAGGGCCCGAAGGCGAAACCAATCGCTGATGAAGAGCTACGCCCGCCTACAGCCAGACCGATTCGGGCAGGCAACCATGGCACAAGTCGATACTCAGCACCGAGGGACACACGAGGTGTCGTCTCGAGACCGAATCCGGTAGTAAACGCCTGATCGTAGTTGCCCACGACGGTCAGCCGCTCTATGGGGCGGTGGCTGACGCCGATGCGAAGGCGAGCTGGCAGGGAGCGACTGAAGCTCTTTGCGCTGATCTCCTTGTTGAAATCGGTGTCACCATCGCCATCCACATCCGGATTGTCGAAGACATCCTCTGCNTTCTCGACATCGAGCAGGCTCGTGACACGCAGGTCGGTGGCGGTCACGAAAACGCAGTCCTGCGCCGCCTCACCAATCGAGGGAAGGTCCCTCTTTTTGAGCTGCCGTTCGACAAAATCGAACAGACCGACGCTACTCCAGGTGTAGGAGTCGAGAAAATCGAGCAGACCGACGCTGACGGTGGTCTTGCCGTCCTTCAACACAGCCGCAACCCCGAGATCGAGCCCNACGCCAAACCCCNNTCCGGATTGGGCAATGACGTAACTCTCCAGATCAGTACCCGCAACACGAGACACGAACCCGTTGCCGCCGGAACGCAGAACTTCACCGTAAACTCCACCAAGGACCTTCACGGTGGCACCAAGGGACAACTCTCTCAAATAGGGCTTGAGGGTTTCATTGGTGCGGATGTTTACAGGTCGGGCGAAGGCCCAGTTGAACCCANCAAGNNNCCAGNCTGACCCATCCCACTCCGAGATGTCGTAGTTCCCATTCAGTCCATCGGAGATGCGATCCGCTTCGAACTGATTTCCGAATACCATCAGTTCGAACATGTCTTTTGGCAGTTCGCCCTCGAGACCGAGAGAGAATGTCGAGGTAATGGCGGACTGAATCTTCTTAGGAAGTGGAAAGGCAACACCGCCATTGACAGGCAGACCGAGAGCCAGGAATGGCTCNNAANCCACGTTGAAACGCAGCCCATCATTGGGAACATCGCTGAGCAGATCGCGCTTCTCCGACTCACCGATGAAGTGGTCGGCGTCGGTGAAGTTGTCGTTGTAGGTCTGCACGGAGAACGCGTTGTTCTCCACCGAAAAGTTGGAGCCGATATTGATCAGCTCCCACTTAAAGCTNGGACTGGATCGCAGTCCCAAATTGGCGGGATTCCACTGAACCGCTTCCGGGCCACGAGCCAAGGCGGTGTAGGATCCAGCCAGGCCCATCGCGCGCGGCGAGCCGTCCCCGATCGCTTCAGAGGTGCTCTGCAGTCCTAGGACCAGGACTGCCGCAAAGCCGAGATACGTGCGGAATTTCATCAGTCTTGCTCCTGGATTAGTANNCATCGACGAGGTCTTCGTTGAGTTCAAGGATGATCTGGGAACCTGCCTGGACGATGACAAAGTCCGAGCCTGCGAGAGCAACGTCACCGTTCGTACCGTCAATGGCGATCTGAATTCCCGTGAAATACACGGGCTCGAGCAATTTGAGGATCTGATCGCTCGTGAGTGTCACATTCTGCGTATTGAATGAACTAGCCGTGACGGATCCTCCGCTGAACGGAGCCGCGTCTACACCGAATGCCGGTTCATCCAAAGGCGGAACGACGAGTGTTGGGTTTGTGTAGACCGTTTCGGCCGTCTCTCCAACGTAGAGCCGCACCCCGACAGCGAGAGGAATGTGATTCTCGATCGTGGTACGGACGCCCGCGCTACGCACATTGGAGCTGATTCGCTCCCGCACCGTGTCGTCGTCGAAGGTCCTGCGAATCGGGTCGGGCTGAATCTGCGTTGCCTCGCGTACCTGGAATGATGCAGGCGCCCGGAACTGGACGCTGTCGACCTGAACCCAGTGACTGGGTTCAACCACCTCTTCGNTCACGCCGTCACCAACGAAGACCGATGGGGTTACCGTGATCTGCGTCGGCAGAAGGTTGAGAAAATCGGTCAACTCTGCAGACTCGGGGCGAATAATGATCGAACGCGGCGAATCAGGGCTGCCGGCTGGAAATACTTCATCGATGACGAGGCCGCCCGTCTGTCCCTTGCTGTTCACGCCACGAATATCAAGTGTGATCCCTGAGTTGAAGCCGACGGCAGAAGTGATGAACACAACCAGTTCTGTCTGTGCCAAGGCAACATTGTCGAGGCCCTGAGGGAAATCGACGGTCTCGGTCTGCTCTGGGATCTCCAGGGCGAGGCTGTCCAGGACACCGGCGACGCGACCGAAGGTCAGCTGCTGGGTGATCGCCTCAACGGTGATTTCGCCATCGGAACGAATCGTGACTTCATCACCCGAATCGAAAGTGCGGGCTGCATAGGACAACTGCAGCGCGAGCGGATCAATGGGGGCAAAGCGGTTGTTTGTCAGATCAAAGGTGATTTCCCTGGGCTCGGCACCGAGGGAATCGATCAGGAAGGTCTGTGGTGTGCCCGACGGATCTTGAAGGTCTGAGAGCGTGAACTCAATCTCCATAATGACTGGGATCTCGTTGGTCACCCTCAGAGTCAAACCACCTTCGCTGATCAGCGCCTCGGTGACCTGGATGCGATCATCGGGAAAANCCAGCTTNTGATCGTCTTCGAAAACCTGCTGCGGAATCACCGCCCTGGCTTCACTCACCAGCAGGGGCAGCACCTCCAGTCCGAAGGCGATTCCCGGATCGCCCTGGATCACAACGGCCGTGCCTGACGCGGTTCCGGCAGAAATCGCAAGTACGAGGTCGCCAGAAATGGTCTCGCCCGCAAGGTCGAAACNGNCCTCGGACGATCCACCATTGGCGGCAACGGTGCCCATGTTGATGGTGTCGATGGTGCGGCCACCTNTGCCGTTGTCCACGAGGGTAAACACNANGTTCTGCAGATCGACGGGGAACGTGTTNGTCACAGAAAGGACGATGCCACCCGACTCGATGATCAAGGTCGTCACGNTCTCGAGGGGAACGNCGAATTCCTCATTGATCGACTGCGACGGCAGGAAGGGAATCGTTGCGCCATCCGTCACCTCAACACCGTCTCCGAGAAGCTGGCCGAGAGTGATCGGCGGGATGGCTGGCACGTCGGCGCCTGGAAGTGAGATGGTTCCNANCTGAGTGGAAAAGCTGTTGGACNTGGGCGTCACCGACAGGCGGTCTCCCACTTCCTGGCGCGAATCCACACCGAATTCGGTACCGAAATTGATGCCCATTGCATCATTGCTGATCTCGAGGAACTCTGAACGATCGGACGCCACNTCAGCGATCGTCGTCGTGTCGTTGGCGACAGAGACGCTGACGGTGAATTCGAGCCGTGGAACTTCGGGGCTCTNAACGGCGCAGGCGCCAAGCCAGAGGCTGGCGGCGATCGTGCCGAGTCGCNCGNAGACCCTATTCGGGGTCACAGGCATCATCTGCCCTCTCCTTGTCAAAAGATCTGATCTGCTGTTCAGCGGCGGCCACACTGACCACCGGGCGGACACAGTTGCTCAATATAGAATACTTAGGGGGTGTCACTCAATCCGATTTTCCCACCCTTCGTCGTCCAACAGCGGCATCGGGTGGNACTCAAAATAACATGCCTATTTGGCGGCCTGTGTAAGCGCCCGCACGCGGTCGGTTTTTTCCCAGACGAAATCGGCATCAGCGCGCCCGAAATGCCCGTAGTTGGACGTCTTGCGGTAGATGGGCCGACGAAGTTTGAGCTTGCTAATGATACCCTTTGGGGTCAGGTCGAACACACCCGGAAGGAGCGTTGCGAGCTCTTCATCCGGTAGTTTTCCCGTGCCGTACGTNTCGACGAAAATGGAGACGGGCTCCGACACGCCGATGGCGTAGGCCAGCTGTANTTGGCAGCGATCAGCAAGTTTTGCGGCGACCACATTCTTGGCCACATATCGGGCCATGTAGTGGGCGCTTCGATCGACCTTGGTTGGATCCTTCCCTGAGAAGGCGCCGCCGCCGTGAGGACACATACCCCCGTAGGTGTCCACGATGATCTTGCGGCCGGTGAGTCCACAATCACCGTGGGGTCCACCGATCACGAATCGACCGGTCGGATTGATNTGGTAAACCGTGTCACGGTCGAGCAGCCGGGCAGGAATCACCTTCTTGACGACCTGATTGATCATGTCGCGCTCGATCTTCTTGTGCGACGCGCTTTCGTGGTGCTGAGTGGAAATCACTACGGCAGTGACGCGCTGCGGCTTGCCGTCGACGTATTCAACCGTGACCTGGGACTTGGCGTCAGGTCGNAGATAGGGAATAGTGCCCTTCTTGCGAAGCTTGGCCATGTGCTGNAAGAGCTTNTGAGCCAACGTGATCGGCAGGGGCATCAGCTGCGGCGTTTCGCGACAGGCATATCCGAACATCATGCCCTGATCTCCGGCCCCCATCTCAGCGTGAAGACCCGTCGACTCAGTTACCCCCTGCGAAATATCAGTGGACTGCTGGTCGAGCATTACGGAAACGCCGCAGGAGCGGTAGTCGAAACCCATCTCAGGATCGTCATAGCCGATGTCCTTGATGACGTCGCGAACGGTGGCNTGGATATCGACGAATGACTTCGACGTTACCTCGCCGGCCACCACGACCTGACCTGTCGTGACCAAGGTCTCGCATGCGACGCGTGAAAACTTGTCGCCTGCCAGCATGCCATCGAGGATTGCGTCTGAAATCTGATCGGAAACCTTGTCAGGGTGGCCTTCAGAAACGGATTCGGAAGTGAACAGATAGGAATTCACTGTGAGACGATCTCCCTGTCGGGTGGTTGACCGCCCAGGGGCGGNTTGCGTGTCAGCTGGTGATCTCTGATTGGTCACCAACATTGAGATGGTAGGCAAGACCTGTTACCACGGCCTGAAATCCGACCAGGGAGTCTTTGATGACAATCCCCTCGACGGTGGCTTGCTCGCCGACGATGCTGTTGCTCACGACGGATCGGTGAACCCTCGCACCAGCGCCGATCGACACATGAGGACCGATGATCGCATCGGCCACTTGCGCCGTCGGGTCGATATGAACCGGTGGAANAACAANGATGCCATCTGGCACGTGCAACGGCTCACTTCCGGCCAGCAGGGCCTGGTTTGTCGCCAACAAGGCTTCCTGTGTTCCGCAATCGAACCAGTCCGCGACGGGAAATGTACGCAGTTGGGCGCCGCCGTCGACCATTCGTTGCAGGGCATCCGTCAGCTGGAATTCACCTCGAGTACGCTGTCCATCTTNCATCAGCCCGTCGAGGCATTCGAACAACAGACGGGATCTGCGAATGTAGTTGACACCGACGATGGCCAGATCGGAAACGAATTCTGCAGGCTTTTCGACCAATCGTTGTACGATCCCCGATTGCTCAACGACCACACCGAATCGTGTTGGGTCGTCAACCTGGTGCACACCGAGAGCGCCGTCACCCTCAGCCAGGACGCCAGACAGATCAGCGCGAAAGATCGTATCTCCGTAGACGATCAGCATCGGATCATCTTCGACGACCGGCCTGGCTAGCGAGATCGCATGGCCCAAACCCAGTAGTTCAGTCTGCTCGACGAACTCAACCTGGGAGAATTCGTCACGAGATCGGACATATTCGACGATCCGATCCCCCATGTAGCCAACAATGAGGACGATCCGATCGACGCCCAGGGGCACGAGTTGGTCGAGGATATGACCAATGATCGGCTTCCCCGCCACATGGAGCAGTGGTTTCGGCCGGGTATGCGTATGCGGCCGGAGGCGTGCCCCGAGTCCGGCGACGGGTAGGACGGCCCAGGGCTTGGTTCCGACCGTCAAGGCATGCCACCTTCTCGCCGTCGAGGGCGAGCCACCCGCAGCGCTTCTCCGACTCTCTCCTGAACCAGGCATCGCACCTGTGCGCCCGATGTCAGATGCAGTGACTTGTCGGCCAGATCGATGGCATCGGCCAGTCTCGTCGCTCGTACGACTTCTTTTAGCTCCGGGAGGGCGGTGGGGCTCACGCTCAGTTGCATGATACCCAGACCCATCAGGACCACGGCCGCCTCCGGATCGCTGGCCATCTCCCCACAGATCCCGGCGGGAATGCCAGCCTCCCGTGCCGCCTCGCCAACCTGTCGAATCAGTTGCAGCACGGCGGGATGCAATGGGTCATAGAGACTTGCAACACGCGCCGTTCCGCGGTCGACGGCGAGGGTGTATTGCACAAGATCGTTTGTTCCCAATGAGAAGAAGTCCACCTGTGACGCGAATTGGCCGGCCATGATGGCCGCCGAAGGGACTTCAATCATCACGCCCAGTTCGATGTCGTCGCGATGCTCAATCCCTGCTGCCGCCAACTCTGCGGCAGACTCCGAGATCACTGCTCTGGCACGATCGACCTCATCCAGACTACTAACCATGGGCAGCAGGATGCGGGCGGTGCCCGCCGTGGCAGCTCTGAGAATCGCCCGGATCTGGGTCTTGAACAGGTCCGGCGTGTCCAGACAGATGCGGATTCCACGCCAGCCGAGCATCGGATTGGCTTCTGGCAGCGAATCGACGGCATGGCTCAGCTTGTCGCCACCAAGGTCGAGGGTGCGAATGACGACGGGCTGGGGCGCAATGGCTTCCACGATCGTGCGATAGGACTCATACTGCTGCTGCTCGTCGGGCAATCTCTGACCGAGATAGAGGAACTCCGTGCGACACATGCCGACCCCTTCGGCGCCGTTGGCGACGGCAACGTCGACCTCCTGTGGAAGGTCGATGTTCGCGCACAACTGGACTTTCTTGTCGTCGGCCGTGACCGATGGAAGATCGCGTCGCTCGCTGAGTTCGCGTTCGCGACGAAGTTGTCGCCGACGTTCGCTACGGAAGTATCTCAGCACCGGAGCTGTCGGCAGTGTGTGCACAACCCCCTCGTCGCCGTCGACGATGACGCGACTTCCGGACTTGATGCGGCGGGAGGCGTTCTCGGTACCGACCACGGTTGGCAAACCCAGCGAACGGGCGATGATGCTGGTGTGCGACGTGGCTCCGCCGATATCGATGACGAGACCGGTCACCAACCGACGTCCCAACTGGGCTACTTCTGAGGGCAGCAGATCACGGGCAATCATGACGGTGTTGCTGCGCAGAGTCTGCAGGCCTGGCAGAGCGCCACCCGACAGTTGGTTCTGTACCTGCTGCTCGATATCCCGTAGGTCGCCGACGCGGGCACGCAGATACTCGTTCTCGATCTGCTCGAACTTGGCGCACAGCTCGCNCATCACTTCGGCGAACGCTCTCTCAGCAGGCCAAAGGCGTTTTGAGACGATGCCCAGCGTGCGGTCTCGGACTTCTACATCGGCGAGCATGGCCAGCTGGGCCTCAAAGATCTGCGCCAGATCTGGCCCATGTTCGATCTCGACGCGATCCCTCGTACGCCGAACTGCATCGCCCACCGAATTCAGCGCCTCAGTGAACCGCTCGGTTTCGGCTTTGACCCTGGATGACGAGATCCGGCGTTGTGGCACACGGGGACGGACCTCTGCGTGGGTGAAGGCTTTGCCGATGGCAATGCCTGGCGAAGCCGCAACGCCAACATAGCGATGATACGAGGGACCCATCGGTCAGATCTTATCCTCGAAATCGTTGGCCAGTAGTTCTGCCAACGCGTCGACGGCCTGTTCGGCATCGGTGCCCTCTGCCTCGACGAGAACTTCGGCCCCCTGCTCGGCGGCAAGCATCATTACGCCCATGATTGACTTGCCATTTACTCGGCTGACGTCGCCTTTGGAGAGGAAGATGTCCGCCTGGAATTTCGCGGCAGCCTGCACAAACACCGTCGCCGGACGGGCGTGGATGCCCAAACGATTCGTGACGACGACCGTTTTTTCAATCATTGCTCACTCATNCCCTCGTGGCAGCAGACGAGCTGAAACGTCGCTGAATCCATTGTCCAATACCTCCCTTTCGCCGCACAGGCTGCGGTCGATAGGGCTCGACCAGTTCGCCNGTCATCACGCAAGCAGGATTCTCCACCAATAGCTGATAGGTTCGTTGTGTTCCCACCAGCTCGTTCAGTTGCTCGGCAGCCGCACGAATCGATAGACGTCGCTTCCTCACGTCGTGACCGTCGCTGGCAACAAAATCTGCCCAGCCCCGTTCGATCAACCGCGTCGAGGTATCCATTGCGCGACGACCGAATTGTCCCACTAGGCTACCTGCGTTGACCTGCAACATCAGGTCCTGTTCGCGCAGGCGCTCGATTCGTTCTGGCTGACGGGCTAGCTCTCGATGTCGTTCCGGGTGGGCGAGGATCGGCCTACAACCTGCGGTGCGCAGTGCGAAGAAGGCCTGCTCTAGGCCCGGTGACACTGGCCCCGGTGGCAGATCGACAAGGACGTAGGCACCTCCAGACAAGCGTGCCGCAGGATCAGCAGCAACGTGATCGAGTCCGAATCGGAAACCGAGTTCGGCACCCAGGCGTAGATCAATGGGAAGTCCCGCTGCAGCCACGGCGGAGACCAGAGAAGGTGCGTTCATGCAAGCGCAGCTTCTCAGGACCGTCATTGGCCTGATAGTGGGTGTGACCACCAATTGCTCGAGACCTTCGTCCACTGCGCTTCGCAGCATGTCCAACGAGGTCTCCATATCGACGGCACTGTCGTCCACGCCAGGAAGCACGTGGCAATGGATGTCTACCCAACCGTTCACGACTCGTCTTACGATCGATCGCCGAGATGGACAGCATCACTGATCTCACGCAAGCGACCAGGATCATCTTCCACGGCGGTGCCGGTCACGATGAAGGCAGCGCCCGCCTCGACCTTTTCCCGGGCTGTCTCCGCATCTCTGATTCCGCCACCAACGATCACGGGGATATCTACATACTCGGCCACGGCCTCGACCATTCTTGTATCTACCGACTGGGCCGCACCGCTTCCCGTCTCGAGATAGACGAGTCGCATTCCTATATACTGAGCGGCGAGAGCGTGAGCCATGGCAATGTCCGGTTTGGCNCGCGGGATCGGNCTGGTCGTACTCATGAACTCNGTCGACGTGAGCGTGCCGGACTCGATGAGCATATATGCGGTAGCGATGGCCTCCACGCCATACTCCTTCAGCACAGGTGCCGCGCGAACTTGCTGGCCGATCAGCAGTTCGGGATTACGGCCACTCACCATGGAGAGAAACAGGATGGCGTCCGCATTGGGCACGACCTGTCCCGCATCGCCTGGGAAGGAGATGACGGGGATGTCGACAATCTGATGAAGATGATCGAACAGAGCTGCGTTGCGGCTCGCTGAAAGCATGAGCGACGTTCCGACAAGGATCGCGTCGGCCCCCGCTTCGGCACACAATTCTGCCCGTTTGGACAGCTCATCGAGGGACAACCGATCGGGGTCAAGGAGCGTGAGATAGCCAGCCCCGCGTCGTTGGCGCACCTGCAACAGCCGTTCGAGTGTCGTCATTCGACCTTGCCCGTCAGGACGCCAGAAGTTCTCTGACAATGGCAGGCGCCGCGGCGAGGGCCTCGTCGATTTTCTCTGCGTCTCTGCCACCGGCTTGAGCCATGTGCGGCTTGCCGCCTCCGGAACCTCCAGCCAACTGGGCGACACCCTTCACGACATCGCCCGCCTTCAGCGAACGCCCCTGTATCAGATCGTCGGTGACGACTGCGATGAAGGACACCTTCCCCTGCAGTTCACCCCCGAGGACGGCAACGCCGCTCCCGAGTCGCTCGCGCAGACCGTCGGCCATGGACCGCAGACTGGGCACGTCATCGACGTCGACTCGAGCGGCGACGAGTCGCATACCTTCCATGTCGACAGCGTGCTCCAGCAGATCACCCGCACTGTCGGTTGCGGCCTGACGGCGGGCGTCGGTAAGTGCTTTTTCAAGATCACGATTGCGTTCGAGCAACTGTCTGACCGCTTGGGGTACTTCTTCAGGTGTCGCATTGAGCATCTGGCCCAGGTCTCCGAGACGCTCGCGATTCTGCCGCGCCATGGTCGAGGCGGGTGCGCCACCCGTTGCCTCGACACGGCGAGTCCCGGCGGCGATTCCCCCTTCGGTCGTGAGCTCGAACGCGCCGATCTGGCCCGTGTGTGTCACGTGGGTCCCCCCGCACAATTCGAGGCTGAAATCGGCGATCCGCACGACCCGAACCTGTTCGTCGTACTTCTCTCCGAATAGGGCTCGTGCGCCAAGCTCTCTGGCTCTGGTAAGGTCCTCCTCGAACGTCTCGACTTCCAGATCCGCGCGGATGGTCTCGTTGACGATGTCTTCGATCTGACGTAGTTGTCCCGCCTCGACAGCAGAAAAATGTGAGAAGTCGAAGCGCAAACGATCGGGATCGACGAGAGACCCCATCTGATCTACGTGGTCACCAAGGGTTTGTCGAAGTGCCTCATGTAGCAGGTGAGTCGCCGTATGGTGACGGGCTGAGGATTGCCGCAGCCCCGCATCCACCGTTGCCTGCACACCAGCCCCACTGGCCGGCAAGGCACCATCCTCGAGCTGCCCCACATGCACGATACCACCCCGGCCCTTCAATGTTGTCTCGATGCGGATGCGAAATCCGTCTCCCGAGAGCACCCCCCGATCACCTACCTGGCCACCGGACTCGGCATAGAAGGGTGTTTCTTCGAGCACGAGCCGGACCTGGCCATCTTGGGACTCGCTGTGAGCCACTGTCGTCTGTGTCTCAAGCTGCCCGTACCCGATGAAACGGGAATGCTCTCCGTCAACCACGTCATCGATGCCCTCCGATGCCTGGAACCGATTGCGTGTGGCAGCCCGGGCTCGTTGTCGCTGTTGCTCCAGTGCTTCCGAAAACCCATCGGTATCGACACTCAGATTCCGCTCACGAGACATCAGTTCCGTCAGATCAAGAGGGAAACCGAAAGTATCGTAGAGCTGGAACGCGTCGGCACCGCTCACGTCACCCTTGGCGGCGAGGCGCTCAAAAATCTCGAGCCCTCGATCGAGCGTTTTGCCGAAGGACTCCTCCTCGGCCCGGATCACCTGGGATACGTGTGCGGCCTTGGCGCGGGCCTCGGGGAACACGTGCCCCACCTGCTCTGCCAGGGTAGACACGACCTTGTAGATGAAGGGGTCATGCTGGTCGAGCTGACGACCGAATCGCGCCGCCCGACGCAGGATCCGTCGCAGCACGTAACCACGGCCGTCATTGGAGGGCAACGCACCATCGGCGATGGCGAAGGTGAGAGTGCGCACGTGGTCGGCGATCACCCGCATCGGTACGCGGGTTGAATCGCCGTCGGGATCACTACCGGCGATCTCGGCGATCTGCTCGATCAGCGGCCGGAAGACATCTGTGTCGTAGTTGTTGTCCTTCTCCTGTAGCAGACTGCACAGGCGCTCAAAGCCGCTACCCGTATCCACGTGGACTGCCGGCAGCGGATGCAGGGCGCCACTCTCGTCCCGGTTGTATTGAATGAAGACGAGATTGCCCACTTCGACGAACTCGGGGCCGTCCTGGCGAAACAGGGCCTCGGTCTGCGCTTCGAGATCGTCACCCAGGAAGTAGTGGATCTCCGAGCACGGCCCGCAGGGGCCGCTGGCTCCCATCTCCCAGAAGTTGTCCTTCGCCGGCAGGCGCACGACGCGGCCCGGCAACAGGTCGGTCACCTGGTACCACAGTGCCTCCGCCTCCTCATCGGCGGGCACGCCCTCACCGCCCTCGTAGACGGTTGCCCACAGCCGCTCCTTCGGCATCTTGTAGTGCTCGGTCACCAGCTCCCAGTGCCACTGGATGGCCTCTTCCTTGAAGTAATCTCCGAAGGACCAGTTGCCGAGCATCTCGAAAAAGGTGTGGTGCCAGGGACTGATGCCGACCTCTTCCAGGTCGTTGTGTTTGCCTGAGACTCGAATACACTTCTGCGTGTCGACGGCGCGTGTGTAGGGCCGTGAGCCCAGTCCGAGAAACACGTCCTTGAACTGATTCATCCCGGCATTGGTGAAATAGAGAGTCGGGTCATCGTGAGGCACGACAGGCGCACTGGGAACCCGTGTATGTCCCTTGCCCTCGAAGAAACTCAGGAAGGTCTCACGAATCTGATCCGATGTCATCATGGTGCGGTCGTTCCTGTTAAAGCATTCATGGCACGCTCCACGGCGGCCCTTGTCGTATCGGGATCGAACCCTCTTCTCGCGAGCAGTCCGTACATCCGCCTCCGCGCCGCGTCGTGCTCTATACCAGTGTATCGGTGAGCCACACGGGCGAGAACACGATCTGCGACGTCATCGGTGCCGATGTCATCCTCGAACTCTGCCAGCACCTGCTCGGCCAGGGATCGGTCAATGCCTCTCTTGCACAAATCCTGGATCAACTTGATGCGTCCTTCGGGCCGATTCTCGAGCCGACTGCTGACCCAGCGACGCACGAAGGTTGAGTCATCGAGTAGTCCCTTGTCGCACAGATCCGGCACCACTGTGTCGATTGCATCCTGTTCGCAACCGCGACGCACAAGCCGTTCGCCCATTTCACGAACGGAGCGATCACGTACGGCCAGCAACTCAAACGCGATCCGCCGGGTCTTGGTGACTTCCTCGCTCACGTGAAACTCAGCCCGCCGTCTCGGCGTCGTCCTGCGGTGTCGTTGCTGCATCGTCCTGGGACGTCGATGCATCGTCGGAAGGCATGCCGAGTTCTTCTCGCAATCGGGATTCTAACTTGGCGGCAAACTCGGGATTTTCGACCAGAAACATCCGGGCATTCTCCCGTCCCTGCCCCAGTCGCTCCCCATCGCAGGAAAACCAGGTTCCTGACTTCTCGACGATCCCCTTGTCGACACCGATATCGATGAGATCACTCTCGCGCGACAAACCGATGTGGTTGCCCGTGTAGTAGAGATCGATCTCCGCCTGGCGGTAGGGTGGCGCCAGTTTGTTCTTGACCACCTTGACGCGAACACGGCTGCCAATGGTTTCGTCACCATCCTTGATGTGCCCAATCCGCCGGATGTCGAGTCGCAAAGACGCGTAGAAACCCATTGCCCGACCTCCGGTAGTGGTCTCCGGATTGCCGAACATGACGCCGATCTTCATGCGCAGCTGATTGATGAAGATGGCGCAGGTGCGCGACCGATTGATCGAACCGGTGAGCTTGCGCAGAGCTTGTGACATCAGACGAGCATGGAGTCCCATGTGGGAATCTCCCATGTTGCCTTCCAGTTCGGCTTGAGGGACCAAGGCGGCTACCGAATCGAGGACGACAACATCGAA
Source organism: Gemmatimonadota bacterium (assembly GCA_002712305.1). Lineage (GTDB taxonomy): Bacteria > Latescibacterota > UBA2968 > UBA8231 > UBA8231 > UBA12574. Next base: position 4,451 of record PATE01000063.1, on the reverse strand, counting down.
GGCTCCCGAACGCACCAGCGTATCCACGATCTCCAGAGCCTGTTCGCCCGAATCCGGCTGGCTGATGATGAGATTCTCGACGTCGACACCAATCCGACGAGCAAAGGAGATATCCAGTGCGTGCTCGGCGTCGACGAAGGCCGCCGTGCCGCCGGCTCGCTGCGCTTCGCGAATGGCGTGCAGAGAAACCATCGTCTTCCCTGCCCCTTCAGGTCCGTAGACCTCAACGACACGGCCTCTCGGGAATCCGCCGATTCCGAGGGCTGCATCCAGCGCAATGGAGCCGGACGGGATCGACTCGACGGCCACCACACCACCTTCCTCTCCCATGCGCATGATTGCGCCCTTGCCGTACTGTTTTTCGATCTGGGACAGGGCCAGATCCAGGGCCTGTTGTCTGCCGCGATCGTCATCCTGCCGCTGAACGTCCGCTCGGCCGTTGTTGCCCTTTGCCATCGTGTCGACCTCTCCGATCGGTTCTGTTACGTAGACTGCGCTGTGTCACCACCGAGCCACCACAGCCCGAGCCGCAATATCACGTTTCCCCAGATCCCTGCCGCAACGTCATCCAGAACGATGCCCCAGCCCCCGGGTAGGCGCTCTAGCCAGCGAGCCGGGGGTGGTTTGATGATATCCAGCACGCGAAATAATAGAAAGCCCGCCAGCGTCATAGACAGGCTGTAGGGGAGGAATGCTACCGTGACGAGGAATCCGAGCATCTCGTCGATCACCACCGGCCCTGGATCCTTGCGGCCTCTCGCCTCGGCCTCTGCTCCGGCCACCGGTATGGAGATCGCCGCCACTACGGCCAGTACGACGAGCCAGGCCATCGTCGACATCGAGTCGCACAGCAAGACATAGATGACGGCCGTAACCGCCGAACCCGCCGTCCCAGGCGCGATCGGGACGAGACCGGAGTACCCGACGGTAGCGAAAAACGTGCGAACCACGTCGAGAAGACGACGAGGAGGACGACCTGATGAGTCGATAGTCAGAGTGCGCTGCTGGAGTGTTGTTCAGTGCGGAAAAGATAGTGAAATCCGGAAAGCACCGTAAGGAGCAGGACCACCGCCATGAGTCCGTTGGCGAGAAGAGGAAACATCGCCGAATCGAGGTCGATGATGCTGTGCCATTGGTAGTGAATCGATAGCTCCTGCACACCGATCATCACAAGGATTACGAAGATCGTGATCAGTTGTACGGTTGTTTTCCATTTCGCCAACCGGGAGGTCTCCATCATCTGTCCTCGATACAGTCCATACATCCGCATTGAGGTGATGATCACGTCTCTGACGACGACGGGGATGACGAGCCAGGCGTTGACAATTCGACCCACGGCCAGGGCTACCAGGGCAGACGTCACGAGTATTTTGTCGGCCAGGGGGTCCATGAATCGACCGAATTCGGTTACCCGGCCTCTTGAGCGGGCCAGTCGGCCATCGTAGAGATCGGTGAGGGACGCAGCGGCGAACACGAGCACAGACCCTACTCGCAGATACCAGACATCGGCCAGCAACAGGAAGAGAAATATGGGCGTTGCAACAATCCGCGAAACGGTCAGCAGGTTGGGCAGATTCATGATGGAATGACCGCTCACGATCGCACCTTAGAATTGCACGCGCCCCTGCAGGGCATGAGCGAGGGTTGTGCGATCAGCCAGGTCAAGATCTGATCCGGCGGGCAGACCACGAGCCAGTCGGGAGACCTGTGTCATTCCATCGAGTCGCTGGTGAATGTACTCGGCTGTGGCTTCGCCCTCGGCGCTGGCGTTGTGCGCGAGAATCACCTCTCTGATCCCCTCTTCCCGCACGCGCTCCACCAACTCGGCTATCCGCAGGTCTTCTGGACCGACTCCATCCAAGGGAGACAACGCGCCACCGAGCACGTGATACGTCCCCCGCATCAGTTCGCTTCGTTCCAGAGCCAGTGCATCGGAAGCCTCTTCGACAACGCAGATCATGCCTGTGTCTCGCCTTGGATCTCGACAGATATGGCACAACTCCTGCCCTCGCTCCGTCAGATGAAAACATCTCGTGCAGTGTCCGATGTTCTCACGCGCCGCCCGCACCGCCGCCGCCAGAGACTCGGCTTCCTGAGGTGGCGACTTGAGCACATAGAGGGCAAGGCGTTGAGCAGTCTTACGACCGATCCCCGGCAACCGTGTAAAGGCAACCACCAGATCTTCGAGGGGTTCAGGTCCCACGTTCCACCTTGTCAGATTCGATGTTGGCTTCCCACCATACTAGACAATTTCCCCGTCGAAGGCATCCAAAACCGAACGCACGGAGGGATCCACGTCGTCTCGGGTCGCTGCGCCCTTGGGAACCTGAGGTGGAGGGGTGGACCGTTCACCCATGGGCGGGGGTGTCTGGTCAGGTGGTTGATGTGCGCCACCGCCACCGCCGCCTTCGTCAGACTCGTCGACGGAGCACTTCACGTGCAGCTTCGCGCCGGTCACCGATTCGATGGCACCGCTGATCGCTTCGTGGGCCTTGGCAACCTGTCCCATACTGAATCGGGCGGTTGCGGGGAACAACAAGATCAACTGGTTGTCGCCCAGGCGCATATCAGCGATGTCCTGGAGAAAGTTTCCAGCGGATGGTTGTCGCTGTCTGACCTCAGCGACGATCCGTGGCCACTGCGACCTGAGCAGATTCACATCGACCGGCCCCGATACGAGCGCAGGAGCAGGCTCTGTGGACTGTGCAGAAGCTGATCCTGCCGCCGAGGGTGGCGCTGCTTCGGGCGCACTGTCGTCTGGCGGCGGCGGTGCCGGTGGGGGCATCGGCGGTGATGCGCTAGGGGCAGCCGCAGCCGACGCGGCTTGGCTCGGGACGGGAGTACTGGCGGCTCTGCGCGGCGGTGGTTGGGGTTGTGAGGTCACGGGTACAGGTGTTTGCCCGTGTCCGATCGTCGCTTCGAGAGCAGCCAGGCGAGCCAGCAGTTGGCCCACGTCCACTGCATTCCCCATTCCCGCCAGGCGGACAAGGGTCAGTTCGGTGCGGAAGCGAGGTTGAAGAGATCTTCGCAATTCGCCTTCCAGATCCATCAGGGAACGCAGGGCCCGCAGCAGATCTTGCTCTTGAATCCCCTGGGCCGTTTCGCCCAATCTGTCACGCTCAGTTTCGGTCACATCGAGTTCATCGGCCGTACCCTGGACCTTAGTGAACAGAAGATTTCTGATATGTTCGATCAGACCCCGGACGAACTCCTCTACGTCTCCCCCTGCATCGACGACGCCGGACAACAGCTCGAGAACTCTTGTGGCATCAGCGGCGCTGACCGCCTCCACGACGTCGAAGAAGACACCGCCATCCACGAGGCCGAGGACGTCGCCCACCGTCTCGGTCGTGAGACGTTCGGCGTTGAAGGAGACCACTTGGTCCAGCAAGCTCTCCGCGTCCCTCAGGGCTCCATCTGCACGTCGAGCCAGTAGGAACAGCGCTTCGTCGTCGGCTTCGATCTTCTCGGCCGACACGATCGTTCGCAAATGATCTGCGATCGTGCCCGTCGCGATACGCCGAAAGTTGAAGCGCTGACATCGACTCAGGATGGTCTCGGGGACCTCCTGCACCTCTGTTGTGGCGAAGACGAACACGACGCGTTCGGGTGGCTCCTCCAGCGTCTTGAGGAGCGCGTTGAAGGCCGCCGTGGACAACATGTGGACTTCGTCGATGATGTAGATCTTGTAGGAACCGCCCGTCGGGATATAGTGGACGGCCTCGCGCAGGTCACGCACGTCGTCGACACTGTTGTTCGACGCTCCATCGATTTCGAGCACGTCCATGCTCGTGCCTTCTGCGATGCTCTTGCAGGAAGGGCAGTCGTCGCACGGATCGGCCCCCGCGTCAACGTTGGCGCAATTGAGGGCTTTTGCGAGGATGCGGGCCGTCGTGGTCTTTCCCACACCCCGGGGGCCGCAGAACAGGTAGCATTGAGCAATGCGACCCGTACCGAGAGCATTGATCAACGTCGTGGTGATGTGCTCTTGACCGACAACCTGGTCGAAACGGCGGGGGCGCCATTTTCTTGCAGTGACCTGATAACTCATGGTGTCGGCCTGGAGGCGGAAGGGATTCCTGTGGAAAGTCGAAGACGAGCCGGAAGGCTCCGATCAGAGGCTCCGCGGCACACGCGAAAACATTCCTACCGCTGCTACCTTCCGGTCCTGACGGAGTTTAGAAGTCTCACGTTGCGCAGAATCTGACCATCGACGCCCTCCGGCCCGAAAAGGCGGCGCGGAACAAAGTGCCTTCAGTCTAATGCAACACAGTGACATCGGCGAACATGGTGTCGCCAACGTCACTGTGCAGAAAATGGTGGAGCAGAAGGGGATCGAACCCTCGACCTCCAGATTGCGAACCTAGCGCTCTCCCAACTGAGCTACTGCCCCACACGACATGGCGGAGAGAGTGGGATTCGAACCCACGGTAGCGCTATAAACGCTACAC
>PATE01000062.1 GCA_002712305.1 Gemmatimonadota bacterium | reverse complement strand
ATAGCCATCAAAGATGTGATGTGTGTTCGCGGTGGTCGCACGACGTGCGGTTCGCGAATCCTCGCCGACTATGTCGCTCCGTACGATGCGACGGCTGTCGCCAAACTCCGTGCGGCGGATGCCGTCCTGTTGGGCAAGACGAATATGGACGAGTTCGCCATGGGCTCGTCGAATGAAAACTCCCATTTCGGCCCGACCCGGAATCCTCGCGATCTCGACCGAGTTCCTGGCGGAAGCAGTGGTGGCTCCGCCGCCGCCGTCGCCGCAGACACGGCGATCGCAGCGCTGGGATCTGATACGGGAGGCTCCGTGCGCCAGCCCGCTGGATACTGCGGCATCGTCGGACTGAAACCGACCTATGGCCGTGTCTCTCGTTACGGACTGGTTGCCTTTGCCAGTTCCCTCGACCAGATCGGCCCCCTGACCAAGGATGTGGAGGATGCTGCCCTGCTTTTGGGTGTGATCTCGGGGCATGATGCCTCAGATGCAACCAGCGCGGATGTGGAAGTACCTGATTATTGCCAGAAACTTCGAGCGGGGGTCGGGGGTCTAACCATCGGACTGCCGGAGCAGTTCTTTGGCGAAGGTCTCGACGCAGAGACGGCCGCTGCGATCGAGGCAACGGCGAGTCGACTGGAATCGGCAGGAGCAAAACTGCAGAACGTCTCACTGCCCGTGGCAGGACATGCCGAATACTGCATCGGTGCATACTATGTGGTCGCCACTGCAGAGGCGTCGGCGAACCTGTCTCGTTATGACGGTGTCCGTTTCGGTTATCGCTCTGGCGAGGCATCCGACCTGCAGCAGATGTACCATCAAAGCCGCAGTGAAGGCTTTGGGGATGAGGTCAAACGCCGAATCATGCTCGGAACGTACGTACTCAGCGCCGGGTACTACGATGCGTATTATCTCAAGGCGCAAAAGGTCAGAACCTTGATTCGCGAAGATTTCTCCCGCGCCTTCACCGATTGTGACCTGTTGCTGGGGCCCGTCTCACCGACGACGGCGTTCTGCCTGGGAGACAAGATCGACGACCCGCTGCAGATGTATCTGAATGACATCTACACGGTGACAGCGAATCTCGCTGGGCTTCCCGGTGTATCAGTGCCCGTGGCAACCGCCCAGAACGGCCTGCCCATCGGTGCTCAACTGCTGGCCCCTGCCTTCGCGGAGGAAACGCTGCTTCGTGCCGCCCATCACATTGAACAGACCGCTTGAATCGAGCTTCGGCTCCGACTGGATAGAATCGATGAGGATGCCACGTATCACCCTCCTGGCTGTCGCCCTGAGCGCATTGTTGTCACAGAACGTTCACGCAATCAATGACAGCGCCGGCACGACGGGTTTCAGTTTCCTCAAGGTTGGCGTCGGCGCCCGTGCCGCGGGCCTGGGCGGCGCCTTTACGGCGATTCGCAGCGATATCGAAGCACCTGCGTGGAACCCAGCCGGGCTTCATGGACTGCAGGCGCGCACAGCCTCGCTTGCCTACACCAGCTATCTCGTGGATACGGAGGCGGGCTTTCTCAGTTTTGCCATGCCTGGTGGCGATCGCACCTTTGGCGTGAGTGTGAACTACTTCAACTACGGCGACCTTCATCGAACCGATGCCGATGGGCAGGATCTGGGTACGTTCAGTGCGAGCGACCTGGCCGCCGCCGTCACAGCAACCCAGTCACTGTTTGGTGGCCGCCTGTCGGCCGGTGGCAGCATCAAATCCATCCACTCCAGTATCGACGACTACTCCGCCGCCGCATTGGCCTTCGATCTCGGCCTTCTGTTCATGGGCCCCCTGGAGGGAATGACGCTGGGTGCGTCCATTGCCAACCTCGGTTCTGTCTATAGTGGCTACACCGATGGGTTTGATGACTCGCTGCCCGTTCTGCTTCGGGCCGGGATCGCTCACCGTCCCGCACACTTTCCGGTGCCGTTGCTGATCGTGGCTGATTTCACCGTCCCGAACGACAACGACGCGTACGCCACATTCGGCGCCGAGATTGAGTTCGGAGGAGGTCTGACCTTGCGGCCCGGGTACAGCCTGCAGCAGGGTGGCAGTGCGGGAGACGAGACACTCGGGTTGTCCGCCGGAGGCGGCCTCGAGCTGAGGAGCTATCGCGTCGACTACGCCTTCTCCTCCTTCCCAGATCTGGGCGATGTGCATCGAGTATCCCTGAGTCGACGCCTGTAGCGATTGACAGTAGCGCGGTAACCTCTACGCCGATGATGGTCCCAGCATGCGCCCTGGCGCAGATCTACCTAGCCAAAGCCCAGCGACCACACCAACAACAACGGGTCCTCCCCCGGTCTAACAGACGGAGAAGGACCACTGGGACGTGGCTGAAGACGCCTAGTTCTTGTAGGCGTCCTCGAAGACATGCACAGTTTCATGCAACTTCTGAGTCCACATGGTGTCCGTCGTCTGCTTGCTCTTCATGGCGTACACGAGCATCTTGTGCAGCAACGTAAGACGTTCGGTGTAGGCAGCGACGGCGGCCTTGTCACCCTCATCTGGCAGCTTGATTCTCTGCGTCATGAAGTACTGTGTCACGATCTCCCGGATGTGATCGGCATGTTGCTCTTTGTTGAGCACCCAACGACCGATCTGATTCGCATTCTCGGCAGGATCGGCCGCCAATTCGACGATCTTTTTCATCGATTTCTCGATCGTCGTGATGTCTTCCTGCAGCATCGAAAATCGCAGCTCGTCACCGTAGATTCCACAAGGAATCTCGCAGTGTGCTTCAGCACGGGTACCAGCGACAAGTACGACGCCGGCGGCCAGCGTCAGAATCAGACCTCGCATGACACACATCTCCTAGGCAAGTGATGAATCAAGTTCGTTTGGCATCTTCAGGTTGGGTTGGTCCTATTGTATCCGGCCGTTGAAAGCCAGGCAACTGCACGCGAAAGATCGGAGTCAAAGATGAGCGAAGCGTATGTGAGCCGCGTTTTCACCGAGCGAGGTGGATTCACTCGCGGCATTGAAGGGCCGGGGTGTGATGGTGACGGGAATCTCTATGCCGTCAACTTCGAGCGGGAACACACAATCGGACGGGTGACACCCGATGGGGAGTGCAGCCTCTTCCTCGAACTCCCCGAAAGCAGCACGGGCAATGGCATCCGATTTGACTCGGCGGGACGCATGTATATTGCCGACTACACAGGACACAACGTTCTGCGCGTGGATATGTCGACGAGACAGATCGAGGTCTTCGCCCACGAGCCCTCGATGAATCAACCCAACGATATCGCCATCGGCGCCGACGATGTCATCTACGCGAGCGACCCGAACTGGTCAGCGTCGACGGGGCAGATGTGGCGTGTCGAAACAGATGGCAGTGTCCACCTGCTGGAAGCGGATATGGGCACCACCAATGGAATCGAAGTCTCCCCGGGTGAAGATCTGTTGTATGTCAATGAATCGAACCAGAAGAATGTGTGGGTTTATGACCTGCAGGCCGGCGCCGTGACCAACAAACGCCTACTCATTCAGTTTCCCGATTTCAGCATGGACGGCATGCGCTGTGACGTGGAGGGCAATCTCTATGTCACCCGCCACGGCAAGGGGACGGTTGCCAAGTTGTCGCCGGCAGGCGACGTCTTACTGGAGGTCGAGTTGACGGGAAAGCTGCCGAGTAACATCGCCTTCGGTGGTCCAGATGGATGCACGGCATATGTGATGCTTCAGGACGAGGGCAACGTGGAAACCTTCCGTGTGGACGCACCCGGCCGCGAATGGCAACTGGCACAACGTTAGTCACTACCGACGAGGCGACTGACCAGAACGACAACAACCCGCCGACGAAGATCGTTGGCGGGTTGTTTTGTTCGGTGCGATCGCGATTCGATCAGCCGTCGCCATCGGCCTCGAGTTCTGTAATCAGATCGCGGACACGTGCAGCCTCCTCGTAGGCCTCTTCGGCCACCAGACGATGGAGCTGCGCACGCAAAGCGCCGATGCGAGTGGGCTCGCCATCACTTTCGCTGATCACGGGGAGCAGAGGCAGGGCCTCTTCTTCAATCATTTCCGGTTCGGGCGGCTCCACGACGGGGGCCACGACATCGATGGTGGCCTCTAGTTCGGCTTCCTCATCCTCTGAATCTGCCTCGTCCTCATCGGCACCGGACAGTTCCTCACCCAGTTCATTCAGGTTGAGCATGCTGTTCAACTCGCGGCCCGCTTCCTCCATGACCTCAGGGCTCATGAAGATCGGAATGTTCATGAGCGTGGCCAGAATCATGCCGTCGCTTGGTCGGCAATCGAGGTAGAAGACCTCATCCTGCGTCTGAATCAGCAGATAGGCATGGAAGGTCTCATCCTTGAGGGTGTGGATGACGAGTTGATGGACCTTTCCTTTGACCTTGTCGAGCAGATTCTGAATGAGGTTGTGTGTCAGGGGTCTCGGAAAGGAGACCTGCTGCATCGCCATGACCAGATACTGGCCTTCGGGGCAACCGATCGAGATAGGTACGAACTTCCCTTCCTCCCCTTTGAGGACAACGAGGAAGGTTTCTGGCGGCGTCACATCTGGATAGGGATAGATCCGCCAGATCTGTACCGGGATGAGATGTTCGTTTTTCGCTTTGCGCATAGTCGTTGCCGCAGGTATGCTGCGGCTGCCACAAATATACCGGATCGACTCCTCAAATCAAGGTGAGCTAAGGGCGTGAGTCACATGTATCCCTGTTCCTTTAGGCTGAGGAACTGATCCGCGGCGATGATCAGGTGATCGAGGATATCAACACCCATGATATCACCGGCTCGCTGAAGGCGCCGCGTGACATCGACATCGTCTCGGCTCGGTGAGACATCTCCAGAGGGATGATTGTGAGCCAGCACGATGCTGGCCGCCGACTTGGCAACGGCGACCTGGAAGACCTCACGGGGGTGGACGATCGATGCGCTGAGAGATCCGATCGAGACGACCTCCTTATGGATCACCTGATTGCGCGCATTGAGATAGAGACAGAGGAAAAACTCTTTGCGTTGGTCCTTGATCTCCGTCAACAGGGGCAGGGCATCTGCGGGCCCTCCGATGCAAGGTAGCACACCCAACCCCTGACGCAGGCCACGCCGGGCCAGTTCGAAGGCAGCGACCAGGATTCCCGCCTTCGCCCTTCCCAATCCACGGATGTCCTGCAGGGCGTCAAGTTCAAGACTCACCAGCGCCTCTGCCGGATGACGATGCAGGATCGATGTTGCTACGTCCATGACGGTCGTGCCGCGCACGCCGGTGCCCAACACGATCGCCAGCAATTCATCATCGCGGAGCGCCGAGGCACCACATCGAGCCAGTCGCTCCCGTGGAAGATCCTCTGAGGCACGGGTCGGTCTGAGGGGAGTGGCTGCGCTCATCATCGGGCTCTCATCTGTTGTCGAATTCAAGGGAATTGGATCCAGGTTGGTTGCATCCAGTGTTGTTGCTGAGTCGAGAAGGAGACGGCAGCGATAACGTTTCGACACAGTGATCGGTCGTGTCGGAGAGAGGGTTCGCCTCAAGCTCTGTGAGATTGCACGTGGCGTGCCAACCCGCCATTCCTCCGACGGCAATCTGTCGCCCACCGATGCGGGGGGATATATTCGCCCTACCGTGATCAACCAACTTCTCATCCTCCGCCGTCAGACCCTGCGTCCTGTCACTGCTCTATGCCTGTTGGCAGGACTGCTGTTTGGTCTGTCCTTCCCCTGCCACCCGGATCTTGCTGTGGCCTTCCTCTTCCACCCGGTGTGGGCGTGGATCGCATGGATCCCGTTGCTGCTGGTCTTACACTCGGCAACGAGCAAGGCCTCAGCGTTTCGACGTGGATGGACCGCTGGTTTTGTGGGCAACCTGATCTGCCTGTACTGGGTGGGATACACGCAGGGCGGGGGCCCCGCCGTCATCGCTGGAACCGGTCTTGGTGCCGCCTACCTGGCGGTGTTCACGGGCCTGTTCGCGATGGTACAGTTTGGCGTCATCCGCAGGTGGGGAACACGCGGTGTCCTCGCTGCGCCAGTGCTGTGGACGGCAGTCGAGTATCTGATGTCTCTGGGGCAGTTGGGATTCCCCTGGCTCCTGCTCGGTCACAGCCAGGCGGACGTCCCGACGCTCATTCAGGCGGCGAGCTTAACCGGCGTATACGGGATCAGCTTTGCCGTCGTTGCCGTGAGCGCTTGCCTCAGCCTGGCGATCCTCGACAACAGCCTGCGGATCCCGGGATGTGTCACTGGTGTGATGATCGTGGGCACGTTGTACGGGACGGGCTGGTGGATGCTGTCGCAAGCACTTACAGACGAGGGCGAGACCGTCGGAATCGGCCTGATTCAGAACAACCTGGGTCGAGTCAAGTGGAGGCCGGGCGGCCTCCAGAAGAGCATTCACAGTCTCGATTCGCTCTCTCGTGAGGCCCTGGGCAAAGAACACGTCGATCTGCTGATCTGGCCGGAGACGGCGGTCCCTTGTGATCTGAGCCAGCGCGCCTCGTGCCGTCGCTCCATCCAGTCTCTGGCTGACGAATTCGATGTTCGTGTGCTGACCGGCGCTCCCGGCATCGACAAGGCCAGGGGCGAACCCCTGAATGCCGTCTACTACGTGCAGCCGAACCACGATACGCTGCTGACCTATGCCAAGATGCACCTGGTTCCCTTTGGCGAGCGCACACCGTATCTCGATGCGATTCCCGGACTGCGGAACATCGACTGGACCGCCCTGACTGGAGACCTGGCACCGGCGCAGTTTGCCAGGGGTCAGAAGCGGACTCTCTTCCCGATCAGGGGCGATTCCGATCGCCCCACGGGAAATCCCGGTCGCCCACTGGGCAATCACAGGAAGTGGATCGGTCCCCTTGTGTGCTTCGAGTCGGTCTTCCCGGATCTTGTCCGCCGGCACGTGGCTCAGGGCGCCGAGTTACTCGTGATCATCACCAATGACTCGTGGTTCGGTGCGACCTCCGGCCCCTTCCAACACGCGCAAATCGCCGCCATGCGCGCTGTGGAGAATCGCCGCCCCATCGCCCGTTGTGCAACCAACGGAGTCAGCCTCTTCGTGGACGCCTACGGACGCAGCACAGCCCATACACAGTTTGGTACCACCGCGGTGAATGTGGGTAGCGTTGCTTTGCACGGCGCAGAGCCGACCTTCTATACGCGGTATGGGGACTGGTTCGCACAGATCTGTCTGGCCCTTGGCGTCCTGGCTCTGTTCGCCCTGAGATTCTACGCGCCCGCTTCCGATGGTGGGCGCACGGCACACGGTGGTTCTACGTCGACGGATGACACTCTGATTTCACAAGACAACATGGCTATCGACGATGGCCGGTCGGATGCGGAACCGGCCCGCGAAATACCTTTTCTCGACCACCTCGAGGAGTTGCGCTGGCGCCTGCTGAAGGCGATTGGGGCATTGCTCGTGGGTGCCGCCGTTTGTTTCGCCTACGCCGACCCATTGCTCCATTTGCTGACGCAGCCCTATGAGCAGGCGGTGATCAGTCTTCAGCAACAGAACTCGCCGGGGCCGGCCACGGCGATCCGCCTCTGGGTGGAGGAACTAAGGGTTCGCGTCAGTGACTCGCCGGTAGAATCATCTGACCAATCAGTTGACCAATCATCTGGCGAATCATCGGGGACTACGGTTGTCGATTCAGCCGACGTTCCGTCGGTTGAAGGCGAGGGCGAGGACTCAAAACAGGTCCTTCCCTATCGACGTCAACTACAGTCCTTGCGTGTGATGACCTGGTTCATCGTCAGCCTGCAGGTGGCCCTCCTGGGCGGTCTGATCCTTGCATCACCCATCGTCTTCTACCAGTTGTGGCGATTCGTTGCACCTGGACTGCTCAACAGAGAACGACGACTCGTGCTGCCCATCATTGGCTTGAGTGTCTTCTGCTTTCTGTTGGGTGCTGCCGTCGCTCACCAGATCGTGCTGCCCCTGGGCTTGAGATTCTTCCTGAGTCTTGAGCCGGCAGACATGATCTCCCAATGGGCCGTCGACGAATACATCGGATTCGTCCTGCGCCTTCTGCTGGGTTTCGGGGTCGTCTTTGAAATGCCCGTGGTCAGTCTGTTCCTGTCGCGGTTGGGGCTGCTGACACCAGACTATCTACGACGTGTTCGTCGTTATGCCGTTGTCGGCATCTTCCTGGTGGCTGCCGTGTTCACGCCACCAGATCCGATCTCGCAGCTGTTGATGGCTTTGCCGTTGATGGTGCTCTACGAGATCAGTATCGGCGTGTCGCATCTTGCCCAACGCAAGCCGGTCTCCTTCGACGATGACGACGACGATCCCGAGTCGGAACCACCCCCACCTTCTGACGACGATGAAAGAGCCGGACCACCAGACACGCTCACGTGACGTCTATGGCATTCATCACAAGGTAGAACGGAAAAAGGCTCTCCAGGTGCATCGTGCGATGCGACCTGGAGAGCCTTTTTTCTTCTGACATCGACGGAGCTTAGAAGTTGCGTCCCAGTCCGACGTAGGCGCGTACGTGACTCGCGTCGAGCATAGCTGCCCATTTCGTCACGCCCTGATAGCCACCCTCGGCGATCACGCTCCAGCTACCGTCACCAACAGGGATATCGAGACCCCCAAGCGCGTTGAATCCGGTCTTGATGGCGCTATCGTCGATCGCGTCATTCGGCGCATCCCAGCTGAGCAGGTGCAATCCGCCACCGAAACCGATGTAGGGGCCTGCCTTGCCGACACCACGGAACAGGATGTGGGCATCGAGTTCCGCCGACAACTGTGTCACTTCCGCATCCGACGGGCCGAGGTGCTCACCGGAGAGTCGGTATGTCAGTGCCAGACGGAGCTTGTTGTTGAGCATCCGGCCGAGTCGGACGGCGATGGCGGGACCGGACACGTCTTCTGCCTTTGCCAACGCGTTCACACGCCACGTCAGATCAGAGCTCTTCGACAGATCCATTCCACCCAGCAGCACGAGAGATCGGGTCAGTGTACCCGGATCGCGCCGGGGTCGAGCCGGACCCTCCATCTGGTCGTCGCCGCGGTGCATCGCTTCCATCGCCATCGCATCACCGCGCGGGACCACTCGCTGAAGAACAGCGATTTCCTGGTTCGGCTCGATAGATGTGATCTCAGCGATCGAGAAGCTGGCGTAAACGCGAAGGACCCTGACCTCACCGACGACCATCATCATGTCGTCGTCGTCATCATCAACTCGCATTACGACGTATTCTGCACCGATGGTGGCGCCTGTCGCTTGGCCAACGTCCAGATAGGCCAGGGTGGGTGTCACCTTTATGACGTAGTTCATGCCCGGCTCCGTCATCTCATCGGCCACTGCCGGCCCGAAATAGGCCAGACTCGCCACCATGGCCAGGCAAACGAGGCGGGCAAAGAGGAATCGCCCGGAGAGGATCACTCGACTAGTATTCATCTTTATCCTCCTCCTCCTCGTCGTCCAGATACCCTTCGTATTCGTCGTCGAAATCATCGAGTCCATCCACATCTGAGTATCGGCGCTTGATCACCAGGAAGACCATGATGAGGAGTGCCAGGATCAACCCAACGCCCGCGGCGAGATGATAGACACTCGTGTACCAGGGCACCTCGGCGTCACCCATGTCCATCGGTGTTTCCGTGGACATCTCCACATCATCGATGGATTCGGGCTCGTCATCGCTACCGAAAAACATGCTCAACAGGCCCGGACCATCGCCATCGGCTTCACTGTCGGCCATGGCGACTGATTCCCCTGGGACAGGGGTCATGCGAAGTGAGTCGGCCACGACGTCGATCATCAGCGTCTTGCCCGCTGCACGCAGCCGAACCTGCGTGTCAGGAGCGTACCGAATGGTGAATTCTTTCATGTCCTCCTGGCGATACTCGCCGCTGAGAACCGAAGACAGCCGGAAGTGATGCTCGTTTTGTTGTTCCTCGAGCTCTACCATCCGCCCGTCGAGAGAGACCAGATACGATTTCATCGCCGCGATCTCATCGAGGACGCGTCGGGCGAAATCTGGATACGTGCCCAGCCTCTGTTCGCTGCGGCGGCGATACTCCTCCACGTTCTGACTTAGCTTCTCGACCCGCTCCTTGACCTGCTCCACTTCCGGAGCAGGTGCGGGTTTCGCCGCGACCATGGTCGGCTTGAACTCGGCGAGATCACCCACGAGTGGATCGGAATACATTTTCACCAGACCACCACGGGCACTGTGATCGTCCACCTCATAGATGTGGACCGTGCCGACCGGCTCCTGGGGGATGCCCAGCACTTCGCCGGTCAGGGGATGGGCGATGGGGTCGCCTTCGCGCAGCAAGGTCACCTTGGCGGTTTCGGTCAGCCCGTCTGCGCGACCTGCATCAATGATCACCTCGGCACCATCGACGGCACTCACTTTTGCGATCGCCGTGGAGGCGGACGTCTCGGCAGGGAGAAACCCGAGCGCCAGTGACAACAGCCACAGTGTCGCGACGTGGAGCCCCGATGAGCGGGCAAGCCAGGAGACACCGGCCTGGATCGTGCATAGACCACGAGCCGGGGGTCTGGCAACTGGATGGGGAGGATGTGACATCATAATTGTCCGTCGGTGGATGGCGGTTGGCGAGTTCCGTACTCACTCAAGGTCACGGCCAGGGTGCCCGAAGCATCCGTTGGCCACTGTTGGCGCCCCACCAGGCCGATCCCGGAGGCGTAAAAAGAAGAGTAGGACACCTCGTTTCCACCTGACTCATCAGGGCGAAATCTGGTGACCACCTCCAGACAACGTTCGAAACGATGACCGTCGATGACGACGGCTGTATCGTTCGCTGCGACCCACTTCTCAATCTGCAGCCCCTGGCTGCGGTATCTGATGGGGCCGCTGGCCGATGGCTTCTCAATGGGGATGATGTTCACCCCGCCATTCGACCCCATCTCGTAGATCTTGCCTTCTTCGGCGTAGGCGATGGTGCCATCGGCGAAGAAAAACAGATCGCTGGCGCCCTGTCTGGCTTCCTGACGCACGATCTGGCGCTCTACCTCGGTGACCACCTCTGTGTCACGCTCGTGGTAAAGATAAACCCAGTAGCGCCCCACCCCGAGTGGGTAGTGGGCCATTTCATCGGTCCCGCTTGACGCTGTGCTCCTCATCGTGACGGTGTCCGCCGCCATCTCTGATGGTGCCGTTGCGGCACCCATCACCCCCGCCATCGCCGCCGCCTGTATGGGCTTTGGCCGCGGGATGGCGAGAACAGGTGCCCCTGACGCCGTTGTACGGAGACCTGACGCCGTCGTATGGGAATCTGTGCCCGCCTCAACGGACCTTTCTTCCGATACGTCGGCCACCCGAGCTGGTTGAGCAGGGGTGAGCACCCATCGGCCGATCAGACCACCGACGGCGACGAGTAAGAGCACGCCTCCGACAGCGCCGACCAGGCCTGCCATCTTCTGTTTCTGTCTGAAGGTCACAGTGTAGACCTTCGCTCCTTATATCGGCTAAGACTTTGCGGTCTTTACAGTTACGATACTTTTTTGTGTACCGATGCGAGGTTGAACACAACATCTTGTGAGCCGCCATGATTCGACGAGTACGCACGACTGCATGTATATTCCTCAGCCCTCCGCATTGAGCAATCCCGATGCCGGACAAGAGCGATAGCGACCGCGTCCGGCGTCCTAAGAGAAATAGAGGAGAAGAAGATGGCAGCGACAACGACGCGTGTCGGTCTGGTCGGCTACGGCCTGATCGGTCAGGCGGTACGTGACATGATTACCTCGAACGATAACGGCATGGAGGTGGTTTTCATCCATGACGCGGATACGAGCAGACTGGACGATCTTGGGGACCTAGCCTTGACGGATCTCGCTGACTTCGACAGCCGTGGCGCAGACCTCGTCGTGGAGATGGCCCATCCCGATGTCACCCGTAAATGGGGGACGACAATCCTCGAGAAGACGAACTACATGTTCATCTCCGTCACCGCACTGGCCGACCGAGAGGTGGAGACCGGGATCGAGGAGGCCACCGCCAAATATGGAACGCGTGCCTTCGTCCCCCATGGTGGCGTCGTGGGCATGGATGCATTGCTGGAAAATCGTGACATCTGGGAAAGCGTCGACGTGGTGATGAAGAAGCCGCCGAAGAACGTTGATTGCGCCGCCGCAGGCGTCGATCCAGACAGTATCACGGAAGAGACCTGTCTTTACGACGGGCCAACTCGGGGGATCTGTCCCATGTTCCCCCGCAATGTGAATACCCATGCAGCCATCGCGTATGCAGGAATCGGCTTCGATCGCACGCACTCGTTGCTGCTCGTGGATCCGGCCTGGAGCGACGCGACCGTCGCCATCCATGCCAAGGCGCCCGGTGTGGAGCTGCACGTGGAGCGCGTGGAAGCCATCACAGGAGTCACGGGAGCCAGCACGCCGGCTTCGATCTACAATACGGTGCAGATGATCGGGTCCACGGGGCCAGGGATTCACCTGCGCTGATGAAGCCCTTTGCTGCGGCACCGACCGCCATTCCCCGTTCTGGAATCCGTGAGATCATGGATATCGCCTGGGCGACGCCAGGCGCCATCCACCTCGAGGTGGGGCAACCCGACTTCGACACCCCTCCTCACATTGTCGAGGCCACCTGTCGGCACGCGCGGGCCGGCCACACGCGGTACGTCCCCAATGCGGGGACCAACGAGTTGCGCGACGCCGTTGCGCGGTACGTGCAGGGCAAGACCGGTGTGACCACCGAACCAGAGAACATTCTGGTCACGCAGGGGGCGGTGCTGAGTGTCGCCACCGCCTTTCTATCCCTGGTGGAACCGGGGGACGAAGTGTTGCTGCCCGATCCCGGTTGGCCGAACTACTCCATGGCGGTCCCCCTCTTTCACGGCAGCAACGTGTTCTACAATCTGACGGCCCAGAACAACTTCCTGCCCGATGTAGAACAGATCGAGTCCTTGATCACCGAGCGAACGAAGTTGCTCTTGTTGTGCAGCCCATCGAACCCGACAGGACAGGTGTACGACGAGGAGTTGACCCAACAGTTAATGGATCTGGCACGTCGCCATGATCTGTGGGTTCTGGCCGATGAGATCTACGGAGAGATCATCTTTGACGGCGTCGATCACGTCAGTGCCGCTGCCCATGATCCTGATGGACGGGTCCTGCTCGTGACGGGCATGTCGAAGTCGTATGCCATGACGGGCTACCGAGTCGGTTTCACCCGGGCCTGCACCGAGTATGTGGAAATGGCCAGCAAGCTGCAGGAGCCGCTGGTCTCCTGTGGTGTGGGTTTCTCGCAGATGGCCGCCGCCGACGCGCTCGATGGCCCGCAGGAGTGTGTCGTCGAGATGCGCGACGCCTATCAACGCCGCCGCGATATCGCCCTGGAGGTTCTGCGGGCCCACGACATGTATCGCTACACACCCGGGGGCGCCTTCTATCTCCTGATCGATATCTCAGCGTCGGGAATGGAATCGCGGGATTTTGCCATGGAACTCATCGCAAAACACAAGGTCGCCGTGGCGCCGGGCAGCACCTTTGGACAGATGTGTGCCGACCACGTGCGAATCTCCATCGCCTCTCCCGATGACATGGTTCGGGAAGGTGTCGAGAGAATCTGTGCGATGGTTCAAGAGAAAGCTGCTGCCCGCTAGCAGCCGGGGTCGTCGACGTCCCGGCTGCCCGGCCCAGGGGCCAGGTTAGGCGAACCTGGACTGATCTCCATCCTGAAGTCGATCCAGAACATCCCGGACACGCTGGGCGTCCTGCTTGCGGCAAACGAGCAGGGCATCTGGGGTGTCCACGACGACCAGATCGTCGACACCGACCAGAGCGACGACCTTCTCGTCGCTTCCACCGTAGACGGTAACATTGCCACTGTCGATGGTGACCACATTGCCTTTCAGCAGATTCCCGTCTTCGTCGGCGGCCAGCACATCCGTCAGCGCCGCCCAGCTGCCGATGTCCCCCCAGTTGAGTTCGCCTTCCAGCGTCGCCACATGAGGTGCCGGTTCGATGATGGCGTTATCGACGGCGATGGCCTTCATCTGTGGGTATTCACGTTCGATCACCTCCGTGAGCGCCCTCGCCTCGCCACTGGCGGCGCCAATCCGGAGGGCGCGCTCGTGAATGTCGGGCTCATGGGTAGCGAATAGATCCATCACGGTGTCGGCCCGCCAGACGAACATATTCGTGTTCCACAGATACTCCCCACTGTTCGCATACCCAACAGCCGTCGCCTCGTCCGGTTTCTCGGTGAACTCCGTCACCTCATAGACGGGAGTCTCGCCGCCCAGACCCGCCAGACCCGTGGCCCGGCACATGACCTGGCCCTTGCGGATATAACCGTACCCCGTCTCGGGTCGCACAGGTTTCACACCGATCGTGTAGAGATACTCCGGATGCTCTTCGCAGGCTGCGAATGCCGCCTCCAGCAGTCCACAGAACTCGTCGGGCTTGCCGATGTAGTGATCGGATCCGAGCGAAGCGATCGTGCACCCCGGCCAACGGGCCGCCAGCAGGGCGCATTCGAGTGCCACGGCGGGCCCCGTGTTTCGCAAGGCGGGTTCGACGATCAGATGATCATCGCGTAGCTGCGGCAATTGCTGACGGACCAGATGGGCCTGTGCGGTTCCGGTGGAGACGAAGATGTCATCCATCCCGGCGATGGGCAGGATTCGATCGACGGCCTCCTGCAACATCGTGCGGTCTCCTGCCATGGCGTGAAACTGCTTCGGTCGCGCCTGACGGCTATATGGCCAGAGGCGAGTACCTACACCGCCGGCACGGATCACGAATTTGAGTCCCTGGGACACGTGTTCTCCCTTGTTGGGTTCAGTGTTGCTCAGTTGCAGACTACTGGTGCTGCTGGTACGCAGGCTGGCTTCTTTCGGCGTCATCACACCGCTGGTGTTGCCACCAGACAACGGGCACCGGACGCCGGAATGACACGGACCCGGGTCCCGGCACGGATCATGGCAGAGCCGCCTACAGCCAGGAGATGAGACTGCTCACTCCCCTCCAGTGTCACCCCACCCTCAACGACCGTGACGGCGGCGAAACTCGCCCCTGTCTCGATGACCCCTGGCTCACCTTGAAAGAGCTCCAGGCGGAAGTACTCGGCGTCGAGGAGTGTGGTACGTGATGAATCAGAAGGTGTTCGCGTAGGTTCGGGATGGGCATCGAAATCGGTGACGGCCAACCCGTGATCGATATGGAGCTCTCGTTTCTCACCATCAACACCCGCACGATCATAGTCGTAGAGTCTGAATGTGATGTCACTCGACTGCTGTACCTCGTAGATCAGAACGCCTCGACACAGAGCGTGAACGGTTCCCGCAGGCAGATAGACCACGTCGCCTGCGGAGACCGCCTGAAAACGAACAACACGCTCGGCTTCGCCGTCCCCGATGGCCTGTCTCAGTGCCGTTTCATCGACACCGGGCTCCAGGCCGAGGGCAATGCGTCCATCCTCTGAATGGAGAACGACCCATGCTTCGGTCTTCCCAAAAACGCCCAGGTCGCGAGACTGCGCATACGCGTCATCGGGGTGGACTTGAATGGACAGATCATCGTGCGCGTCGATGAGTTTGATCAGGAGTGGAAAATCAGAGCCGTAGCGCTCCGAGACCTCTTCGCCGACGAGTTGGGCTCCAAATTCGCGGTGTAGACTCAGCAGGCCTCGACCGGCCATCAGGCCGTCCGCGACAACGGTGTCTCTTCCGGGCAGGGCTGACAGTTCGCAGGACTCACCAATGGACTGCCCCGCAGGCAGCGGCTTGCCGTAGAGGTTGCCCAGGCGACGACCACCCCACACCATCTCTCGCAGATAGGGCGTCAGGGGGAGGAGTTCTGGCAGAGGTGGCATCGACATCGGTCAATGGAGGCGAGGTTACGGGCGACGAGAGAGAATGTAGAGGCAGTCTCTCTCCAACGCACATGAACAGCCTGTCCTGCGGAACCACAGACTCAAATGCCTATATGATCTAACGAGAAAATGCCTAGACGAACTGCTCGTTGGCGTCGCCGCGTGTGATCACGACCTGCCCCTGATCTTCGAGCTGGCGGCACTGTTGGACAATACGCACTTGGACCTCCTCCACCTCACTCAGACGCATGGGGGCCAGAAATTCCATCTCTTCGGTGATGAACGTTCTCACGCGCTCGGACATGTTGCCGAGGATCGTGTCCTTCAGTTCCTCTTCGGCGCGTTTCATGGCCACGACGAGGTCTTTCTGCTCGACCTCCTTCATCAGCAACTGGAGTTCGCGGTCCGTAAGCTTCACCAGGTCGCCGAAGACGAACATCTGATTCTGAACCTCTTCGGCGATCTCGGGATCGGTGCCATCCATGATGTCGAGGACGTTTTTCTCGACCGAGGTTCCCGTGAGGTTGAGGATGTCGGCCACAACCTTCGTGCCACCCACATCCTGGTTGCCTCCCAGAATGTCCTTGAGCGAGGACTCAAGACTCTCCTCGATCTGCTTCAGGACATTGGGCGTGAGATTCTCCATCGACGCAATTCGATAGGCTACATCGGCCTGCATGAATTCGGGCAGGTGAGACAGGATCCCCGCCGCCGGATCAGCATCGAGTTGAGACAGAACTAGTGCGATGGTCTGGGGATGTTCGTTGGCGATGAAGGGGGCGATCTGCTGGGGCGCCACATTCTTCAAGATGTAGAACCCGGAACTCACCTTGGTGTTGACGCGATCCAGAATCTCCTGCGCCTTGCGCGGCCCCACGGCGCGCTCGAGTACCTCGCGGGCAAAGTCGGTTCCACCCTGGGCCAGCCACTCCCCAGCGAGCAGATAATGTTGGAAGTCCTCAAGCACCGTGTCGATGAGCTTGGAGCTGATGGTTCCGAGACTGGCGATGGCCTGGGTGATTTCCTCGATCTCGTAGTCGCTTAGAAACTTCATCACCTGACTGGACGCATCCTCACCGAGGGCGACCATGAGAATGGCCACTTTATGGAGGACAGGATCCTCTTCCTCAGACTGATCCTTGTCGTCGCCGGCATGAATCGCCATGAGACTCATCCCTTCGGGGAGTGAAGGTTGTGTGCGTTTCGCCTTCGGTACATCGGCACATCGGCGCGTTTGGCGATTCCTCTACCGTTTCGTCTCGTTTGGCTCCTCTTTCCATCGCTTGCTAGCGCTTGGTTGGACTCGCTGGGTGCTCTACTTTGCGCCGCGAGACCAACCTGGAACGAGAGCAGAGGGATGAAGCAGACGCATCATTTCGACACCGCCGCCATTAAGGCGCTGACCTTCGACCTTTTTGGCACCGTACTCGATCTCAAGACCAGCTTGCTGCCTGCCATCGAGAGATTCCTGTCGACGCGGGAATCATCGATCGACGCGGTCACTCTCTGGGAGTCCTGGCGAGCCCGGCAGCGCCACGAACAGTTCATGGACACCCTGTTGGACCTGGGACATGGCGGATATCTGGAGACCGTACGGCGGGCCATCGTGTATACCCTCGCCTTGCACCATCTGCCCCATGGGCCATCCCATGTGCTGGAACTGATGGAGGCCTGGCCTCATCTGCGTCCCTTCCCCGAAGTCGCTGATGCGCTGGAAGCACTGGGGCGGCGCTATCGCCTGGTCGTGCTGTCCAATGGGGATCCCGAATTCCTTGCCCACCTGCTCGAGCACCAGGTCGAAGGAACCCCTTTCCACAAGGTGCTCTCCGTAGAGGAGGCAGGTGCCTTCAAACCACATCCATCGGTCTACCGGCGCGCCACGGCGGGGCTGGGTCTGGAGGTGGGGCAGTGCATGATGATCTCAGCGAATTCCTTCGACATCGTAGGCGCCCGCGCTTGTGGGCTGCGCGGGGCCTTCGTCAATCGAAATCAACTCCCGTACGACGAATCAGTGTATCGGCCCGACGTCGTGGTCGAAGACTTCACCCAGCTGGCAGAAGTACTCGTGTAGGCGGGAGAGTTCAGCGAGAGGCCAGACGTCTCGCCTCTCGGAGATTGGCCGCCAACACCTTGTCGTCCGGCCTTCGATCAGCCGCCCGCTGCAGGTGCGCCACCGCCGGCCCCGGCTGCCCGACAATAACCAGCAGCTTGCCAAGATTGTGGTTGGCCGCCGTCTGTTGGGGGTCTTTGGCCAGGGCCTGTTCGAAGAGGCTGCGTGCCTGTCGTAGATCGCCGAGTGCCAGATTTAGGCAGCCTAGATTGTTGTCGAGGGCGGCAGTGGCCCCCCCAAGCCGCCGGGCCTTTCGCAGATCTTCGACGGCCTCGTACAACTCTCCTGTGAAATACCGTGCCACCGACCTCGCCGACGAGGCCCGAGGGTGCTCCCCACCGGACTTGCGAATGACTTGGTCCAGCAGCGGAAGCGCCTCGCGGTAGTGACGCTGACGAATGTGGAGCAACCCTCGATTCAGTGTGGACGTTGGATGCTCCAGTGCGATGGCATCCTCGTATCGTTGGCCAGCCTCTGCCATTTCCCCATTGGCTTCGGCGATGGCTCCGAGGTTGTTGAGCGCCTCCGCCCAATTCGGCCGCAGGGCGAGCGCCTGCTGCAGCAGAACCCGGGCTTCTGCCAGCTTCCCCTGAGCTGCCCACAACGCTCCGAGATTGTAATGTGCCTCGGGCAACGTGGGATCCGGCGGGTTGACCAGCAATTGCTCGGCGCGTCCCGGATCGCCGCCGAGCCAGGAGGCAATGGCGAGATTCACCCGCGCAGTGGGCAGATTCTGTGCCTGGGTCCACTGCGAGGCCGCCTCCTGCCGTTGTCCCCTCAACCAAAACGCCAGGCCACGCAGATTGGCCGCCGATACAGTCCTGATTCCTTCAAGATCCCGCAGGGCCCCGTCTGTGTCGGCTTGTTGAATCCGTCGAGCGACGGGGCGCAGGGCAGGGCCCGTTTCGAGCGCACACAGCAGGGGGCCATCAAGAACGCCTCCCTCGTCGAAGACGAACTCGAGTTGCAGGTTGTAGAATCTGCGGGTGTTGCTCGTTTCGTGTGCTGCGGAGGCAAACAGCGACAGTTCACTGTGGTAGTCCTGATTGCGAGCCGCCGTCATCAGCGCCAGAGATCCGACGAGGGCAGCCAGCGCCCAGAGGCGCCCCCGAGCCGGGAGCGTGGCCCCAAGCCAGACGAGCACGAACAGGGGCGCCACCAGAGGCAGATACATACGGTGTTCGACGAGCAGATCACGCAGCGGCACCCAACTGGACGTAGGGGCGAGGATCCCCACAAACCAGAGACCGACGAAACTCCACGCTCGTCGCCGAATCAGTCCGATGAGGATGGCAACCAGAGCCGAACTCACCAGTGCGAGCGGAACAAGAGCCAGTGCCCAGGACGAAACGGGCCAGCCATGATCGATGAGGAGTGGTCGAGGCCACACGACGAGGCGCAAATAGTGGAGGATGACACCAGGCTGGGTGATGAGATAGTCGAGACGGCCAAACGCCTCGGCATCGCCACGAACCTGGGCAGCCAGAAGGTGCGGCGCCATGAAAAGCAGAATCACCACACCGATCAGGACGGGCACCCCAAGGGCCAGGTAGAGGGACCGTCTCCGCTGCCACAGATGAGCGAAGCCTCCACTGAGCAGGAGCCAGTCGAAGGCAAACAGCAGGACCGGCAGGGTGACGGCGATCAGCTTGGTCGCCATGGCCCCCCACCAACTGAGGACGATGACGCCCCACCACAGGCGGTGCCTGTTCGAATCGATACTTCGCAGCAATCCGTAGAAACACAGCACATAGAGGAGACTGGCCAACGACTCTCCCCGCTGTATGACGTAGGTCACAGCCTGTGTCGTGAGAGGATGGACGGCCCAGAGCAAGGCGGTGGCGCCTGCGATGGATTGCTCGACCGAGCCCTGGCCGTGGCCATGGGAGGACGAGTGCCACGTTCTGAGGAGTCTTCTCAGCGACCCGAACAACAACAAGGCCGTCGTCAGATGGATCCCCAGATTCATCAGATGGTAGGACCAGGGAGCCAGGCCACTGATGGCATGATTGATGGCGAGGGTGAAAAACAGAAGTGGCCGAAGCGTCCCGCGGGCGGCTGCCCACGGCGGCCACAGGCGGTGCAGATCGTCGTTGTCGACGATCCACTGCAGGTCGTCGAAGACGAAGACCCCGTCGAAACTGGGCAGATAGGCCAGCAACCCCAGCCCGAGGATGAGGGCCACCCAGCTTGACCACCGCGGCTCGGTGTTCCTCATTGGCCTTCCACCCTACGAAACCCATTCCATTTATGACGCGATGAAAGATCCGGCTGCCTCCCATGGCCGAGCCTGATTCCCAGACTGATCACGCGACGACGGTGCAGCACCCGTGGCTAGTCCTGGCCCTGGGTGTATGGGCCATGTTGTGTCTGGGTCACGGTACGGGTCTCGATGTGGTCACCGTCCTGGTGGAATGGGTTCGTCTTCCCGGAACGGTGAGCGAGCAAGGTGGCCAGGCAGGTTTCCTGGTTGGCGAGAGGATCCTTGCTGGAACCCTGGGTCTGTGTGGATTCCTCGCCATCATCATCTTCATACGACGGGCCATGGTCTTCGGCGCACTGGCCCTGATCGGCGCCGTGCCGGCGTGGCTTCTGTGTGGTGTCCTGGGCTGGCTCGCCTGGAAGATGATTATCGTCTATACCACCGAATTGGTGCACTTCGCTCAATACGCCCTGGTTGGGGCCCTCTTCAGTGTCGCTCTGGGACGGGGTCGTCGTCCACAGTTGGCTTTCGTCATCACCTTCGGCCTCGGCATGTTGGACGAGGTGTGGCAGCACTATGGTCTGCATGTGTGGCTCATGGGAGAGCGCACTCACTATCTGGATTGGAGCGACCCCTTCCTCAATGGCGTCGGTGCCTTTGCGGGCACCCTGCCCGCAGCAAGCTGGCTGTGGATCCGTGAAACGGGGACCTCTCAACGGCACATCATCTACCTGACTGCCGCCGGTTCGGCCCTCATCCTGTTTCCCCTGTTGCTGGTTGGACCGGCCACGCTGTCATCCTGGTTTGGCAGCTACTCATACTATCCGTTCTGGGACGAGCACACCAACCTCAAACCCGTTCACTGGGTCACGCCCTACGAGGGGATTCCCCTCATCCCCGCATTTCTGCTGCTGGTGGGTAGCTGTCTGGATCCGATCCGACGCACTCCATCGGTGGCGGTCCTTGCCATCTGTCTCTTGCTCGTCGGTCTCGCCATTCAGCCTCTGTCACGGTCGACGGCCATGCCGGTTCATGAACCCGTCGCCCGGGCGAAGGTGACCTCCGTCTCGGTAGGGTCCATCATCGTCGACGGAAAACCTGAACCCGTCTGGGAGACGGCCACGCGGCTCGGTCCATTTGTCGACAATCTGACGGGGCAGACCGTCGCCGACGAGTGCGCCGACCGACGAGCCCTGCCGGCGACGGAAGCACGTATTCTGTGGTCCAGTGAAGCTCTCTATCTGCTGGTGGAAGTCGTCGATGACGATGTCTGGGCTCGCGATCTTCCGCGTGACCACGGCGGCCTCCTCTCAGATGAAGGGTTGCGGATCTTCATCGACGATGGAGGAGACGAGGTCGTCTTCTACGAGTTCGATCTGTCACCGGCGAACCGGGTCGTCGATCAGCTGCAGTTCATCGCTGGTGCGCCCTTCGACTTCGATCCCTGGTCTCCTTCCATCGGTTGGCTTCGATATGACGCGACCCAGGTAGAAACGGCGGTCGACGTTCGGGGCTCCCTGGAAACAGTGACATCCAGCTACTCCCCGGTGACCAGCCCGCCGGACGAGGGGTATACGGCCGAGTTGCGCATCCCCTGGGAAGTCTTCCGTACCTCGACGACGGGTTCGAGCAACAGTGCCCTCCTTCGAATACCTCCTGAACCGGGCCAGCTGTGGCGCCTCGGCCTGTACCGCAGAGAGATCCCCCGACCACGGGAGTCGCTGCCGGGTCAGGTGTCGGCTGAGGCGGCCCGGGCGCAGCTCGGGGTTGCACCCGGCGAGTGGGAGGATCTGATCCAGTCATCCGGATGGGACGTCGACGCTGACGGCAACATCGCCGGATCGAGGGTGTGGGGAGAAAGCGTCCGGCGCTGTGGTCGCCTGCAGGCCTGGTCGCCGACGTTCCTCGATCTTCGTCAGCCCGGACATTTCGGCGTGGTCGAATTTATCGGCCCAGAGACGACGGATCTATGAGTGCTCGTGCTGCAACCCCACAGCGAATCGCCGTGATCGATCTCGGCTCCAACACGGCCCGTCTCATCGTCATAGAGGCCACGCCGGGATTTGCCTACCGCCTTGTCGACGAAATCCGTGAAGTCGTACGACTTCACCAGGGCATGACGGAAGCGGGCCTCAGTAACGAAGCCATCGACAGAGCTTATTCGACGCTGCGGCTCTATGGTCGATTCTGTGACAGCACAGGAACCGACATCGTCCTCGCCACCGCGACCAGTGCGGTTCGTGACGCGGCCAATGGGGCTGAATTCGTCGACCGGGTTCGCAAGGAGCTAAACCTGGATCTGCGAATCCTCGATGGTGAGCGCGAGGCCTTCTATGGCGTCATCGGGGCTTTGAACGAAGTCCCCCTCGACGAGGGTGTCATCCTGGACATCGGTGGAGGCAGTGCGCAATTGAGCCGCATCCGCACCGGCAAGTACGAAGGTGGCGTATCGTTGACCCTCGGTGCACTGGCATTGACGGAGCGGTTCATCGACAAGGATCCTGCGTCAGACAAGCAGGTGGCGCGGCTCAACAAGGAGATCCTGCAGCAGCTGGAGACGATTCCCTGGCTATCCGAGGTCCGCGGGCAACGGCTGGTCGGCCTGGGCGGCACGATACGAAACCTGGCGAAGATCGAAACGATGCGGCAGACCAGCCCTCTGAGCACACTCCATGGATTCAAACTGACTCGGGCTTCACTCGAAAAGAGCATGGGCGACTTCCGGCGACTTCCACTCGCCAAACGTCAGCGAATCGGCGGGCTGACATCATCCTTGCCGGTGGCCTTGTGGTGGCAGCGGTCCTCGACCAGATCGGCGTACAGGAGTTATCGATCTCCACCGGCGGTCTGCGCGAAGGCATCTTCCTCGAGTACTTCTGGGATCACCTGGACGATCCCGTCATCACGGCTGCAGTGCCGCCGATCGTGAATTGCTCGACGCGTCAGCCCTGCTCCACGATCTGGGCACGATCATCGCCTACGACGGCCACCACAAACACTCGCAGACGCTCATCCACTACAATGGGCTCGCAGGTTATTCTCGACGGGAGATCTGCCTCATCGCCCTGCTGACGCGATATCACCGTAAGGGTACGCCCGATATCGAGGGGTATGAAACGGTCCTCAACGCACAGGACGAGAAGACGCTTGTCTCACTCGCCGGGATTCTTCGCATGGCTGAGTTTCTGGAACGGGGTCGCAATGCCGCCGTGAGCGACGTCAGTGCCCAGTGGGATGATGACACGCTGCGAATTACACTCGTGGGCGACGAACATCCCGCTGTGGAAATCTGGGAGTCACAGCGCAATGCAGTTCCCCTGCTGGAGAGCGCCTTCAACCGACGGGTCACCATCGACAGCATGGCGGCGCCTGCCGACTAGGAACGGAAACGACGCCACGGCGAGCCTGTCAGCCCCTTCCGCATCAGCGGAAGTGGGCCTTTCTTTTAAGACTCAGTTCCACACACCTCATCGATTCATCCACGACTTATTCGAGGCAACGACTCCACGCATGTCAGAAGCTGAAAAAATCATCTACTCCATGGTCCACGTTTCCAAGACCATCAACCGCAAGACGATTCTCAAGGACATTTCTCTCTCCTATTTCTATGGCGCGAAGATCGGTGTCCTCGGCCTGAACGGGTCCGGCAAGAGCACGCTGCTGCGAATTCTGGCGGGTGCCGATGACAACTTCGACGGAGAGACCCACATTGCGCCGGGTCACACGATCGGCCTGCTGGAGCAGGAACCACATCTGGAGGCGGGCAAGACGGTGCGCCAGGTCGTCGAAGAGGGGCTGCAGGAGACGGTCGATCTGGTCAAGGAATACGAGCAGGTGAACGAGAAGTTCGCCGAACCGATGTCGGATGATGAGATGAATGACCTCATCGCGAGACAGACGCAATTGGCGGAAAAGATCGAGCAGGCCAATGCCTGGGATCTCGATGCGCGGCTTCAGCAAGCCATGGATGCGCTGCGCTGCCCGGACGAGGATACCGTCGTCGACACGATCTCCGGCGGCGAACGTCGTCGTGTGGCTCTTTGTCGGCTCCTGCTGAGAAAGCCGGATATTCTGCTTTTGGACGAACCGACAAATCACCTGGACGCGGGGTCCGTCGCCTGGCTCGAACACCATCTCCAGTCATACGAGGGCACAGTGATTGCCGTGACACACGACCGTTACTTTCTCGACAATGTGGCGGGCTGGATCCTCGAACTCGATCGCGGTGAGGGAATCCCTTTCAAGGGAAACTATTCCTCTTGGTTGGATCAGAAACAGAATAGACTCAACCAAGAGGAGAAGACCGAGGGAGACCGTCAGCGGACCCTTCAGCGGGAGCTCGAGTGGGTGCGCATGGCACCCAAGGCCCGCCAGACGAAGAACAAGGCACGGGTGCGTGCATACGAGGAGTTGCTGAACCAGGATCGTTCGCAACAGGATCGGGATCTGCAGATCTACATCCCACCGGGCCCACGCCTCGGCGACGTGGTCATCGAGTCCAAGGCGGTCAGCAAGGGATTCGACGATCAGCTGCTGTTCGACGATCTGTCCTTCATGCTGCCCCCGGGAGGGATCGTCGGCGTGATCGGTGCCAACGGTGCGGGCAAGACAACCCTCTTCCGCCTGATCACCGGCCAGGAGTCACCGGACGATGGCGAGATTCGCGTCGGTGAAACGGTCAAACTCGCCTACGTCGATCAGAGTCGCGACGTGCTGTCGGGGGAAAAAACGGTCTACGAGGAGATCTCCGGTGGCGAGGAAGAGCTCGAACTGGGTGAACGCAAGGTCAACTCGCGCGCCTACGTCAGTCGCTTCAACTTTGGCGGTGGCGATCAGCAGAAACTGGTGGGCGATCTGTCCGGCGGTGAACGCAATCGCGTGCATCTTGCTCGCATCCTCAAGGAGGGTGCCAACGTTCTGCTTTTAGATGAACCGACCAACGATCTCGATGTGAACACGATGCGTGCTCTCGAAGAAGCCCTGCTGGGCTTCGCCGGGTGTGCGATCGTGATCAGTCATGATCGTTGGTTCCTCGATCGTATCGCCACACATATCCTCGCCTTCGAGGGGGATTCCAATGCCGTGTTCATCGAAGGCAACTGGACCGACTACGACGAGGATCGGCACCGCCGTCTCGGTGATGCCGCCGACCAGCCACAGCGCATCAAGTATCGACAACTGACGCGATAGCGATTCTTATGAGCGCGATTTCGACGGGCCACGCCTATTCCGCCGACCAGATGTCGCAGATCATGCAAGCTTTGGTCACCGAAGGCTACGCTCACCTTGGACCGGTACTCGGCGAGGAGGAAGTGGCTGCGCTGCGCGAGGCCGTGGTACGCAAGTCAACCGATCCAGACATCCTCAGTGACCCCGACGGCGATCACATCCGCGGCATCAGCCTCATGCGGATGTTCGAGTATGACAACGTCTTTCGCGACTTGATCGAGCGCGAGCCCTTCGTAGGCCTCGCCGA
Source organism: Gemmatimonadota bacterium (assembly GCA_002712305.1). GTDB lineage: Bacteria > Latescibacterota > UBA2968 > UBA8231 > UBA8231 > UBA12574. Next base: position 37,805 of record PATE01000062.1, on the reverse strand, counting down.
AGCGGTTCTGGGAGATGATTGCCACATGATGTCACAGAATGCCCTGATCTACGAGGAGGGTCAGGGAGGGGGATGGCACGTAGACGACGCACTCCAGTTTCCCCTTCCCGAAGGCAGTGACGGACACGACCCACGACAGCCGCCGCCCTGTCTGGTGTTGCAGATCTTCACCCCTCTCACCGACATGGATGGCGAGGCGGGTTGCACACAAGTCGTTCCTGGGAGTCATCTTTCGGGTCATCGCCCACCCTCCGAGGGCGAACTAACCTTCCGGGACCGAGGCCCCGTATCTATCGAGGCCAAAGCGGGCGAGGCTTACGTTTTCAACAATCAGATCTGGCATCAGGGCGCCAAGAACCAATCTCCTGACCCCAGAATTCTTGGGGGTGTCACCTATTCCCGACGATTCATCGCCCAGCGATTCTATCCCTTCGTCGACTACCAGATGCCTGAGCACGTCTGGGAAGGCGTGCCGCCAAGATTGGCCCGCCTGCTGGGCCGACACGAAAAGGGCGCCTACGGTTGATCACCGCTTCGGTTCGCACGGCTCCGCCCGGTTGGGCCTTGATTCAGCGTGATCTGTTCGACACGCTTGCTGAGGCGGCTCGTGCTGCGGCAGATCGCTACAGTCTGCCCGACGGCACCCCCACATTCACACATGATGTAGACGACGTCTACGAATCTCGCGCTGGGCGGGGCCTTCTCTACGCCCTGGGTGGCGCCGATGATCTGCTCGACCTCCACCATCAAGACTGGACGAGCGCCAGTCGGCTCTACGATCAAGCGGGTCCTGGTCGGGAGCATGCCGAGTATGTGGGGCAACTTCGAGACGGGTACTACAATCTCGGCCAGGCCTTCGAGTGGTTTCACCAGGGCGAAGGCAATCAATCTCTGTACGAATTCGGTGTTGCTGACCCTCACCATGAGGAGCAGGCACGAAACAGTGCGCGATTCGCGGATCTGCTTGCGGGACCGAACAGTGCCAACTACGACGCCGCTCACCGCGTAATTCGTTCTCCCTTTCCCTCGAGCGCCGGCCCCCTGCTGAGGGCCGGTGACGGCTGGGGCCATGGGGATGCCACCGACTTTGTGCGCATGATCCTGGCACCAGGGTACGGAGGTGGCGGTGTCGCCTATCGGGCCTCCCTGTTTCCCATCGTCGACCGGTTGGAAGATGGGTGGTGGAATGACAAGGCGCGGGCGATGGAGATCGTCCGCCTCTTCGACCATCTCATCCTCGACGGCGACACACCCACCAATCTGACGGCAACGGGGCTGGTGACTCATGCCTTCCTCTACACCGGACAAGAACGGTATCGGCGCTGGGTTCTCGATTACACGGAAGCTTGGATGGAGCGCATCGCCAAGAACGACGGCATGCTGCCAGACAACGTGGGCCCTACGGGACAGATCGGCGAGCACCGAGAGGGTCAGTGGTGGGGTGGTCTGTACGGATGGAACAGCCGTTGGGCAGCCGATATCAACTTTGGCGGACTCACGGTGGCTGCCGAGTGCGCGACCCTGATCTCAGGCGATCTGGGTTATCTCGATCTGCTTCGATCCCAATTGGCCATGCTCCTTGAGAATGCACGCACGGCAGAGGACGGCCGCCTCGAGGTGCCAAAACGATATGGTCCTGACGGGTGGATCGACTTTGCGCCTCCCCGCCTGCTCGAGTTTGCCCATCTCTATCACGCCTCCCTCGACGCCGATGATCTGGCCATGATCGAACAACTGCGATCAGGTGCCATCGGCGACGATTGGGGGCACATCGTACCCGCCGCCGACCGACGGATTCAGGCCTGCGAAACCGCACGCTACGAATACTATGCGGATCGCCTCCCCGACTGGCCCGAACGAATTCTGCGTGCTGAAGGCCTGTACGCACGTGCCCATCTGGAGCGAATCCTGGCTGATTCACGGACACACGAGCAACTGCTGGAAGCCAACGAATGGCCACCGAATCCGGTCGTGACGAAGGGGCTGACCCAGGTCACGACGGGATCTCCGCAGACGGTCTACAATGGGGGGCTGCTGCGCTCCACCGTACGCTATTGGGATCGCGATCGGCAGCGCCCGGGCCTACCCCAGGATGTAGCGGCTCTGGTGGTTGATCTGGCGGCTGATCGGGTCGGTGTCGAGTTGGTGAATACCCATTCAGGGGCAACCCGACAACTCGCCGTCCAGGCAGGCGCCTTCGGTGAGCATCGGTTCACGACGGTCGAACACAACCATCAGGACGTGACCATGCTGCGCGAAAGCTCCTATCGATGGCTGCGTGAGATCCCCGACATCGACCAGACCACCCAACAGATTGACGCCCCGATGGTGGAGGTCTGTCTTCCACCGGGGACCTCGATTCGGATGGATCTCGGCCTGCACCGCTTCTGCCGGACCCCCTCCTACGCACCACCAAAGTAGGTCGTAGAGCGGCTGAGCCTCAGATCGACGTCAGTGCAGTCGGAAGGCAGGCGCTTCTCCAGGGGCGGGTGAGTTGTCGAAGGCGCCGCGTTGTCGGATCGCCGCTTCACCACCGAGTGCTTCGACCCGTGCTGCCTGATCGGCCCTGGCCATGGCATCCACCTCGTCCGGATCCAGGATCTGACGCAGTCTCTGCTCACATGCCTTCAATTGCTCAGCATGCGCGGGATCACCCGCCAGATCACGCAACTCCTGCGGATCACTTCGCATGTCAAACAGTTGGGGTGGCGCCCCCACATAGTGGTTGTACTTGAACCTCTCGTCGCGAAGCATGTACGAGCCGTGTTTCGACGCCACCGCGTGATACTCTGACAGCACCGTCCGTTGCGCATCCGCGTTGTTGGCGATCGCCCACAGAGACCGACCCGGAAGCCCGGCATCGTCATCGTACGACCTGGCACCGACCGATTCGATGATCGATGGATAGAGGTCGATCAGTGATGTGGGTGTGTGACATGCGTGCCCGTGCGGCACGTCCGGCCCCGCTGCGATCATCGGAACTCCCGCCGATTCGTCGTAGAGACTGAGCTTTCCATAGATCCCTCGTGCACCCAGGTGCTCGCCGTGGTCGGAGGTGTAGATGACACGGGTCCGATCGGTCAGACCCAACGTCTCCAGCCGATGCAGAACACGTCCGATCTGCTCATCCAGGAAACTGCAGGCTCCGTAGTAGGCAGCCAGCAGTCGACGGATCTGCTTTTCTTCGAACTGTGGATGAAGGTCAAAGAACCGCCGGAAGTGGTCGACGACGGGATGGGTTGGCCAATCGGCCTGCTGCCACTGGGGGGGCATGGGCAGATCACGGTTCGCATAGTACTCGAACCACTCCGGCGGGCAGATGTACGGCGGGTGAGGACAGACGAAACTGAGCATGAGGGCCCAGGGTTTGTCCTGCTGCCCATGCGCCTCCAGCCATTCCACGCCGTGGTCGGCATTGCGGCGATCATACTGCAGGTAGGTCGAGTCACCCGGACCCGCCTCGAGAATGCCACCACGTTTGCGCCGTACGGGTCCATCGTCGCGCAGACAGCCCAGGACGTCGCCGATGCCGTCGACGACATACAGGGGTTCCACTCTATCAGCGAACCCGTGGTCGTCCTGCTCTGTACTGAAATGGAGTTTCCCGATCGAGTCGACGTGAAACCCCTGATCGCGCAGGCGATGATGCCAACTGGGGATCTGCCCATCGTAGGGGAATGCATTGTCCCAGTAGCGGGCCTGGTGGACCCATCTTCCCGTCGCCAGACTTGCCCGCACGGGGACACAGATGGGACAGTTGGTGTAGGCCGTATCGAAGCGAGTACCACGTTCGGCCAGCCGATCCAGGTTCGGCGTCTGCGCGATCCCGCCGTAACAGCCTAACCCAGAACGAGTGTGTTGATCAGAAAGAATGAAGAGGGTGTTGGTCGCATCCACATCAGATCTCCGCAGATCGTCGTTTCATTTTGGGACCGCAAACATCGTTCGAATCCCATGCGTAAGACAGAGCCGAGATTCAGAATTTGACGCTGACCTCGCCCTGATAGACACGGCGACCCAGACCACGCGGTAGCAGAGCCATCGATCCATCTGGCGTGGGCAGTTGCCGGTAACCCACGGCGTTGAACTCATCAAAGAGGTTGGCCACCTCTTCACGGACTTCGATCTGCAGACCCGCCACCGAAAAGACCTGTGTCGTGCCCACATCGAAACGGATGTAGGGATCGTCCCGGCTTGCATGGCGATCGCCCGACGTGAATCCGACGATCTGGCCGTCCGCATCGAGGACGGGAAGTCTCGGTGTTAAGGGGAAGCCCGACCCGTAGAGAGCACGGATGTGAAAACGAGACGCCTCCATCCACCCTCCTCTGAGATTCATCTGGTCCTCGAGATAGAGCGTCGCCGTATGACGTTGGTCGCTGGCCGTGGGCACCCAACCTGGCCCCGAAGCATGAGTTCCGCTCCCCAGGCTCGGCTGCGACTGTCGTTGGTGGATGCGTACTGGACCTCCACATCCTGCGTCGTCCAGGAGATTCGATCCCATCCGCGGCGAACGAAGCCGGTGCCACGCAAGCGAAAACGGGGACGCTGGTGTTCGATTTCGAGGAAGGCGTCACCGCCCTTCTGGGCCTTCGACGTGTCTTGCCCGGAGACGGCCAGCTGCTTGTACTGAGCCGGCTGCGCCGACAGCCGGCGGCCATCACCCATCGCCGCGACCCGTGTTGTCGCCCGAGCCGCACACGCGGCAACACCAACCACTCGTCAGAAGTGTTGGCGTGCAGGGCACGCGCTTCCCAACCACCGACGGCGCCCCCGCGTTCTGGGAGCCCCGTGGCAGCAGACGCACCTCCACGCCCTCTACCGGCTCGCCACTGAGCGAGTCGACGACAGTGACGACCATGTGCCCCGCTGAGATCGGGCTGCACAGGACGGTGAGCTTCAGGGCGGGATCAGCAGGAGCCGCAGGGCTAGACGAATGGCGGACCTCGTAGCTTGTTATCTGGTCAGACGCGGGTGCCTCAAGAGCGTTCCACCCACCCAACATCCATCTCGCCAAGATAGAGACGCGCCTGAGATTCGGGCCATGAGAATCGGTGGACGCCATCAATCGTTTTGCCTACGCTGACGTCCATGATCATCCTACACATCACACGCCATGGACAGGTTCTTCCCGCCAGTGACGAGAGCTGGACGCACGCCGACTATCCTCCAGGAGATGGCCCTCTCAGTGCCCTGGGGCTTCGTCAGGCGGTGCTATTGGGACATCGCCTCAAAGCTCTGGAGTTCACCGGCCCCATCTACGCCTCTCCGTACAGACGGACGATGGAGACCGCCTGTGGCGTAGCAGAGATCGTGGACACCACCGTGCACCCAGCACCCGCCATGCGCGAGATCGTTAAGCGGGTGGAACAGATGGAGCATTTCGTCGGACTCACCACCCTCGAGCTGGGGCAACTGCATCCCAGGGTCGAGACTTCGCCGGACTTGGCTGACATGTGGTGGACGATGCAGGCCGAAAGCGACGCCGAGATCGAGCAGAGGGTGGCCGCTCTTGTAGACGACCTGTTGCGACAAGACAAGCCGGACAGTGAATCCCATGTTCTGCTCGTAGGTCACGGGGCCTCCACGGGCGGCGTCATCGACCATCTACTTCGCCGCTGTGCGCCGGAGTTGATCGGACCACCCATCCCTGGATGGAATTGCTCGCTGTCCACCTTCCGCTGCCGGGGCGTCGATGGTCAGGTTGAGCTGGTCTGCCGGCAGGACACCGATCACCTGCCCGATGAAGCGATCACATCCAATGCCCAGACACGCGAACAGGTCCTAGCCTCACAGCAGGGACAGCAGGCTCAACAATGAATATCGCGCACGTAGGCATCGAAGGAAGGCGCGCCGCCCCGAACTGGGCGATCGGCCAACGACACCTGATTGGAGCTATGAATCGTGCCGCCCATAGCTTTGTCCGGCACGCCACGCGCGAGGACGGATCTCTGAAGCAGCGCAGTGTTTGGACAAGCATGGATGGTACGGACAATGGCTACGAAGCCTTCATGTCCTTTCCCCTGTTCTACCTGGTGGGGGGTGACGACCACATTAGAACCACGGCGCGGCGCGAGTGGGAGGCCATCACGGCCCAATACGAGGGCTATGGCACGGTGGATCGCGGTTTCGTGACCGGCTTCGATTGGTTCCATCATTCCGAGAGTTATCCCTACATCTACTACCTGTCCATGTCCGAACCGGGTCGCGCTGACGATCTCGATCGGGCACGGGCGTATGCGGCCATGTATATCGGAGACGATCCACTGGCCCCGAACTGGGATGCCGATCGGAAGATGCTGCGATCACCGTTGAATGGCAGCCATGGCCCACGGCTTGAGACGACGCTCACCGATTGGGACTACCATCGGCCGATCCTCGCCAACTATCTGGCCCCCTTCGAAGATCTGCCGGGCGGAGATGCGGGAGACCCCCATTTCTGCGTGGATTGGACCGACGACGAATTGTTCGACCAGATCCTGCAGCGCGTGAACGAACGCATGACACACGGCGATGTGCCGTTGAATCTGAGTTCCACGAGCCTGGTGACCCATGCGTATCTGCACACGGGGGACGACCGGTATCGCCAGTGGGTCCTCGATTACCTGCAGGCATGGATGGATCGTCGCGATGCCAACGACGGCATCATCCCTGACAACGTGGGGCCTTCCGGTCAGATCGGCGAACGCATGGATGGCAAGTGGTGGGGTGGGTATTACGGCTGGCGATGGCCGCATGGAGCACGCAACATCACCGAGCCTGCCTTCGTCGCCGGCAGTTGCGCCGCCTTGATGACAGGTGATCTGTCATGGCTGGATCTGTGCCGATCCCAATTAGACAGTTTGTGGGCACTGCGTCGCGAGGAAGATGGGGGCTGGAAAGTGCCAGCGCGGCACTCGGATGGTGGATGGTTCGACTTTCGTGATCCCGATCCTTGGTTGTACATCCATTTGGCGTATCTGAGTCAGAGTACGGAGGATCGCGACCGGCTCGACGAGGTATTTCCCGACCGCAGTCATTTTGCCGGTCTGCCGCCCAACTGGGGTGCGGGCAAGGCAGGAATCTGCCCCCCAAAGGCCTGGCACGTCTGGAACGAGGGAGGCAACCCCGGATTTCCCGACCAGGTGCAGGAGACGACCCTCTCCTCCATGCACCGGGCTCTCGAACAGATAGAGAGCGATGAGAGCGATCCGGAGGCCCGGGAATGTTATCACTTCCAGAGGATGAATCCCGTCGTTCCGGAAGGGCTTGTTCAACTGACGATGGGAACGCCGGCGGCCCTTTACAATGGCGGATTGCTGCAGAGTCATCTGATGTACTACGATATTGAGCGGCGACGCCCGGGCCTGCCCGAAGGCATGGCCGCACGCGTCGAACGTGTTGATGACCAGAGCGTGGACGTGGTGCTCGTCAACACGGACGACGTACACGGCCATCTGTTATTGCTGCAGGCCGGTGCCTTCGGCGAGCACTCGTTCACCGGTGGGAGCGCACAGACAGACGATGTCACGTCGCAGGTCGGAGTCAACGATCGTCATCTGTCCGTCGATCTGGGGCCTGGTGCTCAAACCCGTCTACATCTGCAGATACGAAGATTCGCTCACCGCCCCTGCTATGACGGACCGGACTGGGAGCGCATCACCGGCGTTTGAGATGCGGTCACATCAAGCCGGTGAAGTCGGCTTGCGTCGTGCATATGTTCAGCAAACACCGACGGCCCATTGACCCGATCGCACCATTGCGGTCGACTTGACCCGACCGGATTGCCATGGCTTCCAAGCGACTCTACCTGCTGTTTGCCCATCCCGCCTTCCATCGCTCACGGATCAATCGATGACTCATCGATGCGGTACGAGATCTGCCGGGTGTGACATTTCAGGATCTGTACGAATAATACCTCGATTTCAACATCGACGTCGTCGCCGCCGAGCAGCAGGCCCTCCGCGATCACGAGTTCATCGTCTTCCAACATCCGTTCTACTGGTACAGCGCTCCGGCCTGTTGAAAGAATGGTAGGATCTCGTCCTCCAATACGGCTTCGCCTTCGGCGAGGGTGGCCACGCTCTGCATGGTAAGAAACTGCTCCGCCACCAACACAGGAGGGGGCTCGGACGCTTATGGGCCCGATGGGGTCAATCGTTTCCATGTATGTCAATTGCTGACACCCTTCGAACAGACGGCCAACTTCTGCGGGATGCACTATCTGCCTCCCTTCGTCGTCCACGGAACACTGCAGGAAGGGGAGCAGATGTTTGAGCGCGCTGCCGAGCAGTATCGCGCGTGTTTGCAGGGACTGCTCGACGATACCCTCGATCTGTCGGGGATCGAAGCGGGCGATTACCTCACCGACGCCCTGCTCCGTTGTGGCGTCTGCGTGCCCCCATCCTTGGAATGGGCGGTTTACAGGTGGGCCTTAAAGCGATCTTCGTCACCCTTATCGGCCTGGGCCTTGGGCTGATCTGGCAACAGGCCGTGGCTGTGGGCCTCATTCTGGCCCTGTCATCGACGGCGATCGTGTTGCAGCCCTGAATGAGAAAGGCCTGATGCAGACTCAGGCCGGACAGAGCTGCTTCTCTGTGCTGCTGTTTCAGGACATTGCCGTCATCCCCATGCTGGCCGTGTTGCCCCTGCTAGCCGTGGTATCATCACAGACAGGTGGCGCCGATGCCCACGCCGGTCCCGTCGCTCACTTGCCCGGATGGCAGCAGGGACTGATCACCGTCGGCATGATCGCCGGCATTATTGTTGGCGGCCGACTGCTGACGCGCCCCGTGTTCCGCTTCATCGCCAGCACAGTCCAGCGCGAGATCTTCACCGCCTTTGCCCTGTTTCTCTTCATCGGTATCGCCCTGGCCATGGGGGCGGTGGGGCTGTCTCCCGCATTGGGAACATTTCTGGCTGGGGTTGTGCTGGCAGAGAGCGAATACCGGCACGAACTGGAGAGTGATATCGAGCCCTTCAAAGGGCTCCTGCTCGGTCTCTTCTTTATTTCCGTGGGGGCCGTCATCGATTTCCCATTGTGCAGAGTGATTTTGGCCTGATCGCATCATTGGTGGGCGCCCTGCTGGCCGTGAAGCTGATCGCACTCGCCATCGTCAGCCGCCTGTTCCGTCTTCCGGCTCCTGAATGTCTGTTGTTCACCTTTGCCCTTGCCCAGGGGGGTGAATTTGCCTTCGTCCTGTTTGCTTTTGCCACCGGACATTCCGTCCTGCCCGCGGCAGTGGTCGATCCACTCGTGGCGGTCGTGGCCTTGTCCATGGCCTTTACCCCTGTGTTGATGATCATCAACGAACGACTCCTGCAGCCTCTGTTTGCCCTCGACAAAGGCGCCGCCCGTGAAGCAGACACCATCGACGACGGGCCGACACCCGTCATCGTGGCTGACTTCGGCCGCTTCGGCAACGTGGTGGGCCGTCTTCTGCGGGCCAATGGAGTGAAGACGACGATCCTGGACCTCGATCCGGATCAGATCGCCGCAGTGCGTCGTTTCGGCCTCAAGGTGTTCTATGGTGACGCTCAGCGTCTCGATCTACTCCATGCCGCCGGCGCAGAGCAGGCCAAATTGCTGATCTTGGCCACCGATGATCCCGAGCACACCACCCACCTGGCCGCCAAGGTGCGACACCACTATCCGCATCTGCGCATTCTGGCACGCAGTCACAGCCTCGAGCACTCCTACGATCTGATGCACGAGGGAGTAGAGGCGTACGCGTCACAGATTCGCAGTCATCTCACCGAACTCGACGAGTTGATTCAGCAGGATGATCGAGATTTCATCGCCCGCGTCGACCACGCCTGGGAGCCGTCGCCGCCAACCACACGCGGTGCATGAGACGCACCTGACTCCGTCAGATGCGATCCAGTCGCCAGGCATCTGACGTCATGTTGTTGCCCGTCACCATCCACAGCGCGTCGTCGAAGACGTAGACACTGGCCGCGTGCCGGGGAGCCCACGGCGTATCCGGCAACTCTTCCCACGTGACACCGTCCGCACTGGACCAGACATCGTTCCGATTGCCCGTGTCGACATGGTAGCCTTCCATCACCCAGAGGCGCCCGTCCCATGCGGCCACTTCGTGATACTGCCGCGCCGGGAACCCATCGCTGGAATGGCAACTCCATTCGACACCGTCTGACGTTGACCAGGCATCGCCGTAGAAGATTCGTTGAGGCGTCGTCGGTGTATCGTAGGTGCCACCGCCGAGGACCCACAAGCGGCCGTCTTTCACCGCTGACGCACCGATCATCCCACGGGGCATCCACGACGCCTGTTCGGTGACCTGTTCCCATTCTGTCCCGTTACGGGTGCGCCAGACATCCGCATGGAACCGTTCCTCAGCACCAGGTGCGAACTCGGGCATCGTCTGACCTCCAATGACCCAAATCCAGCCTTCGAAGGCTACGGTGTAGTGAAGGGCTCTCGGTGCCCACGGGACATCGGCTGAGACCTGATCCCAGGCCTGCCCGTCTTCACTGCGCCAGATGTCATTCTGATAATGTCCCTGATTGCAGTCCCCTCCCACGATCCACATGGCGTCGTCATGGACGGCATATCCGGCCGTGTGACGAGGCTCCCAGGGCGCATGTCCATGGAGTTCCCAATCAACACCGTTGGCAGAGGACCAGATCTCAGAATTGCAGACCTTCGGAAAGTGTGTCGGATCATCAGGATTCCACCCACCCAACAACCACATGCGCTGCTGAAACACGAGAGCCCCTGCGCCATCTCGAGGTGCGAAGGCTGCCTCGTCCTGAACGCAGGTCCAACGGTAGTTCGGTGACATGGTTCAACCCTTTCGCCTCGTGCGCGAGGCTTTGCCTACGATTCGTTGTAGATCCAAACGCCGTTCAGGAGCCGATGGCCATCTCGTAGATCCAGTACGGTTCCTGCTTCATGCCCAGAGATACATACGTGTTCTGCGCTCGTTCATTGTCGCGCTCTACGTAAAGGCGCAGTCCGCAGACATCCGTCTCAGTCTCGGCCCGAGCCACAATCCATTCATAGAGGGCTCGAAAGACCCCTCGTCTCCGCTCGTCATGGACGACGTAGACACTCTGAATCCACCACATGTTTCCATCGCGCCAATCACTCCATTCGTGCGTGATCATCAGGCAGCCGATGATCCGATCCCCGCGTTCAGCAACGATGTAGAACCCGGCTCCTACGCCCTCGAGAAACCGTGTGACCCCACGTGTCACCGTCGCCAGGTCTAACTCCCTGTCTTCGGTTTCACGAGCGAGGGCACGATTGAAGCCGGCGATCTGCGCGGCATCGTCGATCTGCGCGAACCGGATCTGGAGGTCATCCGCCATGGTGAGGCCTCGCCGAATCGAGATCTTCCAGGATTGTGTCAAATCGCTCAACCACGGCGTCCCGAAATCCGGAATGGGTGAAGATATACCGACGCTCATGGGTGATACCCTCAAAAACCCGATCGGCGAGTTCTGCCGGATCGGTTCCGTCCCGGACACGCTCTTCGAACCATGTCAGATTCTCACGCATGGTCGGCGAAACGTCTCCACCATCTGAGCCTTCAAGGGACAAACCATCGGTCAGATGAGTACGCACGAAACCCGGGCAAACCGTAGAGACGGCGACGGAGGCCTCAGCGGCCTGCAACTGTTGATCGAGGGATTCACCGAGACTGACGACGGCGTGTTTCGTCATCGTGTAGATGGCCAACGCCGGTGCTGTGATGACGCCGGCGATGGAGGCGACATTCACGATCCGACTCGGCGATGACTGTTGCATCAAGATGGGAAGAAAACCCATACAACCGTTGATGACGCCCCATAGATTCACATCGATCAGCTTCTGCCAGTCATCGTGCGTGGCGTTCCACAGTTGCCCCAGATCGCCAGATGACGCAACGCCTGCGTTGTTGAAGACCAGCGCGATTTCCGACTCGAGTCCCTCGACGACGTCGACGAGTCTTGAGATGGAAGCACGATCCGAGACATCGGTGGGCACCACGGTGACCAAACTCGAGTCCTGGCTCGAGTTCTGGCGAAGTTGGCGGGCCACCTCGGCCAGTCGTGTCTCATCGATGTCGGCCATGACCACGTGCATGCCCTGATCGAGGCATTTTCGTGTCAGACCAAGGCCGATTCCACCGGCGGCTCCGGTGACGACTGCGATTCTATCGGTGAACTCCTGCATCCATTCTCTCCCGTTTGTGAAGGAAAGAATAGTCTGCAGAGTGTCCGCGCACCTGTTGTGCGTCAGAAGAGTTCATCGAGGATCTGCTTCGACTTGGAAAGAGCCTCATCCGTGTCTAGGTATGGACCACCAGACCCTGGTGGTCCTCCGATCTCGAGAATCGCCACACTTGCGATGACCACCAGTGCTTCCCTGCAAGCTCTCCGGCGCCACATCGTCCGACTGCCTGCCGCCGTTGGTACCAAAATGTCTCGGGACTCGATCAAGAGATCTCGGATTTGGTCAAGATGTCTCGTGCCCCGTTACACGTCGAGGATGACACGCGCCGCCTCACTGAGACGAGCCTTGGTTTCCTCTGAAAGGAGGGCCTTCTGAGCGGTTTGCTGTCGCTGATCACGTCGCGTGAAGTAGGAATGCAGACCGTAGCGTGGCTCGTCGGAGCGATTCAGCGTACCAGCGTGCCACGTGTGAGAATTGAAGACCACCACCGTGCCAGCAGGCGCGGTCAGAATCACCTCTTCAGGATGAGGCGCTGTCGGGTCGTCGAGAGCATCCTTGGGATGTTGTCCGGAACGATTCGAACCCGGAACGACTCGAGTGGCCCCATTCTGTTCCGTGAAGTCACTCAGAAGCCAGATGCTGTTGCAGACGTAGTAGTCGCCGGGCTCCACACCCGTACCCCAGTCCGCGTGTAACCCCTGGAGCCCCTGCCCTGGAAGCGCGGCACGGCCGTTGAGAGACGAGAGCCGGAAGTCGGGGCCGAGGACGTGGCGCATCGCTGCCAGCACGCGGGGGTGCGTGAAGCAGATCTCGAAGATCTCCCCCTTGTCCACAAGATTGGACAACCGGTTGGTGCCGGCTTCCTGATGTACTTCCGTCCCCGCCTTCTCGCCCTCTTCTTCGACCAACTCGTCGAAGCGGGTGCGCAGAGCATCGACTTGGGCATGGTTCATGATCTCGGGAAGGGGCAGATACCCCTGCTCGTCGAGGAACTGCTTCTCATCGTGCGAGAGTAGATCCTGCGATACGTTCAGTTGTGCGAGCGCCTCTTCACACCTCATGCGTGACCTCGATCAGGCGTCGGAGAGGCACTAATGAGGCATGTCAGGTGAACGGGTGATTCGCACATCCTCGTCGTCCCGGCAGAAGTAAGGGATGGCCGATGATCTGGTGATCATCGTTGACTATCCCGTACCTAGGGTACAACCGGGAAAGCGAGCAAGTAGCCGAGGCACTACCCTGTGCGGCGCAGACGCTCCCTATCCTGCCACTGCCGCGGCACCTGGGCGGAGGCCTCAAGCAGCTGCAGGTACCCCTTGCCGATCCGCTGGGTCTTTGCTGAACGATTGCTGCCGTGGGGGACGGCATTATAGCGACCCCGCGCCTCGGTGATGGTTCGTTCCTGGTTGTCGACGGCGACGGTCAGCACGCCCTGGCGCTCCTGTTCTGCCTCGACGCGGTTGACGAGTCGCGTAAAGGCGGACTCGTCGCCACTGCGTGCAGCCGTTACCAGCGACGCTGTCTCCTTCGGAGTTGCTTGCTGACCCGTTGCGGTCACGATCTCTACCTCTTTTTGCGTACCATGAATGCTTCGCTTATCGGGAAAGACCTACCCCTGCAGCGAACGTGACAGCGATTACGCCCCGAACCCTTCCTGAATCGCCCGCAGCGTCTCCTTGCGGTCTGGCGCGAGGGTCATCATCGCACCGTGCCCACCATGATCAGCGATACTGCGACACAGACGACGTGTTCGTTCGGGGTCACCCCCCGCCGAAACGGGTGGATACAGGGGCACGCGGTCGTTCGTGTCCGCCACGAGGCGAGCGATCTCTCGATCGTAGAGCTCTTCGATCGGCAAATCGCGACCTTGGTCCAGAGCCTCGATGTCGCGTGGAATGGCCAGATCATCGACCCCCAACACCTGCAATGTGAGCTCGAGCCAGTCCGCCTCAGCCCCCTGCGTGACCTCGGCCAACGAACGGGTCCATTCGAAGGCTGCATTCGTTGAGGCCGTCGCCCAGCCCACGACGCCCCCCGCCGAGCTCCCGCCTGTGATGTAGTCGGTTGCCGTCTCCCACAGGGCCAGATCGTGGCCGCCGAACAGGCTGACCGACGGTGCGAAGATGTCACAGCCGAAAACCATGGATGCATCGATCTGCTGCACACCTTCGCGAAAATGCTGCATCTGCTTCGCCAACAGGGCAGAGCGCATCTGAAACCACTCCGTTACGTGGGGCGAGATCTCGAGGGCAGCCCAAAGCTGCTCGGGAGAGAGTCGATCTCGCGCAAGCTGCTGAAGACGTGACCCCTTGATGTCGCGCACCCGACGTACGGTATCGCGTAGAGCTTGATGTAAGATGGCCACATCGAAGCCGAGGGTTGTGCCTTCCTCGACACAGGATGCACAGCCGCACGCGGCCAGGGCGGAGACACTTGCCGGTTGGGGATACCGTGCGTGATCGACGCAGAATCCGTCTACGTCGTATCTCTGGGCAATATCGACCAGCCCGTCTTTCGTCCATTGATTGATGGCTTCGCGACTTGGACACAGTCCGATCCCCCAGCGCGAGTACCGCGTGTCCAGGGATGCACCGTCGATTGTGCGCAGCGCGTGTTCGGGATAGACATCGCCGCCATAGCTCCACAAGCCGATGTGCCCCCAGACCTCGATGCCCGCCGCCGAGGCCGCTTCGATCACCCTACACAGATCCGTGTCGTCGAATCCACCGATCACACCTGACACAGGTGGATAGATCCCCTCCGACACCTTGGGCCAGGCCTCACCCCTCTCGCGCCAGTCCTCGAAGGGTCCTCGCGCCGCCACCTCCGGGCTTGCACGAAAACCAGAGGTATGGCAGATCGGACTCTCGGGCATGATCGTCGTCAGACCGATCTCATCGCGCAGCAGGGCGAGTTGCTCAGGTTGTTTGGCCACATGTTCGGTCTGACAGAACCAGATCAGGCGGCGAGGATGAGGCATGTTGTGATCTCCCGTCGGTGCACAGCGTCTAAATAGAAGTAACGACCGAAAGGTAGTGTGCGATCGCGACCGTGGCGCGCGGCGACGTGACGACCGTCCTTTCACCACATGAAGACGCCTTCCACCACCAATGGAGAGCCCAACTCATCGAGGGTTGGCCTGGTCGGCCTCGGTCTGATGGGTGCCGTGATCGCCGAGCGACTGTGCGAGAGAGGCTGGCAGGTCATCGGATATGACATCGATCCGGCTCACACGCAGAAGATGACGGCCGAGATATCGCTGGCCTGCGATGTCGGGGATGTTTTCGGCAGAGCGGAAACTGTCATCCTCAGCCTTCCCGACCATCACGCGGTGACCGCCGTGTTGTCCCAGATCGGTGAGGAACCTGTCGGCGAGGCATCTGCCTGCCGGCTCGTCATCGACACCACAACCGGTGACCCTGAAGCGACGCAGGCGAATGCAGACCAGCTCGAAAAGGCGGGTATTTCGATGCTTGACGCCACGATCTCGGGCTCATCGCAACAATTGGCGTCTGACGAAGCAGTGGTCATGATCGGCGGAGACCACCGGGTCATCGAAGCACAATCACATCTGCTGGATGCCCTTGGTCAGCATCGTGTTCACCTTGGGCCCGTCGGTTCTGGTAGCCGTGCGAAGCTCGCCAGCAACCTCGTGCTTGGCTTGCATCGACTCGTTTTGGCGGAGGGCCTCGTCTTCGCAGAGGCCCTTGGGCTCGACCCGCAGCAGTTCTTGGAGTTACTCGTGCAGACCCCCGCTTACTCACGGCAGATGGATCACAAGGGCCCGCGAATGGTGGCCGGTGACTTTGAGTCACCCGCCGCTCGGCTGCGCCAGCACGCCAAGGATGTCGATCTGATCCTGGACTGTGCACGATCCGCAGGGATTCGACTGCCACTGACACCCGTCCACGCCCGTCTGCTCGCCGATGCCATCGCCGCAGGTGACGGTGATCTGGACAACAGCGCCATCATCCGACAGTTGCGGCCACCCACCAGCGACCGGGACCAGCCAAACAAGTGAGCCATCTTCAACGACACCTGGCCATCGCCGGTGCCTGGGGCTACATCGGCCGCAAGTTCCTCGACGCAGCACGGGCCCTCGAATGGCGTGTCTCTGTTTTCGATCCGGCCCCGCAGCCTTCAGATGTACGATTACAGGATGTGGAGTGCTTGAAGGATGAAGAGACATTCCTGGCCTTGGAGGCCGACCTGTTTCATCTGGCCCTTCACCCGGAGGCACGCGAGCGTGCTCTGCACCGGTTACTTGCCCGGGATGGGGTCGCCATTCTCAACGAAAAGCCGATGGCCGCTCCCCAGCGCCCCCAGGACTGCTCAAGACTGCTGCAACAGCTGGGTCAGAGCCACGCCTCCCCACCGCCCATCCTCCTGTTCGACTTTCCCGAGGTATTCGACCCGGTGACGACGAGGATTCTGCATTTCCTCGACGGATTTGACCAGGTTCACGTCGATGAGATCGGCATTCAGCGATCGAAGGATCGTGAAGCGAGAGACAACCCCCGCAATACGAAACGGATGGTTCACATCCAGTATCAGGAGACCGTCCACTGCTTCGCCTTCGTTCTGCGCTTGCTCGGGCATCTCCACGGATGTCCGGAGGCGATTCTCGATCAGGGCATTCAGGTCCACGCATGGGCTGATCACTACGATCCGCCCAATCCAGCTGACTATGAGACGATGGTGGATGGAAAGACGACCTACGACATCCGCCTCGGGTCGACGAGGATGCACGGCTGGACCGACTTCAAGGCGGGCGCCCCGTCGACCAAGAGGCGTGTGATTCGCGGTCAGGGAGACGGTAGCGGCTGGGAGATCGAGGTCGAATTCCTCGAGGGCGCCAAGAGGCTGGTGATCGATGGCGTCGATCAGCAGGTGAACCCAGCAGGTAGTTCCTATGAAGGCGTTCTCCGGACCTACGCAGATTGGCTTGATGAGACGCCCGAACAGCTGATGACGTCAACCAGGTTTCCCAACGCGCCCTTCGCTCATCTCACCTACCAGCTCTCATCCCTTCTCTGGCGCAGCAGCTTCGAAGGGCGAGAGCTCATCATCTCCACGACCCAAGATCTGCTTGCTTTTGATGCAGGTTTCGACGACGCCCAACCATCCTTCGGTCGTTATGGCGCTGGAGAAATGACTTGAGCACGCCACCCAGAATCACCCTTGCAAAGGCCCGCCGACTCGCCCTCCAGGCACAGGGTCTGGATGGCTCCTTCTCGCCCGACACGGGTCCCGACGGCACTGCCGCTGTCTTTGGCCGGCTCGGGTATGTACAGATCGATACCATCTCCGTCATCGCCCGTGCTCACCACCACATTCTGTGGAGTCGACAGAAGCAATACGGGGAAGCCGATCTTGATCACCTGCTCGCCGTTGACCGGCGCGTCTTCGAGGGGTGGAGTCACGCCGCCTCCTTCCTGCCCATGGAGGATTACCGATTTTACGCAGGCGCCATGCACGCTCATGCGCGGCGACAGCAGACCATCGATTGGATCGCCGCGAATCGGAAGATCGTCGATCACGTGCGAGACCGGATTCGGGCGGAGGGCCCTCTTGGGACGTCGGATTTCGCCGACGAAGGGGGTAACCGTGGCCCCTGGTGGGACTGGAAACCGGCCAAGGGCGCGCTGGAACTTCTATTGAGCAGCGGCGAACTGATGATCAGCGAGCGTCGACAGTTCCAGCGACTGTACGATCTGACCGAGCGGGTTCTTCCTCGTGACATCTCACGGGACCCGGCCTCACCGCAGGAGCGGGCCCGTTGGGCGCTGGATCGCGCCATGGATCAACATGGCGTGGCCAGTGTGGGAGAGATGCGCATCTGGAATCGAGACAACAAGAGCCTGCGCCAGGCGTTGGATGAGGCCCTTGACGAGGGCCGATTGTCCGAGGTCCGGATCGCTGGAGACGAAGGTCCTCCCCTCTACGTCCGCTCATCCTCGCTGCAGAAATCGGTGCGCGTTCGGCAGGGTCAGGCCCACCTGCTGTCGCCCTTCGACAACCTCGTTATTCGACGCCCCTGGCTCAGCCGACTCTTCGATTTCGACTACACCATCGAGTGCTACGTGCCGGCGAAGAAGCGGGTCTATGGCTATTTCTGCTTGCCCGTGTTGTGGGGTGACCGCTTCATCGGTCGACTCGACGCGAAGGCAGAGCGAAAAAAGGGATCCTTCGCCGTCCGCAGGCTGACCCTCGAACCCGACCTCACCGCCGATCAGATCGAAGCAGTGCTTCCTGCGTTGGCCGACCAACTGAACCGGTTTGGTCAGTTCAATCTCTGTCCGCGGATCCGTATCGACGCCGTTCGCCCAAACATCTGGCGTTCGCCCTTGCGAAAGGCCCTCAAGCAGATCCCGGGGTAGTCTTGGCCGGCGTCGTCAGAAGGTGCTCTCGGCGTTTGTCAGCGAGCACCATCGGGCGGTGAACAGATAATCGATGAGCATCTTCTGTGCCTCGGGCGTCGTCGAACTGAGAGACCGCAGGGCGTCCACTGCGTAGAATCGGTTGTAGCGATTTTCGTCGTTCAACATCTGGGCCAGGCCGTCGAGCGTATCCGCCGCGGGTGTGTCGGCTCGACGGATGGCGATGGCCGCATTTCGACGGACTCGGTAGTCCTCGTCGCGCAGACCCGAAGATGCCGTCTGCAGGGCGGCACCAGCCAGATCGTTCCCACGGGCCAGCGCCTCCATGGCATTTCGACGGACCCACCAATGATCATCTGCGGCGGCCTTCACGAGATCAGGGGTCACCCCCGGCGCCTGGGTCGCACGATTGGCGAGCGCATCGGCAGCACTTGCCCGGACATACCAATGATCGTCGCTGAGCAATTGGACCAGGGGCTCCACAGCGCTGGGCGCCACCCCCAAAGCCTGAGCGGCCACAGGCGCCGTGGGGTTGGTGCCATGGGCGTTGTCGGCTGTCTTTGCCATGGCACGATCCTCGGCAGCCATCGCGTCCTGTCGCAGTCGATCGGCGAGAGACGATACACCAGCTTCTCCGGCGTCGGCCAGGGCATAAGCAGCATTCAGTCGCACCGCTTCGTCGGTATCGTCCAGGGCTCGCTGCAGCGACTCCAGGGCGTCCTGTGCTGCCCCCGAGCATGCCAGCTGGTCGGCGGCCTGTCGGCGACGGACCGGATCAGGAGACGCGAGGGCCTCCACGAGGGAACTTACATCCTCGCTCTCGGCTTCGGTGTGTACGGGCGTCGTCCCGTGGAGCCACGACCAGACATCGTCACTGATGGCCGCCTGTTGGTCCCATGATGGCGGAGACGAATCGGACACCGCCATCGGCTCTGCCGCCGTCACCGGCTCAGCCGTGCGGGCAAACTGAAACTTGAGCATATACCGCTTGCGATCGGAGGTGTTGGCCATTGCGCGGTGCCAGCAATCGAAATGGACGATGGAGACCGTACCGGCCTCGCCGACCAGGGGCTGGGCCTCCTCCGTCGCCTTTGATGGATCGGGGTCCGAGATATCCTGATACCACTGTTGATGAGGCATGACGCCGGTGGGACCCATGTCCGGTGTGACATCCTGCGGATAGTAGAAAGCCATGACCCAGCGATAACGAGGATGCCGCAGGTTGTGGTCGTAGACGTAGCAGTCCTTGTGCCACGACTGTCCCTTGCTCCCAGGTGGATTCAGGTGCGTGGCGCGGTGGGGATTCATGACATACCCAGGCCCGAGCAGGCGGCCAAGGGCGGCTCGAACGGCGACATCGTCGTAAACTTGGGCGATCTCGGGAACGCGAGGTAGAATGTTGTTGCCTGGATTACCCTCTTTTTCGAAGACCTCATCGATCTTCGCGTATAGACGGTTGTGGAATTCACGGGGCAGCGTCGTACGCACCACCAGATGCCCTTCGTTGACGAAACGCGCCAGATCGGTGTCGGTGAGGCAGGAATCGGACATTGTCATCTCCAGTAGTGAAACGGACCTTTGGAACAACGGTATCGCCCGATCCTCTCGTGCGCCAGCGGTCTCGCAGCCCTCACGCCCCTCATCTATGCTTCACACCGACTGTCAACGGCCGAAGGGGCGGCGCTGGTCGTGTCGAGTGGCCCTCGCCTGCTATCTGATCGCCCTGAGCACCGGCTGCGGTGGCTGGATGTGGACCCGACAGCCCCCCGAGACACCGCCCATCGGCTATCGTGCTCCTCACACCAGATGATTTCCAGGCGCAGCAGAGCCCCCCGGACCTGAAGGCACACGCTGACCGTCTTGGTGCCGCCCTTTGTGGACAGATCAGTATCAATCCTTCTTCAGGTTTTGAGGCCAGACGACAGGTGTCGGAAGACGGCGAGATCAGCTACCTGGTCCATATCAGGCATCTGCGCTTCATGGCGCAGATACTGCCGGACTGCTCCTGGTGGAATCCACAGACCCGCACTCGTGCACATGCGGCACGTACTGGAGCATGAGCAGATCCACTTCGCCCTGATCGAGATAGGCGCCCGACAACTCGATCGGCCCGCGGAACGCTTGGTGAGGGATCTTGAGATCACGGCCCCTTCAAGAAGCCAGGCTGAGGCAGCCGCTCAGGCCCATGTCGGGGCCATCGTCGAACTGGCCCTGGTCACGCTGCGGGAGCGTCACGCCCGCTTCGACAGGGAGGCCCACAATCATCCTCTGCCTGACTACTGGCAGGGAGTCTGGTGGAACCGTGTTTAGAGGGAACTGATGGCTCATGGGGTCGATGGAGTGAATGCCTCGATCGATTCCCCTTGACCGTTGGACTTGGCCTCTGGACTTGACCTTTTCTCTGGGATCCGCCATTATCGGTGGCAACCAGTATCTGTGAGGAGGACCAACACATGACAAATATCCGCAAGTCGATCGTGGCCGCATTCCTGGGTCTCGCCGTCGCCGGTGTGCTGGGCATGGGTGCAACCGAACTCTATGCCAGTGTCGCCAGTGATAGCGGTGAGACCTGCCCCAGCGTCTGTCCTCTGGACGAGACGGCAGCGGCCTCCTGCCCCGTGGACAAGGCAGCCTCTTGTCCGACGAGTACCGCGGGCGCCTGAACTCGACTCACGATCGAATGACTTTCTCTGCAAGGACAGCCCCCGGCATTGCCGGGGGCTTTTCTTGTTCTGACCGTCAGTGACACCCCCGGACTTCATCGTATGGGTGCAGCTACTTGCCAAGGCGGCCGGCTCGGTGGGTCTGGCCCTGCTGTCGGTCGCCGATTCCGCAGGAATCCCTACCGGTGGGGGTCCGGATGTGCTGCTCGTACTCCAGGCCTCCGTGACCGACAGCATGACCTCCGTCGCCATCCTCACCTTGATCGCGGCGGTGGGGTCCACAATCGGATGCCTGTTCCTGTATGGCGTGGGTCGACGAAGTGGTCGTGTGACCCTTCGCAGATTCTCTGAACAGCGGATCGAATCCATTCGACGCCGTCTGAGCCTGCATGGGCCCTGGGTCATCTTACTCGCTGTCATGGCGCCCCCGCCCTACCCCACAAAACTGTTCATTCTCTGCGCCGGCGTCTTCGGTATGCGTCCCGTGCCTCTTGTTCTGAGCACATTCATCGGACGCACAATGCGGTATGGAATGGGTGGCTATCTGGGCATGCAATTCGGCGCCGAAGGGCTCGAACTGGCCCGGCAGCATGGCCCCTGGATGGGTGTGGGATTGCTCGTACTGATGGGGGTCGTAGGCGCCATCGCTTACCGCCGCCGACAGCCGTCACTAGACTCGGACGAGGCTGTGGAGACCAACATCGAGTTGTAGTTGGCTCCCTGCTTGTCGACCGGTTAGACTGGCCGTGGTTACGATCAGAAACCCGACGAAGGCGACGCATGCCCTTCCAGTTACACCGCCCCGGCACGGATGCTCCGTCGATTCTCACCGAAAGTGATGTACGACGGATCCTGAATCGAGATCTGCTCGACAAGAAATGCAGGAGTCGGCCTGGAAGCGCCTGAATCAGGGCGAACGCATCTTCGTCAAGGCGCAACCAGCTGAGCCGTCGACGTATGGTCAGAGGTGCTTGTTATGCTGATGTGGTGGCTGGTTCCCTCTCAGCTGAGCCAACTGAACTCGGGCACGCCTTCCCTCCCTCCTCCGTACATCTTCGTGAGCCTTGCCTTTTCCTCGGGCGACGCCTGGAGCACATCCAGCATTCGGTCGCAGACCAGTTCGACGTCGTCGCCGGTCAACTCGTTGGCATCGACGGTGAACCATCCTTCGTCCACATGATGTGCGCGCACTCTGATCGACGGATTCCCCGCTTCCAGTGCGGAGGCCACAACAGCCGCTGAAATCCTGGCGCGCGTCGGGTCGATGCGAATCTGCGCACGGCTGAAGGGATTGCCGTTGGGATCGTTTTCTACGTCCAGACCTACCCCGTCGATCCCCCTGAGTCGCTCATGGATGCGGTCCCGCTTGGCGTCCTGCTGCGCCTGCCACTGATCGATGTCGGTCGCCATTCGGGTCTCTAGTGACGCGAGAACTCCAAAGATCCCCTCCTTTCCAACTTTCATCGGTCGGCCGACCCCACGATTCTGTGCATACACGGCTTCCACCAGTTCGCGGCGACCGGCGACGACACCGGCCGTCGTTCCACACAGAAACTTGTGCCCGGAGCAGATGGCCAAGTCGGCACCGGCGGCGATGATCTTCGCCATCACGAAGGACTGCGCCGCCCCATCCACGATCACCGGTACCCCTGATTCGTGGGCGATCTCGACCACGCGTGTGAGGGGAATGCTGCCAAAGCGTGTGGTGTGGTGCGAAACGACAAAGACGACAGCTGCCGTATTGTCGTCGATGGCATGTCGTAAATGAACCTCCGTCGACCCATTCACGGTCCCAATCTCCACGACACTGGCACCGGCGAGTCTGCACATCTGTGTGACCGGGGCGCCGAAATTGACGGCATGGCCCTTCTGCAGGACAACGCGATTCTTCATTCCTGTCGTGTCAGGCAATTGGGCGACGCGGCCGGCGTCCTTCCCCGTCATGCAGGCGGCGACGGACAGGGCAATGCCGGCACCGGTACAGGCAGTCACGCAACCCCACTCGGCGCCAAAGGCCTTCGCAATCGTTTCACCGGCGCGTGTTTGAATCTCATCCAGGTCGAAAAAGTGACCGAGACTGGATGACACCTGGGGGCGAATCTCTGGCAATACGATGGCACCACCGAGGTGCGTCATCTTCCCACAGGCATTGATGATGTTTGTCAGACCATACTTGGCGTGTAGATCGGGTAGTTCGGAGCTCATACTTCCCTTCTCTCTTGCAGGATTGAGACGTTTTCTGCTCGCGTAAGAAATGGTGTTCACCACCCAGAGCAAAACATCATGGCAGCTTATACATTGCGAATTCGGGAATTCTCGGTTAGCTTGCATAAAGCCTCAGTATGTATATCCCCCCAAGATTTCAGCGTATTTCTCAGTATCCGTGCCTGTCCAAGAGTGCCTCCGCACCTGACACCCGGACGAGAGCCGCAACGAGTCTCGGGTAGTCTCTTTTTACCATTCCTGACAGGATTTCATGGATACGGAAACAACCTTCGAGTGCCTGGCGCTCATCCCGCAGCTTCTGCGTGCCCTTGACGATGAGGGCTACACCACACCTTCGCCGATTCAACGTGACGCGATTCCCGATGCCCTTGCAGGCCGGGACATTCTCGCCACAGCCCAGACGGGTACCGGCAAGACAGCTGCTTTTACGCTGCCGATGCTTCAGCATCTGCATGAAACTCCCGCACGTGGCAAGAACCTGCGTGCCCTCATTCTGACACCTACGCGCGAACTGGCTCTGCAGATTCAAGAGAATCTCGAAGCGTACGGTCGTCATCTTCCGCTGAAGAGTACCGTCATTGTCGGCGGCGTTGCAGCGGGCCCCCAAATCGCCAAGTTGCGGCGCAAACCACAGATTCTGGTCGCCACCCCCGGTCGCTTGCTCGACCTGATGGGTCAGGGCGAGGTTCGACTCGACGCGGTGGAAATCGCAGTCCTCGATGAAGCGGATCGAATGTTGGACATGGGATTCATTCGCGATGTGCGACGCATCGTGTCTTCTCTTCCTGCAAAGCGGCAGACCTTCCTCGCCTCGGCGACGTTGCCCAAGGAAATCACCCAGCTGGCCAACGAGATGCTACACGATCCAACTCGCGTCGCCGTAGCCCCCACCTCGGCGGTGGCCGACAACATCGAGCAACAGGTGCTATTCGTAGAAAAGACGAACAAACGTGCCTTGCTGGCCGAAGTGCTGAAAGAACAGGACATCGATCGTGCCATCGTCTTCACCCGCACCAAACACAGGGCCAACCGGGTCGCGCGCGATCTGGTGAAGAGTGGGATCAGTGCAGACGCCATCCACTCCAACAAGAGCCAGGGTGCTCGTCAGCGAGCTCTGGGCGATTTCGATGCAGGCCGAGTCCGAGTCCTGGTGGCGACGGACATCGTCGCTCGCGGCATCGACGTGGATGACATCACCCACGTGATCAATTTCGAGATTCCCAACGAGCCCGAGTCCTACGTGCACAGGATTGGACGAACCGCCCGTGCCGGCGCTGAAGGTGTTGCCATGTCTTTCTGCGAGGAAGACGAACTGCCCTACGTTCGTGCCATTGAACGTCTGACCGGCATCGAATTGGAGTCTGCCGATGACCACCGCTTTCACTCCGATCGGATCGCCACACTGCGCGCGAGTAAGTCCGGTGCGACGACCCGATCGAGTGGCTCGTCGAATCGTCGCCCCAACAGCGATCGTGCCTCCGGCAACGGTCGCAGCGATGGAAACCGTTCGCGACGCCGGGGTCGTGGAAACAAACAGGCGGCGACAGCGAAGAATTCACCGTCGGGCAATCGCCCCAATGGTGCCCGCCATGGGTCGTCGCGTAGCGATGAATCCGGCAAACCGCAGCGCGGAGCGTCGAGGCACAATGGCAACCCGACCAGCACCACCACCGAATCCCCATCGACGCCGGCCTCGAAGAATTCGATCAGCAGCAAGACCGTAAACAGGGCGGCGAAATTCGGACGAGGACGCCGCCCGGCAGCCTGATCCTGACCTGAGACGCTTGCTGTCTGCATTGGTCTTCCATGGTCCCACCGGTCGACCTGAAATCACACCCGGATTATCTTCCTGCGCGGCGCCGGCACTCCTGCCGGCGCCACCACAAAATCGCAGCCATCCAAGGATGATCCGTGCTCACGCCCGAACAGCTTGAGTCCTTCAAAGACAACGCCTATCTCATTCTGCCCGGTTTCGTCGAAGCCGAGCAGATCGCTTCCTGGCACGAGCAGTTCTGGGCTCACATCGACGCCGATGCCCAGGACTCGACCACGTGGCCCGACGAGTATGTCATCGGGGATTTTTCTGTAAGCCCTCGCCTGGGCGAACTGCCAGAGATGCAGGTCATCGTGGATCAGATCGGCGGCGGATCCTTCACCGGTGGTGGCGGATCCATGCTCGTTCAGTGGCCAAAGTCAACTCGTGCGAATTGGCAGATGCCCGAAGCGGGACACATCGATGGATATGGCCCGGGAGGATGGAGCGGAGGGTTCATGCTCGGCGCCACAACGTATCTGGAACCCGTGGAAGAGCAGGGCGGTGGATTCGTCTATTGGCCGAAGAGTCATCACGGCGTGCACGATTTCTTCCATGAGTTTCCCGATCAGCTGGCCGGCAGCTTCACCGAGCGCGATGACTGGGAGGACCGGAAATGGGGGATGTTCAGTGATAGATCACCGACAGATCCTGTCGAATTCACCGGGCAGGCAGGGGACCTCATCTTGTGGCACTGCTTCCTGTGCCACACAGGATCGACGAATGTTCGATCGAGACCGCGTCAGGCCGTGTTCTCACGCTGGCACCATGCAGATCGAGAGGAGATGAAATACGACGTCCCCGAAGATCTGTGGAAATACTGGGCCATCTAGACCCCTGTATTGTGATCGGGTCTGTTTTGCGATCGGGTCTATGGTTGGCCTGATTTAGACGTATTCAGGCCGAAGCCCCCGCGTGGGCATCCTCCTCGCCCTCTAACACGTCCTCACGATCGGCCTTCTTGATAAGAAACTGCCACGTGAGCCAACCACCTCAGGCAACAGTCAGAGCGCCCTGACCGAACACGACGGGATAGGTCGCGTCATTGTTGGCGACGGTGGCAGCCTCCATATAGCAGACACTGAAGGCGCGTCGCGACTGCTTCGAACGATTCACATCAGATGTATGCAGCAGCCAGTTGTGCAACAGGACGACCTCACCGGCCTCCAGTTCGAGATAGATCGAATCCTCTCGTTTGGAGACTTCCTCCACCATCTCGTCGCTGAGAAATCCTGATCCGTGATCGGGATTCAGGAGCTTGTCGTGTGAACCGGGAATGACCTGCACGCAGCCGTTTTCCTTCGTGGCCGGATCCAGGGCGGTCCAGATTGTGATCTTTGGGTCGCGATCCAGATTCGTCCACCGATCCTGGTGCCACACGAGATAAGACCCAAGACCGGAGGGCTTGTTCATGAACATGGCACGAAGACAGGCCACATCTGTCTGGGTGCCGTAGGCGCGTTCGCAAATCTCACGGTAGAGTGGCTTCTGCAGATAGGACAGAAACAGCGGATCCATTTCCAGATCCTGGATCTTGCGGTAGTTGAGACTCGCTTCCTTGTGGCCTGGCGACTGGGGGCCGGGCTTCGAACCAGGCCCGTCGGCTCGATCCAACTGCATCATCATCCGGTCGTAGTCGATGTCGGCTGTGCCCATCATGATGTCGTCGATGCGCTGCTGCAGGGCGGCGAGTTCGACGGCATCGACCTTGCCCAGGTGCACATACCCCTGCTCCTGGAACGTCTTCCACTGCTGCTCACTCAACTGATTGGGTAGCACGATCCTGACATCTCCTGTAGGCACTTATTTGCCCTGCTCAGTGAAACCACTCGTCGAGTGGTCGAAGTATATCAACCCCTCGTGAGGTCAAACAGACCTGCTTGTCCCGCGACACGCAACAGTTGCTGCTTCTGCCAATCCGTGGCGAAGGCCGGAACAGGCTCTCTTACGAAGTCTGACTCGATCACACCCCGTTCGACAAGCAGCGTCTTCCAGACACATCGATTGCACACCTATTTCTCATACGCAGCGAGTCTCGAAAAGGGTGCGAAAAAATCCATCGCCTCATCGAACTGGCTGGCTTCGATCAGGTCCCATGTCCGCCGGAAGACATCTGGCATGTAGCAAGCTGGCATGGTGCCGCAGCATCCGGCTTCGATCTCTTCGGGCAGGAAGATTCCACTGTTGCCACCAAAGACCCCCGCGAGCGATAAACCCAAGGCGGGGCGAAATTGCGTACTTTGTGGATAAATTGCGCGCTTTGTGGATAATGTTGCCCGACTCGAGCTTGATGTGGGTCAGATGCTCACAGGCCTGCGACAGCCCCACGAGGTAGTCCGTCGTCAATTGAATGTCACTGAGAACGTGGTCTTGCAGAACGAGGGGAATCGATACAGCCTGGTCGAGCTGATCGTAGTAGGCTGAGATTTCGTCCAGTCCCGCCCGCCATCGGCCAGAGAAAAGCGGCAGAGACATGATCGCGCTGGCGCCCGTCTCCTCGGCGAACCGACTGGCCCGGGCCGCGACAATCGGAGAGGGATGATTCACAGTGACAATCACCGGTACCCGGCCAGCGACACGCTGAACGACGAACTGCTGCAGTTGCTGCTTCTCTTCCTCCGACAGCAGGTGCCCCTCAGACGCGTTGGCCAAAGCGACCAGACCGTGCGTCCCCGCCTCGATACAGAATTCGATCAACCGCTCCTGACTGCCGTAGTCGATCGAGCCCTGCCCGTCGAAACAGGTGGCCAGGATCGGGAAACCCCCCTCAGAGGGTCAGCCTTCAAGACATCGGCCATAGGAAAGCGAACGGGTCAAGAACCGCCCGCTACGTTGCCCTCGTCGTCCAGCGACGGCCGGTCAAGTCGTGGATGGTAAGGTGGCTCGACCACTGCTCGTTGCGCCGGCGTCATCCCCACAAGCATATGCTCTGGCCATGGGTCATATCCGCGGGCGTAGGCGACGTTGGCCGGGGACATGCGAAAGAGCACCGATCGACGATCGTGATCCGCCGTCCAGGGAATCGTTCCGTGCGTGACCGCCTCGGTGAAGATGACGACATCCCCTGCTTTGCAGGTCACGTGTTTCACGATGTCATGGTGAGCTTCCCATTTGCGGATGGGGGTCGGGCAGGAAACGTTGCCCTTGTGACTACCGGGGATCACGATGAGTCCACCATCCCCTGGGTTGACATCGGCCAGTTGCCAGGCGACGACAGTGAGGCCGTTGTGCATGCGACCGTTCTGCCAGATGTAGTACTGGTTCGGGTCGAAACCAGGACCGGAGGAGCCGTGAAAGGTGTGTCCCTCTGTGCCTTTGCGCATCGAAATCAGCCCCGCATTGTGATCGAGGCGGTAACCCTTGCCGAGAATGGCATGCAGGTAAGGAACCAGACGAGGATGACACAACATCGAGCGAAAGGGATCCCGCCACGGCGGATCCCAACCGAGCAGCCCGCCCAGATCACCACGGCCGGTAATCCCCTGCAGCGTCGATGAATCGCTGGAGAGCGACAGATCGCCGACGCGCTCGTTGATCTGGTCGGCGTGATGATCGATGGCTTCGTTACAGAGGGCGACCTCGGCCTCGGTCAGGACCTGCGGTACGACGAGGTACCCCTGCAGGTCGAAGAGGTAGGTCTCAGTCTCATTCATCCGATGCTCTTGTTAGTTGGGATTAGCGTCGAGTTGGAACCAACCGCCCCTACTCGAACAGTCCTTCTTCCCGCAGGCGCATGTGAGCGGGGATCGTCGGATCGCCGCGGTCGGTTTCCTCCTCATCGCCTACCTCCTCAGCTTCGTGAGCCGCAAGATCTGCCTTTGTAATCTCGATCTGGTGGTGGAGGTCTTTCCTGCCGCGTGACGAACAACTTTTCGCGGATCTTGTAGATCTCCTTGCGTCGCTGACCCAACAGGACGCCCGTCACAACCTTGGCCGCAATCACGATCGTAATCGCGACCAGCATCCAAAGGGCGATCGTATTCGTATCAGGCAGCAGGGCCGACTCAGTCATGCGTAGCGCTCCTCAGGGCTGAAGGTACGAAACGAAGGCGCCAACCAAAACTGGCGTCTTTTATCGATTCTCAGCCTGCTGTCGGTAGGCCTCGGCGCCCATTCGCCGAGTCAGGAGGGGGGGTCTATCTTCGAATCCCAAACGAGGAGACCTGCGAGGAGACCCGGTGAGCAAACCCAACATCGTATACATCCTAGCCGATGACATGGGCTACGGTGATCTGTCGTGCCTCAACGAGACGTCCAAGATTCGTACCCACCACCTGGACACAATGGCCGCGGGAGGGATGCGATTCTCCGACGCCCATGCCACCTCCGCCGTCTGTACCCCTTCTCGGTATGGTATCCTGACGGGACGATACAATTGGCGATCCTGGATGAAGCGCGGCGTCGCCTGGAGTTGGTCGCCCCCCGTGATCGAACCAGATCGCATGACCGTCGCTTCGTATCTTGGCGAGCGCGGCTATTCGACGGGTTGTGTCGGCAAGTGGCACCTGGGATGGGATTGGTGTCGGCGTCACCCTGAACCGGATGGGGACCTGTCGGAAGAGGATGTGGACCTATCGCAGCCGATCAGTCGCGGACCAACAACGGTCGGCTTTGATCGGTTCTTCGGCATTGCGGCCTCCCTCGACATTCCCCCCTACCTCTACATCGATGACGATCGGCCGACGATGGCCCCAGACCGGCGCATCGAGGAGCGCAAGGGCAAGCAGTTCTGGCGCGAAGGTCCGATCTCCACCGACTTCGAACATGAGGAAGTCCTGCCCCGGTTAGCGGAGGAGGCTCTCGATTTCGTCGATGATCACGCCGGCGAGCCCTTCTTCCTCTACTTCCCATTGCCGGCGCCACACACACCGATCCTGCCCAGCGAATCCTTTCAGGGCGCGTCGGGCACGAACGAGTATGGTGACTTCTGTCTCATGGTTGACGACGTCGTCGGGCAGATGATGGCCAAACTTGAACAGCATGGAATCGCCGATAACACGATCCTCATCTTTGCCTCCGACAATGGCTGTTCACCGATGGCGGACTTCGAAGAGCTCGATGCGGTGGGGCACAAACCCAGCTACGTCTTTCGCGGCCACAAAGCCGATATCTACGAGGGTGGCCATCGGATTCCCCTGCTGATTCGGTGGCCGGAGCAGATCGAACCGGGCTCCCTTTGTGAGCAGACCGTCTGCCTCGTCGATCTGCTTGCTACCGTCGCCGACATCCTGGGAGACCCCCTGCCCGATGATGCGGGAGAGGACAGCGTCAGCAACCTGCCCCTCTGGCAGGGTGAACCCCTCGACACAAGCCTGAGGGAGGCCACCGTCCATCACTCCGTGGACGGTTCGTTCTCCATCCGCGCTGGTCGCTGGAAACTGGAGATGTGTCCGGGGTCAGGCGGTTGGAGTTATCCCCGACCGGGCGAAGAGAGCCGGGGGCTGCCACC
This sequence comes from Gemmatimonadota bacterium, assembly GCA_002712305.1. Lineage (GTDB taxonomy): Bacteria > Latescibacterota > UBA2968 > UBA8231 > UBA8231 > UBA12574. The sequence continues at coordinate 7,114 of PATE01000062.1, read as the reverse complement.
GATTCAGCTCTACGATCTGGAAGCAGACATTGGGGAACGCAGCAATGTCCAGGACCAGCACCCGGAGGTCGTGGAGCGACTCCAGCAGTTGCTGACCAGGTACGTGGTGGAGGGCCGCTCAACACCAGGTGCGCCCCAGGCGAATACGGGAGGCAATCGCTGGGAACAGTTGTGGTGGATGTAGCGGCCCCCGTGCATGGGGGCCTACGCGGGGATCACCGGAATCCGCACGTGAGAGGGATGGTCGGCGCTGTGATGGACGGTCTGGTGGGCCACGCGTAGTTGCGCATCGACACCGTACGTGTTGCCGGTGTTCGGATTCCGGTCGAAGCGCGGGAAGTTGGAGGACGAAATCTCCAGTCGGAGACGATGCCCAACCTGGAAGACGTTCCCTGTGACACCCACTTCGATGCGGTATTCGTAGATCGTACCCGCTTCCAACAAAGACGGTGTCTCACGGCTTTCCCGGTATCGCGCCCTGACAATCCCGTCACACAGATTCATGGCATAACCATTCGGGAACACGTCCACGAGTTTGGCCGTCCAGTCTGTATCCAGACCGTCGGTGGCGGCGAACAGAACCACCTCGATGGGCCCGATCACCTGCAGATCCCCCGCCAGCGGGTCGCTTGTGTAGCAGAGGACATCGCCTCGCATCTCTGCCGGCCTCTGGTCGTGGGGTCCCCAGGGTACCACGTGCGGCGAGCAGCAGTTGTTTCCACCCAGTGTCTGCACCGGGTAGTCTGGATCGTAGACGAATTGATCGGCCGCCTCTGCTGCCGGTGATTCGAGACTCAGCCGACCATCACCAATGACAGAGTTTGCCTGTCCCTCCGAGTGCAGGAACCACCGTTGCCAGTCTGTGCGCGCCAGGGGCCATTCGTCTTCATCCTGCCACCGGTTGGCTCCCATGATAAACAGACGCAGAGGTGATTCCCTCTCGATGCCATTGTCGATGCCCCGCAGCCAGCGATCGAACCAGCGCAGTTCGAGGGCCTCCAGATCGTAGAGGGATTGCTGACCGAAGTCGATATCACCTGTGCGTGTCGACATACTCAACGCATGAGGCCATGGACCGATGATGAGTTGGCTCTGCCGGGCGAGCTCGGATCCACCGTGCAGTCGCAGCCCATTGAAGTTCGTGAAGGTCTGGTTGGCATACAGGTCGAACCAACCGCCCATATTCAACGCCGGCACCTTGATCTGATCCCACCTCTGCTCGTCGTCCATGGGCGACCAGTAGTCGTCGTAGCTGGGGTGGTCGATCCAATCGCGCCAGAAGGGCAGATCTCGACCACCTGACTGGTCGATGTCACGGATCGGCAGATGCCGAAACGCTTGCGTCCAGTTATGGAACTCGATGTCCTGACCTGTGCGTCCATGGGTTCGCATCCCCCAGGTCATAGCCACATTCAACTGCAGGGCACCCCCCGGATACAGCAGACCAGAGTAGTAGTCGGTACAGATCACCCTTGGAACGATGCACTTGAGATAGGAACTCCCCAACGGGGCAGGACGCCACTGCGTGGTCCCCAGATACGAGGCGCCAGCGGTGCCGATCGTCCCATCACTCCAGGGCTGCTGCCCGATCCACTCCTGCGTGTCGAATCCGTCGACCCCCTCGTTGAGAAAAGGGACATACTCCCCCTCCGAGTCCCAGCGTCCGCGGCAGTCCATGATGACACAGTTGTATCCACCATCGGCCAGCCGTTGCCCCTTCTCGATCGTGGCCTCGAGGCTGTTGCTGTAGGGTGTGCGCATCAGAACCGTTGGGCGAGGACCCGCGCCACGGGGTAGAAAGAGATCTGCCGACAGCTGAACACCGTCCCGCATGGGGACCTTCGTGTCCACATGGCGGTCTACACGAAACGATTCGGTCATCGATGGCTCCTACCGCGCTTGCGGGATCTGAATCGGCGCATGTCCTGCCTGGTGAGAAGCGAGGATGGCAGCGATCACCTCGACTACGGCCTGCCCGTCACGTCCTGTAGAGATCGACTCCGTGCCGCCTTGTTCCAGGTTCTGCACCAGATCCTGAACGCCGGCCTCGATGCCACTCACGGGCCATTCGGGCGCCGGGATGACTTCGGCTTCGGTGCCCCGGTAGAGGGTGGCCGACTCGTTGCTGTCGATGATCAGTCGACCGCTGCTGCCCACAACCTCTGTGCCGAACTTCGGCTCTGGTGTCTTCTTGGACCCTCCCACATAAAACCCACCGACACCATTGTCGAACTTGATGTAGGCATTGGCTCCAGGCTCTGTGGCAGGAACGTGCCCTCCATCACCTGCATACTCGGTATAGTCGTCGTACCCCTCTTCCAAGTCTCCCGTCACCCACACAGGGCGACCACCGGCAAACCAACACGTGGAATCGATACAGTGGGTTCCATTGCGATACAGCATCGCCCGGGGACCTCTCAGCGCGCCGATCACGTATTGCACCTGCCCGATCTCTCCGGCGTCGACCAGTTCCTTACCATGGCGCCAGATCGGCGTCCACCGACGTGTATGATCGACAGAGATGACCACCCCATGACGCTCACATGCGGCGACCATGGCCGCGGCATCTTCCACCGTCGTAGCCAGGGGTTTCTCGCAGAAGATCCCCTTTGCACCTGCCTCGGCAGCGTCGACGACGAGTGCCGTGTGGGCATGGTCGGAGGTGGCGACGGTGACGATATCCAGGTTTTCCTTTTCCAGCATCTGCCGATGGTCGGTGTAACCTGTGATCTCGGTGTCAGGAAACTCACCCTTGAAGGCGTCGATCTCGTCCGTGACCAGATCGCAGGCGGCCACCACTGCCGCTCTGTCCGGGTCGTTGAACATGGCAATCCCCGCTGCGTGCCGTACGCCGATGCCTCGGCAACCGATAACCCCGACTCGATACATGAGAAGCTCCTGTGGTTTGAGGCTACAGCCCCATGCGTTCGTATTGACACGGCGGTGCGTCGAAACGTTTCAGTAGTGACCGCATCTGCTGAGCCAGCCGTGCCTCAAGGGCATCGTCCTTCACGAGCGACTGCTGCTGCGGATCGGTCTGTATATCATAGATCAGGTTGGAGTCCACTGCATCCCGATGACGACGACTCTTGACGGGAAAACGCAGGTGGGTGACGTCGTGAGCGTTCTCGAGAAAGACGCCAAGTTCAGCCGAGGCCAGTTTCTCGCGCCCCTCAAAGTCAGAAAATCCAACGGGCATCAGCGTGTGATGATGGACCGTCGAGTCGACGATGGCTTGCCGGCAATAGGTGTACTGACCATCGGTCAGATTGATATCCTTGCCGAAGTAGCCGTAGAGCACAGCGTCGTGATGATCGGCACTGCCATCGAGCACGTGCTGCAGGGAACGCCCGTGAACGTGGGCGTGTATCTTGGCGTCAAACCAGTCCATCACGGTAGGCATCAGATCCATCGTCGCCGTAAGAGCCTGTCGACGGCCGTCGTCGATTCCGGGCTGGCTGACGATCAGGGGGATGTGGACGAGCTTCTGATAGTCGAACATGTAGTTCGTATATCACAAAAGAACAGACACTTTTTACTCTAGTAAAAACAATGATTCAGGATGGGGTCAATTGCCTCGAGAGTTTTCGTCTAACAAAAATCTAACTCTCTGTAGAGAGAGCCAATGAAACCGCTACTACTTGCCCTGTTTTTCGTCGGATGTATCTCGGATTCACCGAACTCAACCATGCTCGTGCGAAATGAAGGGACAGAAGCCCTCACCGTCTAGCGCCAGTTGTGCAGTTCAAAAACTTGGCGCAATGTCGGAAGAATTGACGGACGACACTCAAAATCATTCGATCTCGTCGCGGGGTGCTATCGATTCCGCGCAACTGGCAGTGAAATATTCGAATCAGATCGACCCCGGGTGTACTTGTGGTGCCCGAGATCACAAAAATCTGATGTGCAGATACGACAGTTGCGGCGGCAGCGTCAACTGGCCTGAATCAGCCCGGGTTGGGCCCCGAGTTGGTCTCGCCGCATCGCTTCTCTAAACTCTGCTCAGAATACACGTAACACAGGGGACTTTCCATGTCACGTTAGGTCCGTTCGGGGGTGCTGCTCGTCGCCGTTGCAGCAGGTCTCGTTGTCGCACAAGACATCGGTGCCAATCGCCATGAAGCCACGGCAGAGCTTCTGGCGAAAATGTCTGCCCATGCTCGCCAACACCCGGTCGCCAGCAGCAGCATACCTATCCCCGCCGCTCGCCGCGGCACATCCGGCGTCTGGCCGGGCGCCCTTGCCAAGAAGCGAGCCCGACTGGTACAGCCCCGGGCACTGAAACCAGCTGCCTCGAGGACCCAGACCCGTAGGCCGTCGAGTTCCTCAACCTGCCACTGACCGCAATGGTAGAGCAGAATGCGCCGAATCAGTTCAACATCTCGATCACCATCGATTTTCATCACTTCGTCACAGGACCACTTCAGCTCGAGATCTATGATGTGGCCGGTCAGCGTCTGCGCGTCATCAACTTGGGCGTCCAGCCCGCGGAGACGTACCCCCTGGTGTGGGATGGTCGTGACCAGCACGGGGCTTCGGTAGCATCGGGGATCTACTTCTATCGTGCCGGACAAGGATCTGTTGATTTGGCCTTCCGAGGTTTCATGACGACTCGCAAGATGTTGTTGCTCAAATAGGAGAAACTTCTCAGATGCATCCGATTCTTGATACCCATCAACACCTGTGGGATTTGTCGCGCTTTCAACTGCCCTGGGTGGACGGGGTCGACCCCCTCAATCGGAGCTTCCTCGTCGAGGACTACCTGGCAGCCGTCGAGGGTTTGCAGGTGACGGGGACCGTGTACATGGAGGTGGACGTTACCCCGGAGCAACGCTACGAAGAGGCAGATTATGTCAGCGCCTTGAGCGCCGACGATCAGCAAGTGATGCGGGCCGCCGTTGTCGCCGGCCGCCCGGGCAGCGACGAATTTGGCGAGGATATCCGCCGATACAGCGCCACCCCCCACATTCGCGGTGTCCGCCAGGTCCTGCACGGCCCCGACACGCCGCAGGGGACGTGCCTTCAGCCTGAATTCGTCGAAGACGTGCGCGCCCTCGGGAAGGCGGGGCTGAGTTTCGACGTCTGCCTTCGTCCCGCCGAGATCGCCGACGCCGTGGCGCTGGCGGAGGCCTGCCCGGACACGCTGCTGATCCTCGATCACTGTGGCAATGCAGATCCCTATCTGGTGGCCGAACAGAACACGCAGATCGAGCAGGACAATCCCTTCTCGCACACAGCCGCGCAGTGGCTGAGGGATATGGAAACACTCGGCTCGAAGCAGAACGTCGTGTGCAAAGTCTCCGGCATCGTCGCCCGCGCCCAGGAAGGTTGGTCAGCCCAGACATTGGCGCCAACCGTCGATCATTGTCTCGACGCCTTCGGCCCAGATCGGGTCGTGTTCGGCGGCGACTGGCCCGTCTGCACACTGGGTGCCAGCTATGCTGAGTGGGCAACTGCTCTGCGGCAGATCATCGCGTCTCGCCCCGATGAGGAGCAGGTGAAACTGCTCCACGATAACGCCGTCCGCATCTATCGCCTGGATTGATACCGCATTGAAGATCACAGGCGTTCGAACTCAACCTTATCAGATCCAACTGCACCGTCCCATCGGCGACGCCAACAATCCCGATGGCGGTCGACTCATGCCGTCTGAGGCGTTGTTCCTCGACACCGACGAAGGTTTGAGTGGCATCTCCTTCGGCGGTGGCCCCATGGTGAGCGAACTGGTCGAGCAAGTCCTGATGGGCAAAGATCCTCGTGGCGTACGGGGACTCTGGAACCAGATGGTGGACTACGTGTTCAAGGGAGGCCACAGGGGGCAATCAGCCGCCGCCGTGTCTGCCCTCGATCTCGCCCTTTGGGATCTGAAGGCACGAATAAATCAGGAGCCCCTGTGGAGGACGCTCGGAGCCTCCTCGGGGCAGGTTCGCGCCTATGCCTCAGGAATCGATTCTCCCCTCTCCGACGATGAACTCCACACGTTCTACGCGGGGATGGCATCGCGTGGGGTTTGTGCGGGTAAACTCAAGTGTGGTCTCCGCCTCGATGACGATCTGCGCCGCATCGGCATCATGAAGGACGCGCTGGCTGCATCGGGTCGCACACCGGAGTTGTGCATCGACGTCAATGAATACTGGTCGCCCAAGCAGGCCATTCGCTACATGCACGTCATCGAGCAGCAGTACGATATCACCTGGATTGAGGAACCGGCACGTCGATGGGATGTGGCGGGGCTGCGCCAGGTGAGCGATGGGATCCGCGCCGCTGTCGCCTCAGGCGAGAATCTTCACTCGATCGATGAATACGTACCCCTGCTTCGTGAGCGTGCCATCGACGTCGTGAATGTCGGCCTTGGCGCGGGTGGCATCACGGGCGCTTTGCAGATTGCCGCCGTCGCTCATGCCTTCGAAACACCGGTGACGATGATGAACTGTGCCGCCAATTTCCTCGCCCACGTGGCCGCGGCCCTTCCCAACCACATCATGATGGAATGCCTCGATAATGGTCGGGACGCGGTTCTAACCCATACCCACCCCATCGTCGACGGGAACATCGTCCTCAACGACGAGCCGGGTCTCGGCTTCACCTTCGATGAAGAGAAACTCGCAGCCCACGCAGTAGATGTGGCGGGTCGATTTGGTTGGGGGCGGCGCCGAGGGGCCGGGATGTATCTGGTGGGGCCAGAACAGACGTAGTCGGCGAGAGAGCCTATACCCAACTCAGTCGTCGTCGGCGTGTTCGACCTGGAAGACGTGCGAATGCAGATTGGCGAGCCACTGATTGCCGTCCTGTGTGGTCTGCAGGTAGCGGCTGGCCTCCTGGATGTACGGACTGACCTCCTTCCAGAAGAACGTGGCAAACCCACGCCGCATATCGGTGGGACTCTTGTATCCCATCTTGTGATTCGTCCCCAGCTGTTCGAATTCGAAAAACAGCGCCGGGATCTTCCGTAGATAGTCAGGATCACCGAGTTGACCGATAAAGTCCGCCGCCCGCAATAGACCAGCGAAGGTGCCCGTCACTTTGTACGCGGGGTCATCGGCGGGCACGGGGAAACGCGTCATTTCGATGTATTCGCAAACCAGCTCCGCGTCGATATCCACGAGCGTGTTGC